>JAJRVV010000215.1 GCA_024277135.1 Chloroflexota bacterium | reverse complement strand
GGGCCGGGGCCAAACCAGTGGCAATAGCCCGCTCCTCCCCTACCATTTGGATCTGCGGCCCGCGAATCTGGCCCCAACCGGCATCGTTCCCCACAATGGAGACGATGGGCAAATTGAAGCGCACGGCCGTATCAAACTCAAACCCATTCAAACCAAACGATCCATCCCCATTGATAACCAATACCTTCTTATCGGGATACAAATGCTGGGCGGCAATGGCAAAAGGAATGCCCACGCCCAGGCAGCCCAACGGGCCGGGGTCCAGCCATTGGCCGGGCCGCGTCACGGCAATCACCTTGGCGCTGGCGCTGACAATATCCCCGCCGTCGCCAATCACAATCGTCTCCTCGTCAATCAGCCGGTTCACCTCCGCCCCAAAGCGGAAATGGTTGACCGGCGCATCGTCCAGCGCCTCCCATTCCGCCTGACGGCTGCGTTTTTCATCCTCCATATCCCGCACCTCGTCCAGCCAGGCGTCATAACGAATGCCTTGCAGCCCCTCGGCCAGCGCTTCCAACACCAGCCGCGAATCGGCCACAATCGCCACTTCCGCTTCCCGGTTGTGGTTCAGTTCGTTGCTGTCATTTTCAATCTGAATCAGTTTGCTGTCTGGGTTCCAATCCTGCTTGCCATACTTCAGCCGGAAATCCAGCGGCGTGCCGATGAGTAGCACCACATCCGCCTGGCGCAGCGCTTGGGAGCGGGTCAGCTTGAAGCAGTTCGGGTGATCCATAGGCAGCGTCCCCCGCCCCGCCCCGTTTGTGTAAACGGGAATGCCGGTCTGCTCCGTCAATTCGCGCAGGGCGTCATGTGCCTGATCCCAGTAAACTTGCGTCCCGGCAATGAGCAGTGGCTTTTCCGCGTTCCGCAGCAGATCAAACATGGCCTGCACCGCGCTCACGTCCGGCGGCCAGGGCACAACCTCTACTTTGGGTAATATCTCTGGTGGATCCACGGCGTTGAACAGCACGTCAAAAGGTAGTTCCACAAAAACTGGGCCGGGACGGCCGCACAAAGCCATCATAAAAGCCTGCTCCAACCCTTCGGGAATATCTTCAGTGCGCTCGATGGTGAAGCTGGCTTTGGTGAAGTCGTCAAACATCCCGGTTTGGGGCATCTCCTGGAGCGCACCCATCCCCCTGGTTTTAAGCGGGGCCGCGCCGCCCAGCAAGAGCATAGGGCTGCGGGCGTAATAGGCGTTGGCTACGGCCGTCACCGCATCCGTCACCCCCGGCCCCGCCGTCACCAAAGCCACGCCCACGTTGCGCGTCAGCCGGGCGTGCGCGTCCGCCGCGTGCCCCGCCGCCTGCTCGTGCCGGAAATCAATGACGGCGATGTCATTGTTCAAACAGCCTTCATAAATCGGGGCCACGTGCCCCCCGCAAAGGGTATAAATTGTACTTACACCCTGCGCTGCCAATTGCCGGGCTACCAGTTCTCCGCCGTGTGTAAATTGCATGATGCCTCCGTATTGCGTATTGCCTATTTCGTATTGTCCGCTTTTACGCAACACGAAATACGCAATACTTTTCTATTCAAACCCATTATACGGCGTTGGCGCGTTTTTGTGATCCTCAATTTCCCAGGTTTTACGCCAGAGGGAGGACGCGCCGTCAATTTTGATCGTTTCGCCGCTGATGTAGGCAGCAGCCGGGGACAAGAGGAAGGTGATTACGGCCGCCACTTCGCTTTCCGTGCCCATGCGCTTAAAGGGAATGTCCTGCACAACCTGGGGGATGAGCGTCTGCCGCACGATTTCCGGGTATTTGTCCAGGCCGCTGGATTCGATGAGGCCGGGCGCAATGGCGTTAACGCGCACACCGGAACGCGCCCATTCCACCGCCAGAGTTTTGGTCAGGTTTTCCACCCCGGCCCGTGCGGCGGCGGAATGGGCCATCCCCGGAAAGCCGCGCCAGTTTTCCATGAGCATGTTGACGATGACGCCGCCGTGTTCCCCCATGAAATGGTTGTACGCTTCGCGGCACATGAGGAAGGTTCCGGTGAGGTTGGTTTCGACGACGGCCGTAAATCCCTTCTTGCTGATCCCTTCCGCCGGACTGAGAAACTGGCCTCCGGCGTTGTTCACCAGTCCGTGTACAGCACCCCGCTCCGCCAAAACCCGCTCAAACAAGGCTTGTACCTGTTCCTCTTCGCGGATGTTGCAGACGACGGCCGTGGCCTCGCCCCCCGCCCCAGTGATTTCTTGTCGGACGGCCGTTAACCTCTCCAACGTCCGGCCGCTGACCACCACATGCGCCCCCAACGAAGCCAACTCATGCGCCGTCGCCCGGCCAATGCCGCTGCCCCCGCCCGTCACAATAATCGTCTGCCCGGCAAATAAATCTGGCCGAAAAATGGATTGATAACTCATTGATTATCCCATTAACCCAGCGCAATTTCCTGCGCCGCTCGCGCCATCAAAGGCATCATCATCTCAAAAGCGGCAAACCGCTCATCCTGCGTCTGCCCCCGCGCGTACCGGATATAAATCTGGGCAATGATGACCACCACCCGAAATACCCCCAGCGCGTGATAAAAACGAATATCTCGCACCGAACGGCCGCTTTTCTGCGCATACCGTTCCACCAGTTCCGCCCGGCTCATAAAGCCCAAATCTCCCACCGGCATCATCGCCGCCGCCTGCAAATAAGGGGGATCGTCCGGTTCCGTCCAATACGTCAGCAGCGCGCCCAAATCGGACAGCGGGTCGCCCAGCGTACACATGTCCCAATCAAAAATAGCCACCACCCGCCCCGGATCGTCCGCCGCCAGCATCACGTTGTCCAACTTGTAATCGTTATGCACCAGGGAGAATCGGGTCGTTTGGGGCAGATTATCCCGCAGCCAATGGTAGACGGTTTCCATTTCCGGCAAATCGTCTGTTTTCGCTGCCAGCCATCGTTTGTACCAACCCTCTACTTGCCGCTCGATGAATCCGGCCGGCTTGCCCAAATCACCCAGACCAATCGCCTCGTAATCCACCGCGTGGAACTCGGCCAGCGCGTCCACCAGCACCTCGCTCATGCGGCGCGGCGCGTCCGGCATCCCGGCAAATTCCGGCGGCAGGGAGCGGCGCACCACCACGCCCCGCCGCCGCTCCATTACAAAAAAGTCCGCGCCAATCACGTCCCGGTCTTCGCAATACAAAAAGGCGCGGGGCGCGTAGGGGAATGCCTGGTACAAGCGGGACAGGACGCGGTATTCCCGGCTCATGTCGTGAGCAGATTTGGCGACGGGACCCAGCGGCGGCCGGCGCAGGACATACTCGTGCGTCCCGTAATCCAGCAAATAGGTCAGGTTGGCCGCCCCCCCGCCAAACTGCCGCACCGTCAAGGGATTTTCGGAACCGGGTAATTGCCCTCGCAAATAAGCCGCCAGCCTTTCCTCCTCAAATCGCTCGTCTGGTCGTACCAGGATTGTGTCGTCCATAATTAAGTTTGGAGATTATGTCAATTTCCGATAATACGTCCCCCGCCCTGCGCCTTTTCGTTCAATCAAACCCAATTTTAGCAGAAAATTGAAATCCAGCGTCCGCGTCGCTTTGGCCCGGTCCGTCAATTGCGCGTAATCCCGATCTGTTATGTAGCCATATTCGTCCAACCAGACCAGAATTTGCCGGTGATGCGGCTTCAAAGCCACTTCCGGCGACATCTGACTTTTCTCAATCTCTTTCTGCACGCGGAACAGTTCATCCAAAATACCGCCGGCAAAATATTCCAACCAACCGGTGAAATCAACGCTGCCCGCCATATCGTAATAGTTGCCCACAACGCCTACCTGCTGAAAATATTGGGTCACGTCCTGGTTGTAATAGTTTTCAAAGCTGAACAGGTTGAAAATGTTTAAGCCTAAATCGGCCAGTAAGAATTTAGCGGCCAAACGCGCGGTACGGCCGTTGCCATCTACAAAAGGATGGATAATCGCCAACTGTTTGTGCAGCAATCCGGCCAGAATAACAGGGTCCAACACTGACCGGTTTTGCGCCACAAAGTCCAGCAAACCTTCTGTTAACAGTTCTACATCTTCGTAATCCGGCGGCAGGTAAATAATCTCGCCGCTGCGAGGATCGTGTACGACAACCGGTTCCTGGCGAAACCGGCCAACCTGATGTTCCGGAAGCAGGTTTTGCATAACCAGATGATGAATTTCCAGGAGAAGGGCCTGGGTTAACGGCCGTTCCTCCCCCTCGCTCAATACCAGTAAAGCCTGATTATAATTCAAAACCTCCAGTTCACTTTGCCGCACCGTTCCTGGCTGCGTTTTCAGCAACCGTTTGACCTCCGTCAAAGGCAGCGGGTTCCCTTCAATGCTGGTGGAAGCATAAGCCGACACAGCCCGCGCCTCGCGTTCCAACCGGGCCAACGCAACGCCGGACAAAGTATGTTTATTCAACTCATGCGTCAAAACCGCAATCTGCTTGATACGCTCAAGTAAAAGAGGCGTAATCGTGTAATCAGGCTGAAAAATCATCTTTTCGCCTAATTATAGCCTATTTTTAGGCGAAAAACGAGTGGAAACCATAAGAGAAAGACTGGTACAGCCGGGGTTTTTAGGCGTTGCTATCCAATTCCGCTACTCGTCTCAACGTTAAAAACAGTTCTTTAAGCGGCTGGCTAACCGCGCTGTCAGACTCCGACAAAACAAGTTCCTGATACGCTTCCAGAAAATCCAGCCTGACCCTGTGGAACAAATGCAAAAAGTGACGTAAAAATCCTATACAATCCAGGATTACAAATTCAATTCCCCCGGTTTTACGATAAAGAGAAGCAGCATACTCGACAACGTCAACGTCAATCTTACCCGTCGTGATAAAAATATAGTTGTCTATTCTTATACCGGCATCGGCAACTTCTTGAACTGCCAAACCAACATCTGATTTCGTCACTTCCTTTGCTTTCATCTCATAACACGCCACCACTTCATCGTCATTTACCAGCGTGATTTCCAAATCGCCAAGAGCGCCTGTCTGCAAATCGGCGGCATTATGTGCGTAAAGCGGTTTGGCCTTTTCGCCAAGATAGGGTGACGCCGCCTGATAAGCTGCGGTTACGACAAGGACGGGAAGACGACTGGATTTGGGACTGCGCAAATGCTGAGAAATCAAGTTGACGATTTCCTCAGATGATAAAGGCACGTTATTATATGATGATCCCAATTCCCGAATAAGCTGCTGGAGACGCCCTTGTTGCTCTCGTTTTAGCAAAAGAAGCTGGCGAATTGTTTCTGCAAGAAGCTCATCCGCTGTGATTCTTTCTTGATAAACATCGTCAAGCAATTGAATTGTGTCTTCATACATCTTCTTCGGCCTGCCACTAATGACCAAAGGCCGCGCCAACGGCACGTTGATTGTCCGAAAACCTGGTGTTAGAAATGCAGTCGTTGAATTGACCGGCAGATCATTCTCTGAGGCAAAAAGCCCAATATATTTTTCATCATACTCAGCTCGGCCCGAAAAAGTATCATCACCCCCAATTTCCGTATAAGGTTTACGAATATCAACTTCCGGCCGATGGCTTTTTGCCAAGGCGCAACTCATGAGCATACGAACACCTGCCCGATTGCTCAAACAACGCACCACATAAGAAATTCTCTCAACTATTTCAGAATCGGGTATTACAGGTCGGTCTATGGAGTTTCCAGCTTGCTGAAGAGCGTCTTCAAGTATTTTGTCTGGTGTTGCCATTGTTCCTTCCCCTGATATTTGATGCCGACGTTAACTGGATAGTTTACCCAAAGAACTTCAGTTCTGTTCTGCTTGCTATTGTTGGCTCCGGTATTGGTTGAATGCGCTTTCCTTGCTGGTGCTTCTATATACTGCCAATCGCCATACAATTCGTTCATCAAATTGCTGTGATAACCGGATAAGGCCACTTTTCCCTTCACGTTGTGCAACAGTTCCGCCAATTCCCGATGATCATCATCGGACATTTCATAAGCGTAAGCATTGGTATCTGAGCGCGATTCGTGGACATACGGCGGGTCACAATAAAATAACGTTTCAGGGCTGTCAAACCGGCGGATAACCTCAAAAGCCGGGGCATTTTCTATCTGAACTCTGAGTAATCTTTGGGCAATTTCAGCCAATCCTTCAATGCTGCCCAACCATCGGGACACAGCGCCAGCCATACCAGCCCGACTGGTTAGCCGACAATGCGCCCAACGTCCCTCACTGGCTGTTTGCGCCAATCCTGTCCTCACCTGGCGCGCCCGCACAAAAAATCGTCTGGCCCGCTCCAAATCTGTTAAATTTTCTGGTTTCCCCTTGACAGCCAAGCGCAATTCTTCTCTGGAAAATGGCGTCAATCCAATAGCTTGCAGCAATTCTTCTTTCTGCTCCCGGAGAACCCTAAAGAAATTGACAACTTCGCCATCAATATCGTTGTAAGTTTCTACCGGCGATGGGTCACGATTTATCAATACGGCTGCCGAACCGCCAAACGGCTCGCAGTAATGCGTCGTATAAGGCAGCAGAGGAAGCAGCCAATCCAGATGACTATACTTGCCTCCGTACCAACCAAATGCTATTTTTTTTGCAGCCATATTTCATCCCGTTACACCAATGTGACTTCTCTATAGTCTATCATTAGAACGGACGTTTTGAAACTATTTGCTAATAATGGTCAAGGCAAATGGCAGCGTGATGGCGTCACGGCCGTTCATCGTAACCAATCTTTCCCCCGTCGCCGGATCGTACAGGCCCACGCTCAGTTGCGCCGGGCCGGTGTAATCCGGTTCGCGGAAGGTGAGCAGGTGGGGATCGGTGATATACTCGTCTGTCAGCCAGCCGGTAGTGGGGCGACGGCCGTTATCCGGCGGCGCGTCGTGTTGGGCAATGAGACGGCCGTCCGGAGCCAGCAAGTGAACAAAAACCGTGTACGCCGTAGGAATGCCCGTCTGCAAGGATTGCCAGTACAGCGTTAGGGGAATTGGTTCACCCGCCATAATTGTTTCCGGTGGCGGATCAAAGCCGACCAGCCGGGCCGTGTCGCCCAAAGCCACATCCAGCGGAATAGCCGCAGGCGGCGGGGTAAATTGGCGCGCTTCGGCCGTAATGTTCACCTGACCCACTTCTACCCGCGCATCCCCCAGCGACACGACGACAACGGCCGTACCCGATTCAGCGTCCGGCGGCACAACCAGGCGGCGGTGTTCTACCACCTGCTCCCCCGCCCGCCAGCGATTTGTGGGGTAACGCCCCTGGGCCGGCACGTCAGCCGC
>JAJRVV010000214.1 GCA_024277135.1 Chloroflexota bacterium | reverse complement strand
TTGTTAACAGCATCCTGTGGGGTAATGGCGGCTTCGATTATTCATGCAGTGTCACTGCTGGCCTGGGCGGCTGCACTTTCTCCTACTCGGATGTAGGCGTGGGCGATACCACTGGAGCGGGCAATATCTCGGCCGACCCGCTCTTTGTGGACACGGCCGGCGGCAATTACCGCCTGCAAGTCGGCTCCCCGGCCATTGACGCCGGAACGAGCAGCGGCGCGCCGGGCGACGACCTGGAAGGCAGCCCCCGCGACGCCGCCCCCGACATGGGCGCGTTTGAATGGAGCGGCTACCGGGTATACCTGCCCGTGATCATCAAACCTTAAAAGTTCCGCCCGGGGAGCAAACCAGTTGATGGGGAACTGGGCCGGGGCAAACAGTGGCTTTGCCCCGGCCGTTTACTACCTTCCAATGTCGGCTGGCTGATTTGCGCTTCGGTAATTTTGACGCCGTTTTGTGCCAGAAGGTTTTCTTGCCGGCGATCTTGAGGTGATTGATTTGAACGGACTTTTCTCGTCTCGCGGTATAATCCGGGAAACAACATGGAGATGGCAACGATATTTTGTTTCCCGTAACGATTTCTTTTCGACAATGGTTGACTCTGGCAACGGCCGTCCTCACCCTCCTCCTCACCGCCTGCGCCGACCAGACGATCATGACCAGCGCCACCATCGCCGCCCCATCGGCGCAGGCAGAGGTGGTGGTGTGGGCGCGGGGCAACGCCCAAGATCACCAGCGGGCCAACGCGCTGTTGGCCGCCATGCAGCAGGAACCGGCGCTGGCCGGCGCAGCGGCGCGGGCGGAGATGTACCACATCGGCAGCGGCAGCTACGCCTCGCTGTGGCAGACGGCTTACGAGGACGGCCGTCCCCCCGACATCCTTTCGCTGGATATGGGGGATTTGACGGAATGGGCGGCAGACGGCCGTATCCTCCCCCTGGACGACTGCCTGAGCCGGTATCCAGAATTCGAGGACGTGCGTCCAGAACTGTGGCCGGCCGTCACCTGGCAAAACCAGCGCTGGGGTGTTCCCCACGAACTGGGGCTGCACCTGATCTTCTTTAACAAACCAAAACTGCGCCAGCTAGGCTGGTCAGAAGCCGACATCGGCGACCTGCCCCGCCGCATCCAAACGGGCGAATTCACGCGGGAAGATTTGATGGCTACAGCGGCGGCAGCGGTGCAGCAGGGCGTCGTCGAACCCGGC
The DNA here is from genome assembly GCA_024277135.1 of Chloroflexota bacterium. GTDB lineage: Bacteria > Chloroflexota > Anaerolineae > Promineifilales > Promineifilaceae > JAJRVV01. Next base: position 14,007 of record JAJRVV010000214.1, on the reverse strand, counting down.
TTCGGCTTCTGGCCCGATCCGGGCCGAACCGCATTTTTAAATGGGTACGCGGCGGCCGGCGGCCGTCTCACCGATCCCGACCATCCCGGCCAGCTCATCCTCTCCCGCCGCGCCTTGACCGCCGCCTACACCGAAGCCCGTCGCCGGCAGGATGCCCAAATCAGCCCAGCCCGCGCTGCCAACACCGCCTGGAACCAATCCTTTGGCCGCAGCGTGTGGGAGGACACGGTAACGCACGGGCAAGTCCTGTTTTGGGGCGCGCCCTCCTGGAAATGGGTACGCTGGGCCGAGTATTATGTCAATGATTTGGGCGGCGAAACGTATCTGGCCGAGCAGGTGGGCTTTGCCCCGCAGCCGGGCGGCGGCGCGGGCCAGCCGGGGTTCGTCTGGGCGCAAATTCGCTTTTACGCCATCTCCGCCGGTTTGGATGAAGCGGCGCAGGCGCGTGCCTGCCAGGTTTTGGCCGCCGCCACCACCCCGGCGATCAATTTGACGCACGTAACGGATAATTTTTATCTGACTGTGCTGGAATTGGATGGGAGTGACCCGGCAACGGCCGTTTACCGCTCCCAGCCAATTTTGCAAGAGATGGAGGAACTGGCTGCCGTCAGCCGGATGTTGCCCGTTCATTCCCAGTACGGCCGTTATCTGTCGGCGCTCTCAGCCACGTTGCGGCAAGTCGAATCAGGCGACCTTCTGCCCGCCGCCGCCGCCATCGCCGAGTTGCAAGCGAATCTGGGGGATGGGTTGATCGTTGAACCGTGACCAGAGGTGACAAGGTGACAAGGAGACAGGGTGATGGAGGACAAGGCGAGATCGTTTTACACCCATGCGCCGCCGCCGCGAACGGGGCTGCTGGCAAGCAGTTTGCAGTTGTTCGCCTGGCTGTTGTTTCATCCCACTGCCTGGCGGCGTCACGTCCGCCGCATTGACCCTGACCTTTCCCCCGGCTTTGCCCTGGCCGAATTGTCGGCGGAACAACGCCGTCGCCCCGCTATCCGCCGCCTTTTTGTCCAGGCCGGGTTTGTGTGGACGGTGGGCGCGTCCGTGCCCGTCCTTCTCCTTTCCTGGCTGGGGGGCGCATCCGCGGAAACAATTCTGTTGGCGGCGGCGCTGGGCGTATTCCTCAGTTGGGTGATGGGGTTGTTTTTGGGCACGGCCGTCAGTTGGCTGCTGGGCGTCGTCGTTGGCTGGGCGGGGGGCGTGGCGCTGGGATTGGGCGCCAGTTTGTTCACCGGCGGCGCGGCGGGGATGGCCGCTCGCTTCGTCTTCGGCGTTGGTTGGGGCGTCATCTTTGGCCTGACCAGCGCCGCTGCTGCTTACATCCTGCTCACCAGCCGCACCCGCCCCGCCACCCTCGTCTCCTGGCTGCGGCAAACGCGGCTCATTTTGCTTGGCGGCGCGGCCAGCATCCTGATCATCATCGCCCTTTTTGGCCTGATCACCATCGCCGTCGCCCGCGAACAGCAGCTTGGCCTCAGCGCCCGGCTGGCGGCCACCCCCTACCTGCTCAGCATCCTGGGACTGGCGGCCGTGATGACCCTCATCTTCACCTTGATCATCACCGGGCGCACCCACAGTTGGCGGCGCGGCGTTCTCCTGGGCGTGGCGTTGGGCGTCTCCTACGGCGGCATCCTTACCTTCCTCCTTCGCTCCGCCACCATTGATTACATTTTGTTCACCCTTCCCTCCGGCACAACGCTGGTAGAAGTGACCGGCGGCCGCGCTTTTTACAGCATCATCAGCGTCATCATGGCCGCTTTTTATGCCGGTTTGTTCGCCTTGGCCTATGCCCTGCTGGAACGACTGGCGGGTGAATGGGCGGGGGCGGCGGCCGGGGTGATGGCGGCGGTGGGGATTCATCTGGCATTGCGCGCGCTCATCACCCTGTACCGCTTTTGGCCCAACGTGGGGATCAGCCTGCTGCTGATCGGGCTGGGGTTCACCTTACCCCGCTGGCGGCCGTGGCTGGTTTGGCCGTTGCAATGGGTATGGAATTATTTGCTGTTCCAGTTCGACCAGGAACGACGGCCGTCCGACCCACTGTTTTTGCGCCGCCACGCCGCCTTTTGGGATGAGCAGCAGCATTTGCGCCTGCCTGGCCTCAGCCGCCACCTGGCGCTGGCGTATGGGCATGATGCGGCGGCGGCGGCGGCGGCGATGGCTTTTTTGCAAGAGGGCGGACAACGGTGGGCGGTGATGGCGGCCCGGCTGGAACTGTTGGCCCGCCTTTTGGAACGATGCGCCGATGTGGATGCGGTGCGGAACGCGGTTTTGCCGGATGGGGAGACGGCCGCTGCCCCGATACTGCATCGTTTCCGCCGTTTCAGCCGGGATGTGGACGCGGCGCTGCGGCAGACGACCGGCCATCACCAACGGCTGGCGCTGGAAAGCGCGCTGGCGCAGTGGCAGCAGTTTACGCAGGAGTTGTCGCTGGGTCAGGATGAAACGGCCGTTCGTTTTTATCCGGCAGCGTGCCATTGGCTGGAGATTGTGGCGGCGCATCTGGCGGGATTGACGGCCGTCATCGAAGAGACGCAGGAGATTGACAACCCATACATTTTCGGCGCGCCCATCAGCGAGGAGCAGGAGATTTTTGTGGGGCGGCGGGACATCATCGGCCGCATCGAGCATCATCTGCTGGACATCCGGCGGCCGCCGTTGCTGCTGTACGGCCAGCGGCGCATGGGCAAAACATCGCTGCTGCGCAACCTGGGGCGGCTGTTTGCCAGCGAGATTGCGCCCATGTTTGTGGATGGGCAGGGGGTGTCGCTGGCCGCCGATTATGTGGATTTTTTGTATGGGGTGACGCGGCAGATGCGCCGTTCGGCCGCCCGCTACCGCCAGTTGGCGCTGCCGCCGCTGGACAAAAGCGCGCTGGCATCCAGCCCATTTTCGGCGTTGGACGAGTGGCTGGATGGGGTGGCGGCTTTGTTGGACGAGACGGGGCATCGGGTGGCGCTGATCGCCTTTGACGAGATTGAAACGCTGCGCCGGGGGATGGAGCGGGGCCGGTTTGACGAGGCGGATATTTTGAGCTTTTTCCGCTACGTCATCCAGCATCGCCCCCGCTTCAAGGTGCTGTTAGCCAGTTCGCACATGCTGGCGGAGTTTCCGCCCCATTGGGCCGGTTATCTCATCAACATGCAAACGGTGAAGATCGGCTATCTGGATGAGGCGGCGGCGCGGGATTTGGTGGAACGGCCGTCACCCCAATTTGCGCTGCGGTACGAGCCGGAAGCGGCGCAGCATATCCTCGATTTGACGCGGGGGCATCCGCATCTGACGCAGCTGCTCTGCCACGAACTGGTGACGCTGAAGAACCGGCAGCCGCCCGCCCGCCGCCGGTTGGCAACCCGGGGTGATGTGGCGGCGGCGGCGGTTCAAGCATTGGACGTGGGCCGTTTCTTTTTTGAGGATATTGAGCGCAACCAGGTGGATGCGGACGGCCGTCGCCTGCTTTATTGGCTGGCGGAACAGGGGCAGGATGGGGTGGAGACGGCCGTGTTAGGCGCACAGGCGGATGAGGGGGTGCTGGCCCGGTTGTGGATGCGGGATTTGATCGAGATGCGGGAGGGACGGTGTCGTTTTCAGGTGGCGTTGATCCGGCGCTGGTTTATTTTGACCAATCGTTGAGCCAGTGGTCTTGCTTCACTCTCCATAACCGGCCTGTATGGCAAATTGGCGGTCTACTTCGATAGCAGCGTCAATTTCCAGGCGGTGCGCCTCATAAAAACGCATCGCTTCATCCACGAGGTCTACCGGTAATTCAAGCTCCTCTGCCACCTTTTCCGGCGTCATCCCCCACCCGTTGACGTAGCCGACAATCGCCTTCACCCGAATGCCCCGCCCGCGCAGCACCGGTGACGGAACACCGCTCCCTCCGCGCCGATACGTGATTCGGGGAAAATGGGGGTCATCCAGCGAATGGCTCATGGTAGCGACTTTTTCAGACACAGACCACAAGATAAACTGGTTGAGGGAGACGCCTTGCTCCTTCGCCAGTTTAGATGCTTCTTCTTTCAATTTGACGGGTAAATTTAGCGCGTATCGAGCCATGATCCACTCCTCATTTTGATTTACCACATCCTATAACACATCATATAAGATATCAAATAGAACGAAATGCCAATCGCCTTAAGCCCAGCCTACTCACTCAACTTCTCAAATCGCCGCCACACTTCTGCTGCCAGTTCCCGGCTGCGGGCGGTGATTTCGGCTTCGTTCAGCGTCAACAACTGCCGGTCGCGCATCAAAACTTTGCCGCCGACGATGGTGGTCGTCACCATGCCGCCTTCAAAGCCGAAGATGATGTGCCAGGGCAGGTTGCCGGCCGTCAACGGCGTGGTGGGATGGTAATCCACGAAGATGATGTCCGCCGCCGCGCCGACAGCCAGTTCGCCTAGGGGTAGGTCGGGCCAGAAAACGCGGGCCAGGACAGCGTTGTTGTAAACGGCCATCTGCGCCACGTCCATGCCGTTGACTCGGCGCGGGTCGCGGTGAACCTGTTTGTGCATGAAGTAAGCCGCTTTCCATTCGGCCCACATGTTGTTGCCCATGCCGTCGTTGCCCAGGCAGACGGGGATGCCCAACCCCATCATGCCTTCGATGTCGGCCGCGCCCACGGCGTTGTTCATGTTGCTGCGCGGCTGGTGCGTCACCCAGGTTCCGGTTTGCAGCAGCAGTTCCATCTCGGCCGGATCAATGTGGACGCAGTGGGCGATGATGCTTTTCGGCCCTAAAATCCCGGCGTCGGCCAGCCGGTGGATGACGCGCTTGTTGTATTTGTAGAGGGAGTCGTACTCATCGGCTTCATGTTCGGCGGCGTGGATGTGGAAGCCGGTGTTGAGGTCTTTAGCGGCGGCGATGCAGTCGGCCAACGTCTCGTCGCTGACGGAGAGGGAGGCGTGCAGGCCGAAGGTTCCGGCCAATAAATCGCTGTCCCGTTCTTGGAGAGAGTAGAGATAACGGATGTTTTCGTCAATCCCGGCCTGGGTTCCGGCACGGCCGTTCCGATCCGTCACCTCATAACACAAAGCGGCGCGCGCGCCGGCCCGTTCCACCGCATCCGCCACCTGATCCAGCGAGTTGTTGATGGCGATGGGGCTGGCGTGGTGGTCAATCAGGGTGGTTGTGCCCTGCTTGATGGCATCTATCAGACTGACCAGGGCGCTGTATTCCACATCCACATCGAGCAAAGCGCGATCCAGCCGCCACCAAAGCCGCTGCAAAATGTCGGGGAAATCTTTCATGGGCGGGCCGGGAATGCCCATGCCGCGGGCGAACGCGCCGTAGAAATGGGTGTGGGCGCAGATGGCGCCGGGCATGACCAGTTGGCCGCGCGCGTCTACCATTTGCACGCCGGGGTATTTGTCCAGCAAGGTCTGGCTGTCGCCCATCTCGGCGATACGGCCGTCTCGCAGCAACAGCCCCCCATTTTCCACAATTTCGTTCGCAGCGCCCCAGGTGATGAGACGGCCGTTCGTCACCAATAGTTCGCTTTCCGGTTTCTCGTCCATAGCTATGATTCTCTCCATCTATCCTGCTTTTCTAACGCAATTCTTCTTGACACCTGTTTACCATCCGATACACTTCGGCAGGTAAGGATAACACAACTCACACCATCTAATAAATCGGATTTGATATAATTCAGACACTCGAACTAATTCGAGACAGTGGCAAGAACCCTGATGGGAATTAAGGAGCGAATAGAATGGCTAAACCATTAGCAGTCACAGATGCAGATTTTCAGAATGAGATTTTAAACTCGGATAAACCGGCCCTGGTGGATTTTTGGGCGGAATGGTGCGGGCCGTGCCGCATGATCGCCCCCTCGGTAGCCGCTATCGCCGAAGAGTATGGCGAGGTATTAAAAGTGGCGAAAGTGGATGTGGATGAAAACCCGGCCGTGCCCGGCCGTTACGGCATCGTCGGCATCCCCACCCTGATGCTATTCAAGAACGGCGAGGTGGTGGAACGGATCACCGGCGCTTTGCCCAAAGAGCGCATTCTGGCGCAGATTCTGCCCCACATTGAAACGGCCAAAGCGTAAAACGAAAGGCGTCAAACGAAATCAAACGCTCACCCAGTTTTGGGTGGGCGTTTTTTGTAGGATCGGGCAAACGGTTAGATTTTCCCCGGAGGTGTGATATGGATGTAGCCGTGATGGTTGAAGGGCAGAACGGGTTGAATTGGGAGCGATGGCGGCGGTTGGCGCTGGCGGCGGCGGTGGATGATTTGTCCAACGGCCGTCTCACGCTGGGGCTGGGTGCGGGCTGGCAGGAACGGGAACACACAAATTATGGTTGGGATTTGCTGGATATGAACGGCCGTTTCGCCCGGTTTGAGGAAGGCTTACACATCATCAGCCATTTGCTGCAACAGAATGCGCCGCTGGATTTTGACGGCCGTTACTACCAATTGCATGAAGCAGTCTTGCCGCCTCGGCCCCAACGCCCCGGCGGGCCGCTCATCCTCATCGGCGGCAATGGCCCTCGGCGCACCCTCCCCCTCGCCGTCCAATTCGCCAGCGAGTGGAACGGCGTGTTTCTCAACCCGGCCAGGTTCCGGGAGCGGAATGAAAAATTGAACGAACTACTGGCGGCGAACGGCCGTGCCCCTGAGGAAGTGCGCCGCTCGTTGATGACCGGGCTGTATTTTGGTCGGGATGATGGGGAGTTACAGGCAAAGCTTAACGGCCGTGACGCCAAAGCCCTGCGTGAACGGGGAGTAGTCGTGGGTACACCCCAGCAAATCGTGGCGTAAATGGGCGCATTCGCAGAATCAGGCGTACAGTGCATCATGTTGCAATGGCTTGATTTAGATGATTTGGACAGGCTGGAAACGTTGGCTCACACCGTTTTGCCCCAGGTATAAAAAAGACATCCGATTTCTTGAAGAAATCGGATGTCTCATCTCACTCTGCCACATCCTCCGGCGACTTTTCCGGCACAGTGAATTTGTCAGCCACCTTCACCAATTCTTCGCTAAGCCAACGCAAGCCATTCACAAAACCGCCCCGCGCTTTACGGCCTAACCCGGCTGTCTCCACTTTCCCAGCTACATTAGTCGCCTTTTCTTTCACCTTGTCCGCCGCTTTACTTTCCTTCGCTTCCTGGATCACTTTGTCCACTTCGTCAGCAAAAGAGCGCATCCCTTCTCGGATTTCCACCTCCACCCGCTGCCGCTCCTCACTGTTCCAGGCAGATTGTAAAGTCTCAGCGAATTGGCGGCCCAGGTTTTTCAATTCAACCGCGACATCCACCTTTTGCGTCTCCGCCTCCGTCGCTTCTTCTTCCACTTCAATCTCAACGCTCAAACGTTCTTTAATTTCGTCCACACTGGGGTCACTCATCATACAACTCCTTATTTACATCCAACCAATCAGCATATCACCGGTGGCGTATTTTATTTTTCCACACCCAACTTTACGTCGGTATGATGGCGAGGTTGCACCCCTTTTTACCCTTCCACGCGACGCAGCGACCAATCATCCATGAACCAGCCATTATTCAAGATGCCATAACGGCCGCGCATACCAAACCCCACCCGCACGGCTCCCGCTTGCTGGACGGTAAAGGTATGCGTGAAGGTGTTTCGCATCCCAAATTGGGGCAAAAACCAATCTGTGCTCGCCCCGGTGACGATAAATCGCACCTCGCCCGAATAGGGATCTCCAGCCCATACTTTCTGATTATTCACGTAATCGACATACAAATCTGGGAATATATTAACCTCAAGAGTATAGGTTCCCGGCTCCAAATACACATCGGTCATCAATCGAAAGCTGATAGGCCCATATCCCTTGAAAACTTTGACGGTGTACTGCCCATTGTAAATGAAGAGGGGATGCTCTGCAGGCGGCAAAGAGGCGCTGGGCAACACCCGTGTTTCGGGGCGGAAATACACATGATTTTCGCCAAAACCGGTTGGCCCTTCATCCCATTCAAAAAGCCAGCCGTTAGGGATTTGTAATTCAGCGATGCCGCTCATATTGTAATGCCCTTCCTCGAAGGAGCCATTGGGCAGCAGATTGCCGCTGTACACTGGAGGCGGGGTGTTGGTCGGCGGCGGCAGAGGGGTGGGCGATGCCGGATTGGGGGTGTTGGTGGCGGTGGCGGGCAGCGGGGTGTTGGTCGGCGGCAGCGGGGTATCGGTGGGCACGGCCGTATCCGTAGCAATAGGTTGAGGCGTAGCGGTGGCAGGGACGGCCGTCGCGGTAGGCAATGGCGTGCTGCTGGGTGGCGGCGGCATCGTGAGCGCCGGCGTCACTTCTGGATTCAAGTCGGGCAAAGGCGTCCAGGTAGCAGGTAATTGAGTAACGCCGGCAATGACGGTGGTGGCGACGTCTACCGTCGCCACCGGTATGCGCGTGGCCAGCGTTTCTGGCGTACAAGCGGTCGCCACCGTTAAAAATGCGCCTAAAACGACGAGAATGGTTTTCAGTTTCAACAAGGTCAGTTCCTCCATTCGGGAATTTCGGGGCATTGTATTCTGCCCGTTCGCAACCAGCAAGTCGGATGTGCGGCGGAATGATGGGCAAATTTTTAAGGCTGGATGGATTGACGGCCGTTCCCCCCATACCTTATAATGCTTTTAACTTATCATGCTATAAAACCCCGGCAAAACAGGGGATGGGTCTGGTAAGGCGGCGGAACCAGAATCTCCGCTAGTGAGCCTGAAAGCTTTCGGCAAAATCACGAGGTCGAAGCCAACACCTGTCATAGGCCACCAAGGGATTCACCCACATATCCCCGCCAGCCCCCACATCCACTAAGTCCACTGACTTATGACCGGGGTTTCCTTTTTTAACAGAAAGCCCATCGCACAGGATGGGCTTTCTCTTTTTTTCGGGGGCGTCCTCGACTTTTTTATGTAGTTTTGACCAACAGGGTCATCAACTCATCCACCAGGTCAGAACGCTCCAAATCTGACAAGTCGCCTGATTCCAACAGACACTCTTTGGCATAGGCGCGCATGAAGACGGCCGTTGCATTTTGCACCGCAGCCCGCACGGCCGTGAGCTGTTGCACAATCTCGCGGCACTCCCGATCCTCATCCAGCATCCGTTGCACGCCTCGCGCCTGTCCTTCGATCCGGCGCAGCCGCACCTGCAAATCCTGTTTCGCCGTGGCTGATTGAAGCTTCATGGAATAACGCCCCGACAAGACATCTGATTTCTTGTCAGTCACGATGTTGGCATACTCGATAGCGAGAAATCGGATGTCTGTGTAGTCACTTGCGTTTTGCGTTTTTCTGACAAGCCACCGGCTTGCCTAGCAGCCACTCGCTCAAGAGAAGGGGCTGCTCACTGGCGGGGCGGAGACGGCCAGAGCAGCCGAACGGGCGCTGCCACCAACTGAAGCCACCGCGCCAATCCGTTTGCGGGTATCGCCGCCGCCGCAGACCGGGCACGTTTGCGGATCGCCGGCCTGGGACATGCGTAATTTCACATCAAATGTCTGCCCGCAATCCCGGCAGACGAAGTTGTACATCGGCATTATTGAACCTCCATTGAAGATGACCAGATGAAGGGGTGTTTTTCTGCCCTCATCCTACTACCCTCAAATATACTCCGGGGGAGTATGTTACCTAAATGAGATACGGCCGTCAAGCCATCTAACAAAATTTTTACGCGACAGATTCATTGATAGGCTTTTTAACTCGCGTCGTCTCCTTTGTCACAAAACCCGCCAACCGATTAACGATCAACAACATGAGCAGCGTCAGAAACGGAAGGCTCACATGCCACACCTGCATATTGAGCGGCTGGCTGGTACCTGGCGAGTTAATAGATTTCCCAGAAAATGTCTTTGATTTATGGTAACTCATTCCTTGCTGCGCATTGAGAATAATCGGCAAATACATGTCATACCCAGTACGCGGTTCAACCGTGATAAAAGCGCCCTCTGTTTTATCGTTGCCGACCGCATCCCGGACATCTAGATTCACTATCCGAGTGACGATGCCTCTCGCCTCAACCCAGGGCAAGCCGGGACGCAAGTCGGGCAAGGAGTCGCCATAGGCAAAAGCAGCTTGCGCCTGGCTGGACAGCCCGCCCACTTGCAGCGTGGCCGTCAACACCCGCTGGCCGGGCAAGATGGGGGCGTTCAAACTGGCTGTAATGAATTGCCGACCAGCGGACAGGTTAACCGTTTTTACCTGGGTCGAACCGCCATTGAGAACCAAGGATAGTTAGCCGGACACAGGCTGGACGGCGTAAATCTGGACGACGGCCGTCACCGGGTCACTGATGGCATTGTAAGCGGATCGGTCGGTAAAAACGTCCAGCAAACTGGCCTGGCCGGCATCAAAAGCTTCCACCCCGGCCGCATAAATCAAGCTCTGGTCGACCGCATCCACCAGCGTGTAGCTCAGGAGATAAAGCCCGGCCTGGGTGTCGCTGATGGTTGCCGTTCGGTGCTGTACCTTGATACTGCGGATAATCATTGACCCAAATAGCCCAAACGGATTATCCAATATTGGGGGCGAACTTTTGCTCAACCCCATATTGGGGCATTGTCACTTACCCAGTCATCGGATTTTTTGATGCACTGGTCATTTTGACAACGCATTTGGCGCATTTTTGCCTGTTTTGACTGCTATTTTGCTCAAAACGATTTATCCGCAGGGTTAAGGTACACGATTCAAAATGAACCATGCCTTTTTTTGTTGCGCCACACCCAGCTAACCCTTAAAATCTACCCATCTGTGGAACCCATTCAGCGCAAAACTGGAGAATCCCATGACCACCTTCCCCCAATTCCGCGCCGGAGCCAAAACCCGCCACGATTACGCCGACATGATCCAGGTGCGTTACCCGCATCCCAATGGTGAAGCCTTCGACGCCTGGGTCAGCGGTGAAGAGGTGATGGCCCGGCTCAACAGCCGCGACCGGGAGCTGCTCATCAAAAGTTTCAGCGGCAAAGATTGGCAGGAAGCGAAGAACGCCCTGCGCCGGGAAGTGGAGAAAGGGAAAGAAAAGGCGAGACGCGCCTTGAAAGACCAACTGGCCGACGCCATCAGCCACCAGATCGGCGACAACATCTTTGGCGACACGCTGGCGGACAACGTGCGCGGCGTGGACAGCGACCAAGAGCCGCGTGATCGGGAAAAAGCGTTATGGCAGGCGCGGCTGCGGGATGAGGCTTTTCGAGCGGTGGTTCTGGAGTTGGCCTGGATCAACTTGGAAGGAACGCTGCCGGATGAAGGGGCGACGGTCGTTGCCGACGATTGGGTTTGACACCGCCACGCCTCTTGCACAAACCCCTGTAAACGATAGAATAACCCGCATCCGAACTGTGAGTTGAGGTAAACGATGAGTTCTCCACCGGCCAAAGAAATTAACCTGCTCCACGCCAATGTGTGTCAGGCCGTAGCCGACCCCAAACGGATATTGATTTTGTATGCGCTGCATGAACGGCCGTATAAAGTCACCCACCTCGCCGAAACCCTCTCCCTGCCCCAACCCACCGTCTCCCGTCACTTGCGCGTGCTGCGGCAGCAAGGGTTGGTCACCACTGAACGCAGCGGCACGGCCGTCACCTACGATCTGGCCGACCGGCGCATCATCCAGGCGCTCGACCTGCTCCGCGCTGTCATGAACGACGTCGTCCTCAAACGTTCCGACCTCATCGCCAAAGAATAACCATAACTTAACCCCGCCACCCACCGTCTGCACACTTTTCCCCGCCGCTTTTCTCAATTGTCATCTCCCCTGAATCGTTTATACTAGAGAGGGATTCAGATGAATCCGCGGATTCAACCGAATCCGTTGATGAAAAGGAGCATTTCATGGCCGACCCGCGCGTCGCTAAACTAGCGCAAGTCTTAGTGCGATATTCCCTCGACCTCCAGCCCGGCGAAGAATTCGTCATACGAACCAGCCCCCTGGCCCACGAGCTGACGCTGGCCGTCTACAAAGAAGCCATCCTGGCCGGAGCGCACCCCCTTATCTTCACCAGCGCCCCCGGCGCTGCCGAAATTTTTTTCAAACACGCTTCCGACGCCCAAATAGATTACATCTCGCCGGTGCATAGGCTGGTGATGGAGCAGTTCACCGCCAGCCTTTCCATTGGCGCCAGCCACAACACCCGCGAGCTTTCCGGCGTAGACCCTGCCCGGCAAAGCCGCGCCAGCAAAGCTAACGCCGAATTGACCCAGATTTTTATGGAACGGTCAGCCCGCAAAGAGTTGAAGTGGTGCGTCACCGTTTTTCCCACCAACGCCGCCGCTCAAGACGCCGATATGAGCCTGAGCGATTACGAGAATTTCGTTTATGGCGCCGGCTTGCTCGATGCAGACGATCCCGTCGCCGCCTGGAAAAAAGAAGGGGAACGGCAGCAGAAAATGATTGATTGGCTGGCGGGGAAGGATGCCGTTTCCATCAAGGGCAGCAATGTGGATTTGACGCTTTCCATCAAAGATAGAACGTTTGCCAATGCGGACGGCCGTTACAACTTCCCCGACGGCGAGATATTCACCGGCCCGGTGGAACAATCCGTCAATGGCTGGATTCGCTTCGCCTACCCCGCCATCTTCGGCGGCCGGGAAGTAACCGACATCGAACTCTGGTTTGAAGAGGGCAAAGTCGTCAAAGAAAAGGCGGCCAAAGGACAAGAACTGCTCACCACCCTGCTCAATACCGATGAAGGCGCCCGCTATCTGGGCGAATGGGGCATCGGTACCAACTACGGCATCCAACGCTTCACCAAAAGTATGCTCTTTGACGAAAAAATTGGCGGCACCATCCACCTGGCCGTCGGCGCCGGCTACCCGGAAACAGGCGGCAAAAATCAATCTGGCATCCATTGGGACATGCTCTGCGACATGGCCGAAAGTGAAATCAGGGTAGACGGGGAGTTGTTCTACAAGGACGGCCGTCCTGCCATCTGAAGGATGAAGGATGAGGGATGAAGGATGAAAATCGCCCCTTCACCTTGTCGCCTTGTCACCCCCTCGCCTTGTCAAGATACAGGAGAATAAACTATGAAATTCATTGATCTCACCATCCCCCTCGGCATCGGCACCCCGCCCTGGCCTACCTACGAACCGCTTCAGGTCAAATACTTCAAGCGGCTGGCCCCAAATGGGGCCAACGGCCAGGTCGTCACTCACAGCAACCACATCGGCACCCACCTCGACGGCGAGATTCACTTCTACACCCCCGGCAAAGACATCGCTTCCCTCAATTTTGATTTTCTGGCGGGAGATGCGGCCGTGGTTGACCTGAGCGACGTTTGCGGCGACTATGACATCTACACCCCGGAGATGATTGAAGAGCGGGTCGAAGTCCGCGAAGGGGACATCCTCATCATCCACACCGGCTACCATCATTTCGGTTGGGACCAGCCCTACGGCAACGAAGTGCGCTACATGGTCATGCACCCCGGCCCCGACGATCGTTTCGCCAACTGGTGTATCGCCAAGAAAATCAAATGGATCGGCGTAGACTGCGGCAGCGCCGACCATCCCATGAACACCAAAATCCGAGACTGGATGCCGGCTCAGGCGGAAGACGCCGACGCTCACTTCCGCGCCAAATACGGCAAACCGCTGGCTGAATACTTCACCAAAGATATGTACCAGATGATGCACTTGTGGATGTTTGACAAAGGGATCATCCACGCCGAATGCGTTGGCGGCGATATTGATTTGCTCATCAACCGGCGGGTGCAAATTGGCTGTTTCCCCTGGCGTTTTGTGGATGGCGAGGCTTCCATCGCCCGCATCGTGGCTATGGTGGATGATGACGTGTACGAAGAATTGATGCAGAAGAAAGCGGCTCTGCCCAAGACGAAATTTGGCGACTGCTATGACCCGGCGCATGTGGAACGGCTGGGCGGGCGGGGGAAAGTCTATTAATTGCTCGAGTGTTGTGTTTTTTGTTCTTGACATTTCTGTAAATGTATGATAATTGCGATTTTGATGCTTTTTGGACTAAAAATGCCCTTGAACGGACAATTTTCGGCATTAGACAATCATTTTCGCAACACTTTTACATCATTA
>JAJRVV010000213.1 GCA_024277135.1 Chloroflexota bacterium | reverse complement strand
CTACATGCGGGACGAAGACGGGGCGCAGATGGCTGATTTCTTTGCCGCAGAAACGTATGCCGACCGGGTGTCCACGGCGCTGGTCTGGCGCAACAAGGCCGCGCCCGGCAGCAAATGGGTCTACCACACGTCCGACACCTTCATTCTGGCCCAGGCGATGCACAGTTACCTGCAAAGCCAGGAGGGAAGCGGCGCGGACATCTTTGAGATGCTGTTAAATGATATTTTTGTGCCGGTTGGCCTGGGGCCGGGGGCGTATACCACGCTGCGCACGTCTGAGAATAATTGGCAGGGACGGCCGTTAGGCGGTTACGGTCTTTGGCTCATTCAGGATGACGTGGCCAAAATCGTGACATTTCTCAACAACAACGGCGGCGCGCAGGGCGGCACGCAACTACTGGATGCCGGTATGTTGGCCTCCGCCATGCAGCAAAACAGCACGGATCGCGGCCTGCCGACGGCTACCCAGCCCTTCTTCTATAACAACGGCTTCTGGGGGCACGAATTTACGACCAGCGACGGCTACGCCTGCAACTTCTGGACGCCCTTCATGTCCGGCTACGGCGGCATTACCATCGTTATGATGCCCAATGGTTCCACGTTCTACGTTTTCAGCGACAATGGGGATTACAACTGGTACGACGTGGTGCAGGAGTCGCACAACAATATCGGCAGCAATTGTCCGTAGAGATTTCGGGCCGGTTATTTAATGCGTTTTTGCGCGAGTTTCCGTCTCGTTGGATGAAATGAAAGCCATTTGCTGCGGCCGATCTGATGGAAGTTAAATAATTAAATCGGTAACAGCTGGATGGCGGAATTTATTACGCCAGTGGGCAAGAGTGGCGTAATAAATTCCGCCATCCGAACTGTTGTGGATTACCGGTTTATTTTATGCAGGTTCATAAGATCGGCCGCAGCAGGGCTGTTAATGAATCTTCGTTTCTTACTTTACAATAACGGGCAGGAAGACCACCGCGCCGCGTTCAAACGCGCCCTTGTCACAGCCGGCGCCCAGCGGCCGCAGAATACCCCGTTGGTCTACGCCATTCACCGGCGACGCAGCGCAAGCGGCCGCGTTCGCCGTATCCAACGCCGGGCTGCCGTCCAGCAAAGCGTGCGTCAGCGTACCGCCGCCGTTATCGGCTAAGGGAGCCAGCCCCACAGTCGCGTTTACCTCGTCGCCACTTTCAGTCAGCCCGAGGCACGTGTTATCGTCGGTAAGATTGTCGCCCAAAGAGATAACCTGCGGCTTGCTCACCGACCCCAGGCAGCTATCCGTGCCGGGTGTATAGATGACGCTGTTTTGCAGGGTAAGATCGCCCATTTTGTACACGTCCTGGTCAGCAGAGACGCTGAAAGCAATGGTTACGTTGGTAATGGTCATCGCCCCCGTCAGCTCAATGTAAACGCCGCCGCCGTTCTTGGCGGCGTTGTTGCTAATGGTACTGTTGCTGACAAACGTCCCGTTACTGTCCGTCCAAATGCCGCCGCCATCTGCGGCGTCGTTGTAAGCTACGGCCGTTTGCGAGATATCCACGTCACCTGCAGCAACGTAAATACCGCCGCCCGCCGCATCGGCCGTATTGCTGATAACAACGCTGTTGACAATCTCTTTTGCCGGAGTTCCTGCTAAATAAAGGCCGCCGCCATCTACGGAAGCTTGATTGTTCTCCACGCGGATATTCGCGGCAGAAATCTTCTGCGCTCTTATGGCTCCGCCAGAGCTGGCGCTGTTGTCAATAAAGACGCTGTTTGTAATGTTTGTCGCATCCGCAGCGGCAGACAAAAACAGCGCCCCGCCCGAAAATCCGCTGTTGCTCTGAAAGGTGCTGCCGCTGATATCGGCGCTGCCGGCATATACGGCCCCGCCATAGCCCTGATTCTGCGCTTGATTGGAGTCCATCGTAGAATCGGTAATCGTCACCGTGGCGGCCGTGGCGGCCCTGATGCCGCCGCCGCCCCCATCGGCCGTATTCAGGTTGATGGTGCTGCCGTCAACAGTCAACGCGCCGTCATCCATGTAGATACCGCCCCCCTCATTGGCCGAACTGTTGGCGCGGATGAGGGTGTCGTTTGTCAGGGAAACGACACCCCGGCTGCCAAAACTGGCCAGACCGCCCCCGCCCCTGGAGTTGGTGGTAGCATTGTTCAAAATAACGTCTACATCGTTTAACGTCACCTGGCCTTTGCCGATTGTTGTGCCGTTGTTGTAGATACCGCCGCCGTAAGAGGCCGTATTGCTGCTTATCACGCCACCATTTATGGTCAAGTTGCCGTTATCGTTATAAATGCCGCCACCGGGAACAGCGAAGGTACCGATTTTGGCATCACCACCAGTAATCGTGATGTTGTTGAACTCAACCCCGGCCCCTAAAATGTGAAACACGCGATCATTACCGGCGCTGGCGTTAATCGTGGCGCTGCCCTCGTTTTCCACAACAAATTGCACGTCAAGCAGCGGCAAATCGTCCAAAATATCCAGATCGCCGGTCGCGGCATTGTCTTCACCGTTGCCAATAATATCCAGCGTATAGATCGCGCCATCAGCCAGAGTGATAACGTCTGTCGCCGAATCTTCACCCGCCCGACATTCGCCAACCGGCACGCCGGAGGGGGCATTGGTATTGGCGGCAATAATCGCCTCGCGCAAGGAACATTGGCCGTCATTGTTCACTACCACATCGCCGGTTATGGCGACGGTAATGGCCTGGTTAACGGCCGCGCGGGCTGGTAATATCGTGAACACAAAAACCGCCGCAAACGCTGCGACCAATAAACTTCCTATAAAACCATACATTTTCTTCATAATAAACGCTCCTTGTTGTCTAAGTTGGTTGTATCAACCTGATAATGTGGGGCAACGGCCGTTTCCATCTGTTCCAGCAAATAAACAAGCAAACGCTCCGGGCTGGCAAACGAACGTCGTTCTCCCGTCGCCATATGTACAACCAGCCCCCGCCAGGGCGCATCATTGTCATCCCGCCAAAAGCGGACAAGAAAAGAAGAATACCGGTTGCCAGACACAAATTCTGTCATTCATTTGCTCACATTGATTTCAGGCCGTTTTGCCTGTATGCTCAGGCAGGATAACAAAGTCGCGTCCCCAAAGAGTCCCCTAATTTACCCATTGCCCAAAAATTTCAGGGACGTTTATAATAAGCGCCATGACCCTCTTGCATTTATCGCTTTTAGGCGCGTTTCAGGCGACACGACAAGGCGATCCCTTAACGCAATTCCGTTCAGACAAAATCCGCGCTTTACTGGCCTACCTGGCCGTAGAAGCGAATATTCCGCATCGCCGCGAGACGCTGGCCGCCCTGTTATGGCCGGAAAGCGCCAACGCCATGCGTAATTTACGCAAATCACTCCACCGGCTGCGGCAAACGCTGGATGGCTGCCAGCCAGGCTTGAGCGACGCGCTGTTAACGACGACGCGCCAAACGATCATGCTGGAGGCAACGGCCGTTATTCTTGATGTCGCCCAATTTGAACAATCTCTAGCCGTCGCACGCACCCACACCCACGACGCTCTGGCCCGCTGCCACAACTGCCTGGAAAAGGTGGAAATAGCAGCGGAGATTTACCGGGGCGACTTCCTCGCCGGATTCTCCCTGCCGGATGCACCTGGTTTTGAAGAATGGATGCTGATCAGACGGGAAAATCTGCACCGGCAAGGAATGGCCGCCTTCCGTCAACTGGCTATTGCTTACGAAGCGCAGGGCAATTTCCCCCAGGCAGAACGGAACGCCGCCCGGCAAATTGCATTAGAACCCTGGTCAGAAAGAGCGCACCGGCAGTTGATGCGGGCGCTGGTCGGGCAGGGAAAACGCACCCAGGCGCTGGCCCAGTATGAACGCTGCCGGAAAATTCTGGCGGCAGAGATTGG
>JAJRVV010000212.1 GCA_024277135.1 Chloroflexota bacterium | reverse complement strand
TCACCCTGGGGGCTACGCGAGGCAACGGCGAAGTGGGGGAAAACGTCACCCAAAACCTGCGCACCATCCCCAGCCTCCCCCTTAAAATCCCCATAGACCCGGCCAGCGACCTGCCCTCGCCCCCCTACCTCGTCGTGCGGGGGGAAGTGTACATTCCTCTGGACAAATTCGAGGAACTGAACGCTCGCCGTCTGGCAGAAGACAAACCCCTCTATATGAATCCGCGCAACGCCGCCGCCGGTTCCTTGCGCCAGCTCGACCCCAAAATTACGGCGACACGGCCGTTGTCCATCTTCGTCTACGATTTAATCGTCTGGGACGGCGTAGACATCCCCGACAGCCAATGGGAACGCATCCAACTGCTGCGCCAATGGGGCTTCCCCGTCTCCCCGGACGTGCGCTACTGCCCCACGCTGGCAGACGTGGCCCGCGCTTATGAAGAATGGATTGAAAAGCGCAACCAAATCAACTATGAGGTAGACGGGCTGGTCGTCAAAATCAATAACCAACCGCTGGCCGCCTCCCTGGGCTTTGCCGGCAAAGACCCGCGCGGCGCGTTAGCTATGAAGTTTCCCGCCCAGGAAAAAACCACCAAACTGCTGGACGTGCAGGTGAATGTAGGCCGGACAGGGATGTTAGCGCCTACGGCCGTCCTCGAACCAGTAGAAATCAGCGGCGTCATCGTGCGTAACGCCACCCTGCACAACTACGACGAAATCGCCCGCAAAGACATCCGCATCGGCGACACCGTCATTGTCAAACGGGCCGGCGACGTCATCCCCTACGTCATCGGCCCCATTCCCGATTTGCGCAACGGCTCCGAACAGGTCATCCAGCCGCCCACACACTGCCCCTTCTGCGGCGAACCAGTCGTCCATCCCCCCGGCGAGGTAGCCATCTACTGCGACAACCCCGCCTGCCCGGAGCAGCTTGCCCGCCGTGTGGAATATTTCGTCAGCCGGCCGGCTATGGATATTGACGGCTTCGGCGCCAAAACGGGCGCACTGCTGGTGGAAATCGGCATGATCGGGGATGTGGCCGACATTTACTACCTGGATCGGGACGAACTGCTGGCGCTGGAAGGGTTCCAGGAGAAGAAGGTGGACAATCTGCTCCACGGCATTGAGGCCAGCAAGGAACGGCCGCCGCACCGCTTCCTCATCGGTCTGGGGATACGGTACGTGGGCAGCGTCGTCGCTCCGCTGCTCATCCGGGAATTTGGCGGCATTGATGAGTTGGCTGCCGCCACGCAGGAGCAGTTGGAGGAGATTGAGGGGATTGGGCCAAATACGGCCGTCTCCATCATCACCTGGTTCAGCCTGCCGCGCAATCATCAGCTTCTGGAAAAATTCCGTCAGGCCGGGCTGCGTTTTAAGGCGGAGGGAGATACGGCCGTAACCACCACCGACACCCTAGCCGGACTCACCTTCGTCATCACCGGCGCCCTGCCCGGCATGACCCGCCCGGAAGCCAGAGCTTTCATCGAGCAGCACGGCGGCAAAGTCACCGGCTCTGTCAGCAAAAAGACCGATTACCTGCTGGCCGGAGAAAAAGCGGGCAGCAAACTGACCAAAGCCAAAACGTTAGGCATCCCCACTCTCACCCTGGCAGATTTGCAAAAAATGGTCGGCGCCTGATTTGACCATTCCCCCCAACCTGTTTATGATTGGCAGTCAAGATAATTTCCACTTTCATAATGTCCATTAGGAGGTCAACATGAGTGAAAACGTACCTGTACAACTGATAGTAGCTGCATTTACCGATGAGAAAGGCGCTGATGAAGCCTGGAAACAACTAAAATCTGCCAAATGGCAAGGCATTATCGGCATTGACAACATGGCTAAAATTCACCGCGATGAGAAAAACAAAATTCACATCAAAGAACAAGGCGATCCGGGTGGCGGCAAAGGGGCGGCCATTGGCGCTGTTCTGGGTGGGGTTATCGGCTCTATTGCCGGGCCGTTGGGTGCTGTGGTCCTCGGTGGTGCAACCGGCGCTGTAGTTGGCGGCCTCACAGCCAAATACCACGATTCCGGCATCCCCAATGACCGCCTGAAGCAAATTGGCGAGGCATTGCAGCCGGGCACGTCGGCCATTGTCGCCCTGATTGAGCATAAATGGGTGGCCGAACTGGAAAAAGAACTGGCGGAACAGGCTACTGACGTTGTTGTGGCAGAGATTTCAGCCGACATTGCCGATCAGTTGTCCCAAGGAAAAGATGTAGAATATACAGCCATAGCCACCGATGACGCTCTGACCACCGCTCGCGTGGCCGGCGATGAAACTTCCGTCGAAGCCTCCCAGATGACCATCACCGCCGAAAGCGCATCCGCCAGCGCGATGGTTGCCAATGAAGAAGGCGTGGCCTTTGCCGAAGCCACCGTCACCGATGATGCTGCCACTTACGTCGAGGGTGTCATAACCGACGAGGGCGCCGTTGTGGATGCTATAGGTGTCACCGATGATGGCGTTGTCGTAGGTGAACTAACGGCCACCCCTGAGGAAGGTGATGCAGGCGATGGGGGTGATGAAGTTGTGGAAGGTGAAGTAACAGAGGATAGCGACGAAGGGAAATCTGAAGAAAACGCCTAACGTCACGCTTTACGTATTGCCACAATTACATTGAGATAGAACGCGACGCCCGGCGCAGAAAAATCCGGGCGTCGTTTTTTATCGGAAGCATTCTTGAGGAAACAGCATGAGCGAACTAATTGTTATTGCTTTTGACAATGAAACCGGCGCAGAAGAGATGCGCGACGATTTGCAGAAGTTGAAAAAAGAACATTTGATCAGTTTGAAAGATGCGGCCGTTGTCATCCATCCGCAAGATGGCAAAGTCAAAGTCAAACAAGTCACCCACCTGGTAGGCAAAGGCGCTTTGGTCGGCGGACTAGGCGGACTGCTGCTGGGCAGTTTGTTCCTGGCCCCCTGGTTGGGCCTGGTGGGCGGGGCCATTGGCGGCGCGGTAGCCGGTAAGGAAACGGACATTGGCGTGGACGATAATTTCATCAAAGAAGTCGGCGAAAACATCGAACCGGGTCATTCCGCCCTCTTTTTACTGGTAGAAGGAGACGCGGTCGATACGCTGATTACCGAAATTCATAAATTCGGCGGCACGGTACTGCAAACCTCCCTCTCGGAAGAGGATGAAGCCAAATTCCAGGCTGCCCTCAACGCCGATACCCCAAGTGAATAGGGTGCGTTTCATTTACTTAAAACGTGAGCAGTGCCAGGCACGGGGCGGGCAGTTCGGAATGTGTCAAGGATATTGAGACACCAAAATTGATAAATTAGTGAGCAATCACTCGCTCACCTGGCTGTGGGTAAGTGGCTACCTGCCAACTTCCCAGTTACCCACTTACCCACAGCCTCTACGACGACGGCCGTTTCCCCTCTTTCTCCTGCGGCGGATTGATCCAAACCATCGCGGGTAATTTCGGCGGAGTGGGCTGTCCATTAACAAACCGTTCCGGGTGTTTCTTGTAAGCTGCTTGCAAAACAACTTGTCATTGACTTGTTAATTCTGCGGCCAACCCGTAATGGACAGTGGCCGGTGTCATCAGGCCCAGGCCGGTGTGCCGATACTCGTTGTTGTACCAATAAAAGAAAGAGCGTGCCCAAGTGCGGGCATCTTCTGGTGAGCCAAAGCGGTCAGGATAATCAGGACGATATTTCATCGTTTTGAATTGCGCCTCCGAAAACGGATTGTCATTCGATGTATATGGTCGGGAGTGGCTCTTGCCCACACCCAGGTCAGCCAGCAACAGAGCCAGCGTTTTACTGATCATGGCACTGCCCCGGTCAGCATGCAGCATCAGTTGGTCAGGGACAATACCTTGTTGGGCACAACTTTCAGCAACTAATTGGCTGGCCAGATAAGCCAGTTCTCTGTT
Organism: Chloroflexota bacterium; assembly: GCA_024277135.1. GTDB lineage: Bacteria > Chloroflexota > Anaerolineae > Promineifilales > Promineifilaceae > JAJRVV01. The sequence goes on along the minus strand of JAJRVV010000212.1, from coordinate 428 downwards.
GGCTATCATGTAACCCACCACATAACGGCTGAAGATATGAGGTATTATCAAAGATGTTACACTGGGTCACAATCAACTGGAACTGGATCAGTGTTTGTTCCTTGCTACATAATTTGGCTGACTGTTCGATACCAAATCTTGTGATAACCAATTACAGTTGACAGATTGTGCGTCCCAGCCTGACAAAACATCAACGCGGACTAGCAAGATCGCGGCTCATTCGCCCGTCCAGGCTATGGTTATTGAAAGTTCCGCGCCTGCCGGAGTCATGGTTTTTCTCGCCAGCCGGGTATCTTCTCAATAACTTGCGGTAGACAAAATGCAAATGGAATTCTATTGTAATGTTGAGGAAAATCCAACAAACAGTGACTATCCTCAGTAACACAAATCTATCTTTTGGAAACAGGTACGTAAGATGTTACCCGGCT
>JAJRVV010000211.1 GCA_024277135.1 Chloroflexota bacterium | reverse complement strand
TTGTACACGCCGGGCCGCCTCATCAACCACACCGAAATTTTGGCGGATCGGTTGGCCCAACCCGCCATCATCCTGAATGAAACGGATGCGGCCGCTTTGCAGATTGTGGATGGGGCCGAGGTGATGTTGTCGGTGAACGGCCGTACCCATCAGGCAACGGCGCAGGTGAATGGGCAGGCTCCCGTCGGAACGGCGCTGCTACGGGGTATCCCGGCGGCGTCAGGCACGGCCGTGGCCCGCATCACCCCGCTAGAAAGAGCAGAGGAACACGCATGACAGAAATAGGTCAACTCGCCCTCCAATCACTCATCGTCGGCTTCATCATCACCCTGGTGGTCATCACTGGCTTTGCCTACACCACTTTGTTTGAGCGGAAAATTTTGGCTCGCTTGCAAGCCCGCGTCGGTCCCAACCGGGCCGGCTACATCCCGATTCCGCGCCGGGGCGGCAAAGAACGCAAACTGCTGGGCGGCATCTTGCAGCCGGCCGCCGACGCCGTCAAACTTTTCTTCAAAGAAGACCTGACGCCGTCCGCAGTGGATCGCAAGGTATATACCCTGGCGCCGATGTTGGCTGTGATCCCGGCCATTCTCATTCTGGCCATCATCCCCTGGGCCGGGAGAATCACCCTCTTTGGCGTGGAATTCGCGCCCTACATGGCGATTGCCCCCGGCTTGAACGTGGCGGCCCTCTACTTTTTGGCTGTCACTTCCATCGGCGTTTACGGCGTTGTGTTAGCCGGGTGGGCATCCAACAGCAAGTATGCGGTTTTGGGCGCCATTCGCGCCTCGGCGCAAATGATCAGCTATGAACTGGCGATGGGTATTGCCATTCTTATCCCCGTCATGCTGGCAAACTCGATGGATTTAGGCGTGATCGTGGAATCGCAAAAAGGGGGCTGGTACTTTTGGCGGCAGCCATTGGCCGCTTTCATTTTCATCGTCGCCGCCTTTGCCGAATTGCAGCGCCATCCCTTTGACCTGTTGGAGGCGGAGCAGGAGCTTTCCGCCGGATACAACGTGGAGTATGGCGGAATGCGCTTTGGCATGTTCTTCATGGCTGAGTACATGAAGATGATTTTGTTGAGCGCGATTGCGGTGTCGCTCTTCTTTGGCGGTTATCGCGGCCCGTTTGTGGATCAGGTTCCGGCGCTGGGTTTCCTCTACATGGGGGTGAAAATTGTGCTGGGCCTCTTTTTGATGATTTGGGTGCGCGCTTCCTGGCCCCGTTTCCGCTATGATCAGTTGATGAGCTTTGGCTGGAAGCGGATGCTGCCGTTGGCGGTTTTGAATTTCATTTGGGTTGGGATTTTGATCATTTTACAGGTGGAAGGCGTGCTGTCGCCCCTTCGCCTCGGCCCGATACCGATTCCGTTTTTGGGTTGATCTGTTCGGCTGATTGAATGGAGAGCCTGGAGAGTTATTATGTTTGTTGATGAAACGGCCGCTTTGTTGAAAGGAATGGCGACGACGCTGAAGCATATGGCGCGACCCCCGGTGACGATTCAATACCCGGAGGTGAAGCGGGAGGTGCGCGCCCGCTTTAAGGGGCGGCATGAGCTGAAGCGGTATGATAATGGCCTGGAGAAGTGCATTGGCTGCGCTTTGTGCGCGGCGGCTTGCCCGGCCGACGCCATTTTTGTGGAGCCGTCGGAAAATTCGGACGAGGCGCCATTCTCGCCGGGGGAACGGTATGCCAGCACTTATGAAATCAATATGCTGCGCTGTATCTTCTGCGGCTTTTGCGAAGATGCCTGCCCCACGGAAGCGATTGTGCTGGAGCACAATTATGAGTTGAGTTTTTATGACCGGGCCAGCGCCATTTATACCAAGGATATGTTGATTGTGGATGTGCCGGTACACGGCCGTATCACGCCGCAAGAAGTGGAACCTGGTCTGTTTACCAGGGCCATTCCTGACATGGAGAACCCGGAGTGAGTGTTCAGTATCCAGTATTCGGTTTACTGAACACTGATTACTGAACACTGAACACTGAAAGGTAACTTATGGGCAGTTTTATCGTTTTCATTATTTTGGCAGCCATTGCCATCGGCGCGGCCATCGGCATGCTCATCAGCAAGAGCGCCGTTCACAGCGCCTTGTTTCTGGTGCTGAACTTTGGCGCGATTGCCATTTTCTATCTGGTACTAAACGCGCCGTTCATCGCCATGGTGCAGATCACGGTGTACGCCGGGGCCATTATGGTGCTATTCCTGTTTGTTATCATGCTGCTGGGCGCAGAACAGCTGCGCGGCGCGTTGGGCGTGGCGCTGGGCGCGGAGATGTGGCAGCGGATTCTGGCCGGTTTGCTGACGGCCGGTTTGTTGGCGGCCTTTTTGTTGGCGCTGGCGCAGAAGGGGGGGGCGGCCGTTTCCTCTGCCGGCTACATTGACACCAGCCCCTTCGCCCTGGGGCTGCGGCTGTTTGCGGCGTATCTCTTTCCATTTGAAGTCACCGGCGTGCTGCTGCTGGTAGCCATGATCGGCGTCGTCATCTTCAGTCAGAAGAAAAAAGGGGATTCCAATGCCTGAAGTCACCATCGAATGGTATGTGGCCTTGAGCGCCATCCTGTTTTCCTTGGGCGCGCTCGGCGTGCTGCTGCGGCGCAACGCCATCATCATTTTCATGTCCATCGAGATGATGTTGAATTCTGCTAACCTGCTTTTTGTGGCCTTTTCTCGCCATTTGGGCGATTTGGATGGGCAGGTGCTGGTCTTTTTCGTCATCACCGTGGCTGCGGCTGAAGTGGCCGTTGGGTTGGCGTTGATCGTGACCATTTTCCGCACCAAGAGCAGCATCAACATTGACGAAATCAACCTGATGAAGGGGTAGGAGGAAAAAACGTAAAACGAAATCATGCTTCACGTTTTACGCTTGACGTTTGACTATGAACGCATTTGACTTAGCTCCATTACTTTTAGTTCTGCCCATCATCGGCGTTTTGTTCAACGGCTTGGTCGGCCGCCGCTTTGTGGACCAAGACCGGGAAATCGGGGAAAAATGGTCGGGGTGGTTTGCCAGCTTCATGGCCCTGGGCGCATTTGCCGTTGCGGTGATGCTGTTCCTCAGCTTGCAAAGCAACGAGTTCCACGCCGAAACCGTCAAACTGTTCACCTGGATCAACATCCCATCGGCCGACTTCACCATTCCCTGGGCGATGCAGATTGATACGCTGTCGGTGACGATGATGCTGGTGGTGACGGGGGTTGGCTCGCTCATTCACATTTACGCCATCGGCTACATGCACGGCGACCCGGACTTCTCCCGCTTTTTCACCTATCTCAACCTCTTCCTCATGTTCATGCTCATCCTGGTGTCGGGCAGCAGTTACCTGGCGCTGTTTGTCGGTTGGGAAGGGGTTGGCCTTTGTTCCTATCTGCTCATCGGCTTCTGGTTTGACCGGGTGGACGAGAAAGGGCGGGCGATGAATGCGGACGCCGGGCGCAAGGCGTTTGTGGCCAATCGGGTCGGCGATCTGGCGATGATTCTAGCCATGGCTCTGCTGTTTTGGGCCTTTCGGTCGCTGGAATTTGAGACGATTTTTACGGCTGCAGAAGAATTGTTTGCCGAAGGGCATAGGGTGCAGATTTTTGGCGCGGAATTTACGGTAGGGGGGGTGTTGACGGCCGTCACCGCCCTTTTCCTCCTGGGCGCCGCCGGTAAATCCGCCCAAATCCCGCTCTACGTCTGGCTGCCGGACGCCATGGCCGGCCCCACGCCCGTCTCCGCCCTCATCCACGCCGCCACCATGGTCACCTCCGGCATTTACCTGATGGTGCGTTCCAACGTCCTGTTGGAAATCGTCCGCGCCAGCGAAGCGGTCATCCCCAAGATCGGCGTTTCGTCGCCCGATCTCATCGCCTACACCGGCGCGGCCACTGCGCTGCTGGCTGGGCTGATCGCCTTCACCCAGTTCGACATCAAAAAAGTGCTGGCTTACTCCACCGTCAGCCAGTTGGGTTTTATGATCGCGGCGGCGGGCATGGGGGCGTATGTGGCCGCCATGTTTCACCTCATCACCCACGCCTTCTTCAAAGCCTCCCTCTTCCTCGGTTCCGGTTCTGTCATTCATGGCATGGAACACGGCCATCATCACGCGGCGCATGGGGATGAGCATGAGGATGATTTTGACCCGCAAGACATGCGAGCGATGGGCGGTCTGCGGCACAAAATGCCGATCACCTTCCTGGTTTACATGATCGGCAGTCTGGCGCTGGCCGGGATTGTGCCGTTCGCCGGTTTTTGGTCGAAAGATGAAATTCTGTCGCATGGCAGCGATAATAACCGGATCGTGTACTGGGTGTTGACGTTGGCCGCCATCTGCACCGCATTTTATGTCGGCCGTCAGTTGAAGATGGTCTTTTTCGGCGAACCGCGTCACAAAGCGGCCGAACACGCGCAGGAAAGCCCGCGCCTGATGACGACGCCCCTGTTGATTCTGGCGGCGCTGGTTCTATTGGGCGGGCTGATCAACTTGCCTTTCCTGACCAGCGGCATCGCGGAAGCCAACGGCGAACACGCGCAAGGCGTCTGGTTGGGGTTGGAAAGCTGGTTGGAACATTCCATCGCTTCGTTTGAATTGACGGAAGCGGGGATTGTGGATCTGCCGGAAACGGCCAAGCTGTTGTCGCCAATGGTGGCCGGCGCTTCCACCGCTTTGGCGTTGATTTTCCTCGGCGCTTCATTTTATTGGGTGTACGGCAACAGACCGCAAACGGCCGACGAGCGCGACCCGCTGCAAAGCACCCCTATCTGGTGGTTTGCAGCGCTGCCGCTCAACAGCTTGTACATGAATTATTTCATCCCGGCGTTCAACAAGTCGGCCGATTGGCTGGCGAATACGCTGGATTGGGCGGTGTGGCACGATTTTGTGCATGACCGCCTGATTCGGGACACGTTTGTGGGATTCGCCGGGTTTACTTCTGATGTTTTGGATGCGAAAGGGGTGGATGGCCTGGTCAATGGCGCCGGAGCCGCCGCCCGCCGCCTGGCCGACAGCCTGCGCCGCACCCAGACTGGCTTTGCCCGCAATTATGCCCTGAGTGTTTTCTTGGGGGCGGTGGCGCTGTTGGTCTATTTTTTGTGGATAGCGAATTAACAATTAGCAATTAACAATTAACAATTAACAATTATTATTAATCAGGTCTTTGGGTTGGAGAAAACATGGGATATTTATCGTTATTGACCTTCTTGCCGGTAATCGGCGTCTTTCTCATATTAGCAACGAATTGGGGCGAACGGGAATCGGCGGCCAAGATCAAGTGGACGGCCGTCGTCATTTCCGCCGCCACTTTCCTGCTGTCGCTGGGTATTTTGGCGCATCCCGATTACAGTTACAAAGCCGGTGGGTTGCAGCTTGTTGATCAATTCGACTGGATCGCCTCCTGGGGCATCAGCTACTACCTGGGCGTTGATGGGTTGAGCATCCTGATGGTGTTCTTGACCGGTTTCATCTCCCTGCTGGCCATCATCTCCTCCTGGACGGCGATTGACCGCCAGATCAAACAGTATTACATCTTCATGCTGTTGCTACAAACAGGGATGACGGGCGTCTTCCTGGCGCAGGATTTGTTCCTGTTCTACGTTTTCTGGGAGTTCACGTTGATTCCCATGTATTTCCTCATCGGCATTTGGGGCGGTCAGGAGCGGATTTACGCTTCCATCAAGTTTTTCTTGTACACGATGGCCGGTTCGCTGCTCATGCTGCTGGCGATTTTGTACATGGGCATCAGCAATGAGACGTTTGCCCTGCCGGAATTGATTAACGGCCGTGCCGCCTTTGCCGACGCCCAAAATTGGCTCTTCCTCGGTTTCGCCATCGCCTTCGCCATCAAAGTGCCCATCTTCCCCTTCCATTCCTGGCTGCCCGACGCCCATACCCAGGCGCCGACGGCCGGTTCCGTCATCCTGGCCGGAGTGCTGCTGAAGATGGGGACGTATGGCTTCATCCGCTTCAATCTGCCCCTGTTCCCGGAAGCGTCGGTGAAATATGCGCCGGCCATCGCCGTGCTGGCCATCATCGGCATCATCTACGGCGCCATCGTCTCTTTCGCCCAAAAAGATGTGAAAAAGCTGGTGGCTTACTCCTCTATCAGCCATCTTGGTTTCGTCATGCTCGGTATTTTTTCCTTGAACGAGGCCGGCATCCAGGGCGCGATTTTGCAAGGGGTCAATCACGGCTTGAGCACAGGCGCGTTGTTCTTCCTGGTCGGCGTCATTTACGAGCAGCGGCACACCCGCGACATGAAGGAGTTTGGCGGTTTGTGGAAAGCGATGCCGATCTTTGCCGTTTTGTCGCTGATCGTCACCCTCTCCAGCATGGGGCTGCCCGGCTTGAACGGCTTCGTGGGCGAGTTTACCATTTTGCTCGGCTCGATGGGATCGGAAGCGTTAGGGGCCAATCCCTGGATTTTCACCGCATTTGCCACCACCGGCGTGATTTTGGCGGCCGTCTATCTCATGTGGATGTTCCAAAACGTGTTCATGGGGCCGTTGGATAACCCCAAGAACATGGCGCTGCGGGATGTGAACCGGCGGGAATTGGTCATTTTCCTGGCGTTCCTGCTCTTCATCTTCTGGATTGGCATCGCCCCATCCGGTTATTTTGCGCTGATTGACAGCTCAGTGGCGAAGCTGGTTTCGGATTTGGGGCCGGCGATCATGGCCGGCGTGCCGTAACCTGTTCTTCCTCTTGGGGTTCGTTCGTAAACAACTTCATCCTCCCGGAGGTTCTGAACCTCCGGGAGGATTCGCTCAGTCATGACCTGGAGCCGCCGTTTTTTGTTGTAATTGGAGTATCTTCTCAATATTCAGCGGAGACTTGACAAGTTTTTCCATACGTTCTCGTGTAAAACAAAGCGCCTTGTGAAACTTGTCAAGTCTTTTCCACGATTTATTGAGATGATACTAATTGGATTTGTCTGGTTCGGGCTTTTTGTCTATACTGTACGGTATATCCGTACAACAAGAGGCGAGTACCGATGAACAGCATAAGCGTAAATAAATTTAGAGATAACTTAAAATCCTTTGTCGAACAGGTTACTAATGAACACCGACCATTAAAAGTGACCCGCAGAAATGGAGATGATTTTGTTGTGATTGGCGCTGAGGATTGGGCGCGTGAACAAGAAACGCTATATATTTTACAAAACAGCGACTTGATGAAACAGATCGCCGCTTCGGCGGCGACCCATTCAAAGAAAGCCGGATATATACCTACCGCTGGGGAATTGGATGAGATCGCTGGTATTTGAAGGTAATACATGGGCAGCTTATGAGCAACTCAGGCGAAAAGATAAAAAACTGCATGTATCGCTGCGCAAGATATTAAAAGAAATGCTTCGTAGCGATCCACGTACCGGCATTGGCAAGCCTGAGCCGTTAAAACATAATCTCTCCCGGTTATGGTCTCGCCGACTCAGTCAGAGAGACCGAGTTGTTTATAAATTCGATACTGATTACATCTATATTTTCGCTATTGGCGGGCATTACGACCAATTTTGATTACTCCTAACATCGTTTACTTCGTCCATATCAGCGACACCCACTTTGGGCCGACGGCCGATTATGCCCGGCATGGGTTTCGGCCGTACCCTTGCGCCCGGCGGGTGGTGGAGATCATCACCAATTTGCCCACCAAGCCGGATTTTGTGATGCACACCGGCGACGTAACCACTCATCCTGACCCGGAAGCGTACCGGTTGGCGGCGGAACTGTTTTCTGGCCTGGAAGTTCCCATTTATTACGCAGTGGGGAATCATGACACGGCCGTCTCCATCCGCCAATTCCTCAACATGGGACCCAAACAGAATATCAGCGACGACCCTGACCGGCTGGCCTACACCTTTGACGTGAAGGGGTATCGCTTTGTGGTGTTGGACGGCCGCGCCCCCGACGAGATGGATCCGCACGGCTTCCTGCCCCAGGCGCAGTTGGATTGGCTGGCCGAAGAAGCCAAACGAGACGGCCCGCCGCTGACCATTTTTCTGCATTACCCGGCGCTGGCGATGAACTCCACCTGGATGGACGTGAACATGCTGCTGCTCAACGGCGAGGCGTTTCATCAGGCGTTGCTGCCGCTGTGCCACCGGCTGCGCGGCGTCTTTTACGGCCACGTCCACCAAAACATGCAGACGGTGCGGGACGGGATTGTGTACACGGCCGTATCCAGCGTTTTTGCCCAATTCTCCGCCTGGCCCAGCCACGCCACCGTCACCATGGATTCAGATCATCTGCCCGGCTTCAATTTCGTCCATTTGCTGCCAGAGCAGACGATTGTGCATCAGCACACCTTCAAGAGAATTGCCAATAGTTAATGGTCAATTGTCAATTGCTAATGAGCAAAGACGTTGACAATTGACCATTGACAATTCGCCATTGACAATTATGAAAGTTTTTGGCGTTTGCCCTCACGATTGCCCCGACACTTGCGGTTTCATCACCGAGGTAGTGGACGGCCGCGCCATCAACCTCACCGCCTCGCCCAACCATCCCATCACCCAGGGCTGGCTGTGCGCCAAAGTACGGCCGTACCTCGACTTTGTGTACCATCCTGACCGGCTCAAATACCCGTTGAAAAGGGCGGGACCAAAGGGCAGCGGCCAATTCCAGCGTATCAGTTGGGGTGAAGCAGTGGCTGAAATCGGCCGCCGTTGGCGGGCGATCATCGCCGAGTACGGGGCCGAAGCGATTTTGCCCTACAGCTACAGCGGCACGCTGGGACTGGCGCAGATGAGCGTTGCCAGCGGCCGTTTCTGGAACCGGTTGGGGGCCAGCCAGTTACAACGCTCCATCTGCTGCGCGGCGGCGGAGACGGCCGTCAACGCCACCCTCGGCGTCCGCCACAGCCAAGCCTACCATGAGGTCAAACAGAGCCAACTCGTCATCATCTGGGGGCACAACCCGGTCAGCGCCGCCCCTCACTTCATGCCCCATCTGGCCGAAGCGCGGCGGAACGGGGCGTTTGTGGTCGTCATTGACCCGCGGCAGACGCGGACGGCGAAGCAGGCGGATTGGCATATCGCCGCCAAACCGGCTGCCGACGCGGCGTTAGCGCTGGGTATGGCCCACATCATTCTGCGCCAGGGGTGGCAGGACGAGGCGTGGTTGGCGGCACACACATTGGGCTGGCCGGAACTGCGGGCGCGATTAGCCGATTACCCGCCGCAACGGGCCGCCGCCATCACCGGCGTGGCTGCGGCCGACATCGAAAAACTGGCGAAACTATACGCCGAAACCCGCCCCGGCCTCATCAAAATCGCCGACGGCTTGCAGCGGTACCGGAACGGCGGCCAGACGGTGCGGGCGATTTTGACGCTGCCGGCGATGACGGGACAGGTCGGCCGTCGCGGCGGCGGTCTGGCTTACAGCGCCAGCGGTTACGTGCAGTGGGATGGCGAGGCGGTACACAAATGGGCCGAATGTCCGCCGCCGGGCCGCTGGGTGAACATGAACCGGCTGGGCGCGGCGCTCACCGGCGAAGCGGACGACCCGCCCATCCAATCGCTCTATGTTTTTGGCGCCAATCCGGCTGCCAGTTCGCCCAATACCAGTTTGATTGAGAAGGGGCTGCGGCGGCAGGATTTGTTTACGGTGGTGCATGAGCTGTTTATGACGGATACGGCCGTCTTCGCCGACATCGTTTTACCCGCCACTTCCCAGTTGGAACAGGCCGACCTGCATAAAGCCTACGGACACACCGTGTTGGCGTATAACGCCCCGGCCATCCCGCCGCTGGGCGAGGCGGTGAGCAATTGGGATGTGATGCGTCTGCTGGCGGCGGAAATGGGGTTTGACGAGTCGTGGCTGCGCCAAACGGCGGATGAGGTGATTGCGGAAACATTGGCGGCCACGGCCGTACACAATCCCCTCCTGCAAGCCATCACCCTGGCCGATTTGAAAGCGAAAGGGTTTATCGAACTGCCGGTGAAGAGGACGCCATTTGCCGACGGCCGTTTCCCCACCCCCAGCGGCAAAGTGGAACTGTTTAGCCAAGCGATGGCCGACGCCGGGATTGACCCGCTGCCCGCTTACGTCCCCGCTCCCGACGATGGCGGCGCGCCGGACAAGGCCCAATTCCCGCCGGACGAAGCGCTGAACCTCATTTCCGGGGCGGCGCATCATTTTGTCTCCAGCAGTTTTGCCAACCAGCCCGGCCTGCTGGCGCGGGAAGGAGAGCCGTTCATCGAGATTCATCCGCAAGACGCCGCCAGCCGGGGCATTGAACAGGGGGATTGGGTGCGGGTGGCGAACGGCCGTGGCTGGTGCGAACTGAAAGCAAAGGTGACGGATGACGTGCGCCCCGGCGTGGCAGTATCGCCAAAGGGAAGATGGGGGCGGTTGAGTGGGGACGGCCGTCACGTTAACCACACCACCTCCGACGCCCTGGGCGATTTAGCTGGACAAAGCGCCTTCCATAGCAATTTGGTCTGGATAAAACGAAGCGAAAAACGAAAAACGTAAAGCAAAACGAACCGCTTACGTTTTACGCTTTACGTTTTAGATGTGGTATTATTGTGAAGAATTTTTCAAGCAAAAAGGGAAGACCAGATGGGATTTGAAGCGCCTTCACTCAACCTGTTAATCATCTTGCCCGTCATCATCGTCATGGCGGCCGGGATGTTGATCATGTTCCTCGAATTCTTCATCAGCGCAGAGAAGAAGCAATGGGCGGCCTGGGTGGCGGCCGTCGGCCTGGCTCTAGCATTGGTGCAGACGATTGGCCTTTGGGGATTTGACGGCGGCACGCTCCAGCCCGTTGGCGGCGAGCCGATGGTACTGCTGGACAACTTCGCCAATTTCCTCAACGTCATTTTTCTATTGACCGGCATCGTCGCCATTCTCATGTCTGTCCATTACCTGGAACGCACCGGGCTGGATCGGCCGGAATACTACATGCTGCTGCTCTTTTCCATCAGCGGCATGATGTTGATGGGGATGGCTAATGACCTGATTTTACTGTTCCTGGCGTTGGAACTGCTTTCCATCCCGCTCTACATCCTGGCCGGGCTGGCCCGGCCGCGAGTGGAATCTGAAGAAGCGGCGATGAAGTATTTTCTGCTGGGGGCGTTTTCTTCCGGCATTCTGCTGTTTGGCATCGCCTTGATTTATGGAGCGACCGGCTCCACCGCTTTACCGGAAGTGTTGGCCGCGATGGGCCAAAGCGCTCTGGCGCTGGCCGGAACCGCCTTTTTGCTGGTCGGGTTTGCCTTCAAGGTCGCGGCCGTCCCTTTCCATATGTGGACGCCGGATGTATATGAAGGAGCGCCGACGGCCGTCACCGCTTTCATGTCGGTGGGGGCCAAAGTGGGCGGTTTTGCCGCCATGCTGCGCGTTTTGCTGATGGCCTTGCCCGACGCCCAGGTGAATTGGATGGGGGCGGTGGCCGTCCTCTCCGCTTTGACCTTGATTCTGGGCAACGTGGTGGCCATCAGCCAGCAAAACATCAAGCGCATGTTGGCCTATTCCAGCATCGCCCATGCCGGATACATCCTCATCGCCGTGGCCGCCAGCGCCAAAAGCGGGGATGGCGTGGGCGCGGCCCTGTTTTACATGCTGGCCTACCTGTTCACCAACATGGGCGCCTTCGCCATCGTCATTGCCGCCGAGCGCAAATTGGGGGAAGGGAATCAGCTGCACAGTTTCAAAGGATTCGCCAAACGCAGTCCGGCGCTGGCGCTGGTGATGGCTTACTTCATGCTGTCCCTGACCGGTATCCCGCCCACGGGTGGTTTTTCCGGCAAGTTCTACGTTTTCCGCGCCGCCATTGACGCCGGTCTGGTTTGGTTGGCGATTGTGGGCGTGATCACCAGTGTGGTGTCCGGCTATTACTACCTGCGGCTGGTGTATCTGATGTATTTTTACGATGGAGAAGGGGAAGTGGCAGCGTCGAACTCGTTGTGGACGGCCGTGGCCCTCACCGCCATCGCCACCCTCATCCTCGGCTTCTTGCCCGGAACCTGGTTCGACCTGGCCCGCGAAGCCACCATGCACGGGGTGCAGATGCTGGTTGGCGGGTAAGATTTTCGCCGCGAATTGCACGGATAAACACGAAAAAGACCTCCTCGTGAATAGGGAGGTCTTTTTTATATTGGTTTTGCAGCACGGTGTCAGCGGAGCGTTCGGGCAACATTCCCACGTGGAATGTGGGAACGAGAAGATACGAGCGGGTTATCGCCGGGAACGGCGACGGCCGCCACGTCTGCTGTGTCCGTCGCGCGGCCGTTTGCGCCTGTCTGATCTTTGCCGGTTGGATTTGGGGCGTTCTGCGGCGATGGGTTCTGGCGGAGCGTGGAGGGATTGCTGATAAGCATCGTCCAACAGCATCGCCAGCAGCGCCAGCCCCGCTTCGCTCTGGCCGAGAGAGCGGGCCAGGGGGATGAACCGCCGCATCCGTTCCGCTTTCAGCTTGTCGCGGGTGCGCTGTTGGGTTTCCAGCAGCGTGGTCATGCGTTCGGAGACGACGGCCGCCACATCCTCATCGGTGGGGAGCGGGCGGTTGATCATCTCAATGTGATACCGTTGGGCGATGCGGTTGAGTTGCCTCTGTTCCAGCCCATTGACCAGGATAATCGCCTCCCCTTTGGCCCCGGCGCGGCCAGTGCGCCCGGCGCGGTGAATGTAAATCTCCAGGTCTTCCGGCGGCTCATACTGAATCACGTGCGACAATTCCGGGATGTCAATCCCCCGCGCCGCCACATCCGTGGCCACCAGGAAGCGCAATTTGCCCTGGCGCACCCGCGTCAGCACCCGTTCCCGTTCACTTTGCGACAAATCGGAGCTCAACTCATCGGCGTCATAGCCAAATCGGCGCAGCACCACAGCCACGTAATGCACTTTGGCTTTGGTGTTGCAAAAAATGATGGCTGACTGCGGGTTTTCAATTTCGATGATGCGCACCAGGCTGCGGTCTTTGTCTATGCCGGGAATGTTGTAGCTGATGTGTTCCGTTTCCACCACATGCACATTGTCGCTGCTCAGGCTGAGGAATTCCGGCTGGCGCAAAAAAAGCCGGGCCAGACGCATGACGTGGGTGGGGAAGGTGGCGGAGAACATGTAGCCGTCCACGCCCCGCTCCGGCAGATAACGCTGGACTTCGCGCATGTCCTGGTAAAAGCCCATGGACAGCAGCCGGTCGGCTTCGTCAAAGACCAGGATTTTCAGATTATCCAGGATAAGGGAGCGGCGCAGCAGGTGGTCGAGGATGCGCCCCGGCGTGCCCACCACGATGTGCGCTCCTTTTTTCAGGGCGTCAAGCTGGGGGCCGTAGGCGACGCCGCCGTAGACGGCCGTAACCCGCACATTCGTCTCGTCCGCCAACAGTTGTCCATCACGGGCTACTTGCCGCGCTAGTTCGCGCGTGGGAGCCAGGATCAACGCCTGACAGGTGTCTTGCAGCGAATTGATCCGTTCCAGGATGGGCAGCATAAAGGCGCCCGTTTTGCCGCTGCCGGTGCGGGACTGCACCATCAAATCCTGCCCGGCCATGATGTATGGTATGGCTTGGGCCTGCACCGGCATCAGGTCGGGCCAACCGGCGCGGGCCATCGCCTGCCGCCATTTTTGCGGCAGATCGGCCAGGGTAAGGATGGGGAGGGCATTCTCCATTTTAATTGTCTCGTTTGTCGGCGTCGGCTCTCCGGCGGGGGACTCCCCAGGGGAGTTTGTTTCTTCTGTACTCATTCATATCTCCATTTTTTTTCGATGGAGGGATGATACAGCTTTGGTCGAGAGGTGGCAAACCGGGGGGGGGCAGATGGGACGATGGCTAGTTGGCGGTTAGGAATCTTCATCGGCGTCGTTGCGCTGAGAAATCAAATCGGCCAACGGGTCTTCGCTCTCCTTGTCCACATACGTCTTGCGCGTTTTGCCGCCCGCCTTCGGGTCTTCCACCAGCCCCATCTCGAAGAGATGCTCCATAATGCGGGCGGCGCGAGGATAACCGACCCGCAGACGGCGCTGTAGGAAAGAGGTGGAGAGGTAATCCTTCTTTTGCGCCAGTTCGATGGCCTGCTCCAACATGCTGTCCGTCTCGTCCAACAGCGCGTAGCGGGCGATGAGACTTTCCCAGGGCGGCGGCAGCGGCTCGAAATCGGGCATGGCGTTTTGCCAATGGGTGACGATCCCTTCCACCTCCATATCACTGACAAAAACGCCTTGCGTGCGCAGGGGGGCGTTGGCCTCTGGGCCGAGGAAGAGCATGTCCCCTTTGCCCATCAAATGCTCGGCGCCGACGCTGTCCAGGATAACGCGGGAATCGGTGCCGGAGGCGACGGCGAAGGAGAGGCGGGCCGGGAAGTTGGCTTTGATGAGGCCGGTGATGACGTCGGTAGACGGCCGTTGCGTAGCCACCACCAGATGAATCCCCGTCGCTCGCGCCATCTGCGCCAGTCGGCAGAGGGTTCGTTCCACGTCGCCGGGGTACATGTGCATCAAATCAGCCAATTCATCAATGAAAACGGTGATGGCGGGCAGTTTCTTACCCTCCTTTTTACGGCCGATTTTTCGATTGTACCCGTTCAAGTTCTTGGCATTGACCTTGGTGAATAATTCGTAGCGGCGATCCATTTCGGCCGTCAGCCAGCGCAAGACGCCCACCGCCCGATCCGCCTCCACCTCCACGTTGCCGATGAGATGGGGCAGGCCGTTGAAGCGGATTAGCTCTACCTTTTTGGGGTCAATCATCACCAGATGCAACTGCTCTGGCGTGTTGTTGAAGACGAGGCAGGCGATCATGGCGTTGATGCTGACCGATTTGCCGGAACCGGTGGTGCCGGCGATGAGCAGGTGGGGCATCCGGCCTAGGTCAACGGCGATGGGCGCGCCGGACACATCCCGGCCCAGGGCCACGGCCAACGGCTTATTCAACTTGTAGAACGCTTCCGATTCGATGATGGCGCGCAGGCGGACGACGCTGATTTCGGCGTTGGGCACTTCGATGCCGACTACGCTGCGGCCGGGGACGGGGGCCTCGATGCGCAGGCGGGAGACTTTCAGCGCCAGCGTCAAATCTTTTTGCAGGGCGGCGATTTGGCTCACGCGCACTTTGTGCTGTTTCATTTCGCCATCGGGGCCGGACTTTTCGATGTAGCCGGGGGTGACGCCGAACTGGGTGACGGCCGGGCCGCGGCGGACTTCGGTGACGGTGGCGGGCAGGCCAAAATCGGCCAGAGTTTGTTCGATGCGCTGCTTTTTCTCGTCAATTTCGGCGGTGGATAGCGGGGCGGCGCTGCCGGCCAACAGCAGATCAATGGGGGGCAGCCGTTTGTCGCGGCGGCGGCGTTTGGGCGTTTCGTCGGCGGCTTTGTTTTCGATGATGAGCAGTTCGTCCGGCGGCGGGCGGCGGCGGGGCAAGGGCGGCAGCGGGCCGGTGTCCATGTTGGAGATGGGGGGGGCGGGGGCGATGGCCGTCTCCTCCCCTGGCGCGATCTGCTGCGAAAATTGGTTAAGCTGGACGGACAGACGATTCAAACCGGCCAACGACTCATTCCAGCCCCAACCGGCGATGAGGGCCGCGCCCCATCCCAGGAAGATGAGATAGATGAGGCCGGCGAGCAGGGGGCCGAGAAAATCCAGCAAAGGATCGGATAAAGCCCAGCCGACCAGTCCGCCGCCGCGTCCCAGAAAAGCGTCGGCCAGGGCGGCGCCGCTGAGGATGTGGCTGAGGGGGAGCAGGGTGAGCAGCAGTAGTTCAAAGCCGATGACTTGGGCGGCGCGAATGGCGTACGGCCGTTCCATTTGGCGCATCATCAGGTGCAGCCCCCCGGCGGCGATGGAGAGCGCCAGCGGATACGTCCCCCATCCCAGCAGTTGTCGCAGCGGGTTGATCCAGATGGTGAGCAGGCGGGATTGTGTCCAGCCGGGCAGGGCGATCAGGGTAATGACGCCCAGGAGGAAGAGGAAACCGCCGGCCAGTTCGATGCGGTAGGGGAGCAGACGGCGGATGAGCTGTTCGTCCCAGGTGGGAGGCGAGGGGGGCGGCTCTTTGGAGCGGGAAGAGGGCATGGCAATAATGAATTGTTAATTGTTAGTTGTTAATTGTTGAGCGGGGCTGGGCTTTTTTGAGGCTCAATGCCAGCCGTTTTTGGCGGGCATTGACGCTGAGGACGACGGCCGTCACCGTTTCTCCAAGTTGGACGACGTTTCGGGGATGCAAAAAAGTGCCTTCGGCTAATTCCGAGATGTGAATCAAGCCTTCTAATTCTTCTTCGAGCAGGATAAACGCGCCGTAATGGACGATGTTGGATACCGTGCCGGTGACGTGTTGACCAGGGTGATAGTTGGCTTTGGCGGTCTCCCAGGGATTGGGTCGGAGTTGTTTGAGGCTGAGGGCGACACGGCCGTTATCCGGGTCTATGCTCAACACCTTCACCTTAATTTCCTGGCCGGGTTGGACGATGTCGCTGGGATGAGTAACGCGGCTCCAGGAAAGCTCGGAGATATGCGCCAATCCTTCCACGCCGCCTAAATCCACAAAGGCGCCAAATGGGGTCAGATTGGTCACTTTGCCGGTGAATGCCTGACCCACTTCCAATTGTTGCAAGACGTTGTGGCGGGTGTCGGCGTCCACCAGCGCCGCCCGTTCCGAAAAGACGAGCCGGTTTTTCTCAGGATTGACATCCACAATTTTGACGGTCAAACGCTGGTTTACCCATTTTTTTAGCGCCTGCACCCGGGTCGCTTCCAGGTGAAATTGGGGAAAATCAACCAGTTGGGAAGCGGGGATAAACCCTTGCAGACCACGCCAGTAGACGATAAGGCCGCCCTTGTTGCAACCGGTGACCAGCAGTTCGAGTGAACGATCATGGGTTTGCACGGCCGTCGCTTCTTGCCAGGGGTCGTTGGGCAGCGCGTTGGCGCTGGCTGGGATTTGACCATTGACGGGATGGATGTCGGGTGACGGCCGTTCTAATTCAATCAGGTCAGTTATTGGGGGCGCGACAGCCTGTTCTTCTTCTTGAAACAAAGCTGACCAGTAAGCATCATCAAGAGAAGGTGAAACCGGATTATGCGGGGCTTTATCGAGGCTCATATCTTCACTCTGGATTGTTCAGTGCATTTTATGGTACAAAATTGAGCCAATAATTGATTTCAGGTATTTTTCTTGTAACTGAAATCCGTCCAATTATAGGGCAAGGGAGGCGGCTGTCAAACCGGAATTTTGGTGTTTGGCGGCGAATAAATTCGCGGCAGCAACGAAACCGACCTTCGTCGGTTAGCGTGTTTTTTTTGGATGGGGCTATAATGGCGGTATGAATGAACTGGCTCCAGACCGGGTGTTACCGGCGCTGAAAACGACCTGGCTCGGTCGAAATTATCATTACTTCCCTCAGATCGAATCTACGAATACGATGTTGAAGCGCTGGCTGGCGGCGGAATCGGGCACGGCCGTACCCACAGGCACGGACGTACCTGCCGGTACGTTGCTGCTGGCCGATTTCCAAAGCCAGGGGCGCGGGCGGTTGTCCCGCACCTGGGAAGCGCCGCCGGCAACCTGCTTGCTGTTTTCGTTGTTGTTCCGGCCCGATTGGCCGGCCGCACAAGCCCATTGGATTACAATGACAGCCAGTGTGGCGGCGGCCGAAGCGATGACGGCCGTTTCCGGGCTGCTCGTGGGCGTCAAATGGCCCAATGATCTGGTCATTCAACAGGAGGGCGTCTGGCGCAAAGTGGGCGGCATTTTGCAGGAGGGGCGGGTGGGCGAGGACGGCCGTATCCAAACCGTCATCTTGGGCATGGGGCTGAATATTAACATCCCACCCGCTCAACTGCCGCAGACGGCCGTGCCCGCCGCCAGCCTGCTCTCTTTGACCGGCAAAACCAGCAGCCGGCGCGCCATCCTGGTGGATTTGCTGCATCGGTTGGAAACGGCGTATGCGCTGGCCGACCGGGGCCAATCTCCCCAAAAAACCTGGGCGGCGCATCTGGTGACAGTGGGTCAGGCGGTGCAAATTGCTGAGATGAATGGGGAACGGGTTTGGTCGGGCACGGCCGTGGCCACGGACGAATGGGGGCATCTGCTGGTTCAAGACGAGCGAGGAAAGATGCATACCATCGCTGCCGGCGATGTCAGCTTGCGTCCAGAGGTGGCCTAAAACGCTTTGACTTTTGACATAACATTGAGTACCCTTGTGGGCAAATGACAATTAAAAATCATTTTGAGGAGTGAATGATGACAGACGACGATCTGTTCAGTGCCTTTCGGGATGATGACGAAGACGTGGAAAACGACCAGTCCCCGACCTATATCGCAGATGAAGATGATGAATTTGAACGATTGCGGATGAGTAGCGCCCGCGCCGGTTCCATGTATGATGATGACATGGAAATGACGGCGGTCAGCGACGATTCTGCCGGCGGCTCCGGGTTTGCCCTGAGCAATTTCTCGCCGGGCCAACGGCTGGTGCTGGCGATTCTGCTGTTTTTGGATGTGGTGGCTGTGTTGTTTGGCCTGTTGGTGGTGATGGGCCGGATTGGCTAGGAAACAAGGGCAAACGCAAGAGGGTCTCTAGGATTTCATGGGGTTGACGTGAGTAGCGGGTGGCGAGAAGCGGGCATGGCCTCTGGACCCGCCACCCGCCACTCACAACCTAAAACCCCACGAGTTCCCAAAGAGCCACGCAAGAAGGCGGAATTCAGAAGGGCGTCCCCCTGGTGTATTGGTCCAAAACGGCTGGTGATTATTCTTCGCCAGGCTGATAAGCTTGTTCGAGATGGGCGCGAATGTAGGCTTCGTCCAGCCAGACTGGGCGCATTTTCCGTGCGACGAAGAGGGGAGCCTGGTCGGCGTAGTGGGAGGAGTCCATACGCAGGGTGGCGCTGCCGTATTGGTGAATGGCGCGGGCGCTGACCCGGCCATCGGCATCCCACTGCACCAGGATGGCTAAACCATCTCCGGCTGTGCCGCGCACACGGCCGTCTTCCGTGAGTTGGTCGTACACTGCATGAACAATATCTGGCCCGCCGCCGACAGGCAAATCCACCTGGCCGCGGCGCAAGCGGTTCATTTCTCCCCAGGGGACATCCACCCGATCATAATACTCCAGCAGATGCGCCACTGCTAATTGCAACCCTTCGACGAGTACGGCCGTATCCAATTCCTGATATACCAACCGGCTGACTGAAAAAGAGGCCAGATCATTTTCGTTGATTTGAATCAGCGTCATCAAAAAAACAGTCGCCCCTAAACTTTCTGGATCAGTTTGCATATCCCAATCTCGCAAAATTTCAACCGCCTGCCGCACACCGGCATCATCGGGTAAGTCAGCCTGGGTCAGTTGGGCAATCCAGACCGGTACAGCCGACTGTGCCGAATAAAACATGTCGTACTTGTCATTGTGGAATTCGTCGAAGGTGATGGCGTCAGCGGCGGCGAACATCTCCCGCAGACGGAGAGCGCGATTGGTCATGTGCGTTTCGATACCAAAGGTCGGGGAGAAATCAGCCGGGTCGGGATTGCCGGGGCCAACGGTGGTCTGGAACGGGCTGCTGTTGGCGTTTTGGATGAAGCCGGATGGTGGATTGATGACTTGAGGCAGTTTGGCGAAAGGCAGAAACCCGCGCCACAAGGTGCCGGTGGCGCGGCCGGGCAGATAAAGTTACCAATCGTACCCTTCGCTGCGGATGGGAAGACGGCCGTTATAAAAATAACCGATGTTCCCTTCCCGATCCGCATAACCCGCGTTAAACATAGGAATGGCGCCCATCGCCATTGCCGCCTGCCATTCCTCAAAATTGCTGGCCTGGTTTAGGCGGAGCCACTGCTCTACGTACCCCACTTCATCCATGCCGGCATAACGAATGGCATACACGCCGCGCGGCCGGCGCACCGTCGGCCCGTAAACCGACCATAACGCCTCCCGCTTCACCGTCCAGGTCAACCGGCCAAACAACTTCACCTTCAAAAGCACATCCCACACTTCCAGGTCGCGCCATTTCAAAAACTGTAAAACTTTGTTCCGTCTGTTCATAATACAGAAAAGGGGGCGGTTCACAGAACCACCCCCCAGCAAATTTACCGGATCAATTTCCCGGCGTCAGCGTGAGGACATCTCATTCAGCCGCTTCCACCGCATCCCGTCCAAACCACATTGGATGATATTCCCCATTTAACCACAACTCAATCTGGTCGTCATAATTGGGATGGCCGGGATGGCCGCTCTGCCCGGTAGGGATGACGGTGCGGCTGGCCTCAAAGTCGCCCATGTCCACGATCATACGCATGGAAGGATGGCCGGTGACGGCCGCCGGCTTGCCCCAACTCCAACTGTTGGCGTTGACGACGCTGGGGCCGCCATCGGCGGGGAAGGGGCCGCGATTGACCAGCGACTCGATGGGGCCGATGCCGCTTTGCCCCAGCGGGGCGCTGACGAAGGTGGCGGTGTGGACGCTGCCCCACGTCCAATCGTTCATGTCACCGCCCACATTTTCGGCGAACCAGGCGGTGGTGTTTTGCAGCGCTTTTAGGAGAATGTCTTCGCGGGTCTCAACGGCCGTCGTCCCCACATCATCCCAATACACCGCCTGCGGATCATCCGCCAGTTGGTGCAGCAGCACATTGCCGCCAAACGCATTCACATTATCCGCGCCCACCTCATCCGCCAACAGCGCATTCGCCAACTGCATACGGAAAATCTCGAACAGTCCCGCCGGCACGCTGTCCCGGCGCAGCTGCCGGTCCCAGCCCCGCAGCCGTTCCAGCGCCGCCTGCACCTGAGCGTCGCTGCTGGACAAATTGGCGAACAAGGGGATGTAACTGTCCGCCACCAGCGATTTGCTGTCAAACTGAATGCGGGCGATGTCGTCCGCCGACACTTTCCCATCTCCGTTCAGTTCCGCTTCAATCAGTTCCACAATGCGCTGCCCCCGGTCGCCATCGGCCCAGTAAATGTTGATGAAATTGGGATACTCCTCGTCCACAACGGCGTTGTTGGCGGTGACGATGTACCCTTTTTTCGGGTTAAACAGCGCCGGCAATTCCTCGTAGGGAATCCAGCCCTCCCATTCGTACTCGCCTGTCCAGCCCGGAACCGGAACCAGCCCATTGCCATTTTTGCGGATGGGAACCAGGCCCGGCATCTGGTAGCCGATGTTGCCTTCCACGTCGGCGTAAACTACATTTTGCGAGGGCAAATCCCAGTAGCGCAACGCTTCATGGAAATCGTCATAATTTTGGGCCTGATTGAGCAATATGACCGATTGTAGGACGCGAGATGGTTCCTGGGCCGTCCATTGGATAGACAGAACATCATTCTGCCCTTCCAGGCGGGGAGCCACGCTGGGGATTGCGTTGATGATGGGGCCGTGCCGGGTGATGCGGACGTTGAGGGTTACATCCTCGCCGCCATTCACCTTGATCACCTCTTGCACGATTTCCATGTCCTGCCATTCCCCCGTGAACTCATACTGGTTGGGGTTGCTGGGGTTGATTTTTTCGATGAACAGGTCTTGCACATCGGGGCCGACGTTGGTGACGCCCCAGGCGATTTTGTCGTTATGGCCGATGACGACGCCGGGAACGCCGGCAAAGGAGAAGCCGCGCACATCCCAACCAGGGGCGTGCAGGCCGACTTCGTACCAGATGGAGGGCATTTGGATGCCGAGGTGGGGGTCGTTAGCCAGCAGCGGCGCGCCGGTGTCGGTGTTTTCGCCGCCGACGACCCAATTGTTGCTGCCCACGAAGGATGCGCTGCCCAGCGCGAATCCGTTTTCCGGCATCCCAGCCATCACATCCAGATTAACTTCATCCCAGTTGACGGCCGCGATCATTTCCCTGAGCATCGCTTCATCATCCGGCAGTTCGTTCACCTGATCGGCGGTGGGGGCGATGACGGGGCGATTGTCGTAGGGGTAGGTGGGCAGCAGGTTGGCCACGGCCGCTTCCCCCAATTCACGAATGAGCCGGGCGCGGCGGATTTCGCTGCTCCAATTGCCGCCCAGGTCGCTGGACATGACCACCCCCCAGGCGACGGTGTCAATCGGCCGCCACGGTTCGATCTCCCATTTTTCATTGACCAGGCCCAAAATCGTCTGGTTGACAGAGAGCGCGTCCCGATTCTGGTCAATGTAAGCGTTGACGCCGGCGGCGTATGCTTCCAGAAGGGCGTAATACTCTGGTTGTTCTTCCCGGTAATAGGCCACTGTATCGGCCGCCATCCGGTTCCAGCCCATGGTGCGGATGAATTTGTCGCTGTCCAGGGAGGCTTCGCCCACGATTTCGGAGATGCGCCCCTGGCCCACGTGACGCCAGAATTCCATCTGCCAGAAGCGGTCTTGGGCGTGGACGTATCCCTGGGCGAAGAAGAGGTCGTCCTGGTTTTGGGCGTAAATTTGGGGGATACCGTATTCGTCGCGGATAATTTCTACGTTGTCGTTGAGTCCGGACAGGGTGACGGTTCCTTTGGCGTCGGGGTACGGCCGTCGGATGGACACCGTCACCACCACAGCCAACACGCCGATTAACACAACCAGGATACCCAAAATGATCAGACCCGCGCGCTTGACTTTACTCATCTTTGCCTCCGAATTAATTGGTAGAACGTGAATTTTTCTATGAAGATGGACAATGATACCCGTAAAACGAAAAACGTAAATGATTTTGGATTGGACGCTTTCCGCTACCTGCTATCCCGGCTATAATCCGGCCATGCTTAATTTGCTCTGGGTTTTGGTGGGTTTGATGGTGGGCGTGGTCATCAATGCGTTAGCGGATCATTTGCCGGAACGGGCGCGGCCGCAGCGGCCGTACTGCCTGCAATGCGCCCATGTGCATACCGGCGTGGGCGTGTGGGGGTTGGGACGCCGCTTTCTCCAGGGCGGGAGATGTCCCCAATGCGGCGCGCCCACCCGCGCCCGCACCTGGCTGGTGGAATTGGGCACGGCCGTCCTCTTCGCTATCCTGCCCGCCTTCATCCCCGACCTGCGTAACCTGCTGGTCAACAGCTTTCACATCGCCGTCCTCATCCTCATCATCGTCATTGACCTGGAAAACAAGCTCATCCTCAACGTCGTCACTTACCCGGCGACGGCCGTTGCCTTGCTGGGTAGTTTCATCGTCACTCCGGCGCAGAACAATTGGAAACTGTCGCTGGCGGGCGCGGCGGTTGGCTTCGTCATCTTTTTTGCCTTTTACGGGATGGGGCAACTGCTGTTTGGCCCCGGCGCGCTCGGCTTCGGCGATGTCAAACTGGCGCTGCTGCTGGGAGCCATGTTGGGCTTTCACCGCATTTTCTTCGCCCTGATTCTGGGCATTGTGTTGGGCGGAGTTGGCTCGCTGCTGGTGTTGATCATCAACCGGCGGGTGGGCCGTTATACTTATTTGCCCTATGGTCAATATCTGGCGCTTGCCGGCATTATCGTGTTGATTTGGGGGGTGCAGATGTACCAGGGGTATGTGGGATGAGTGAGATTGTGGTACGGCCGTTAGCCTCCCTGGAGGAAATGGCCGAGGTGGAACGGCTGCAAAAAATCATTTGGGACATTCCCGATGTGGAAGTGGTCCCGGTTCACGCCCTACACGCCATCCAGTACAACGGCGGCGCCTTGTATGGCGCGTTTGCCGATAGCCGGTTGGTAGGGTTCGTGTTGGGCATGTTGGGCGTAGTCTCCAGCCCGGAGCGGATTGACCAAATCGCCGCCGCCCGCTTGAAGATGTACTCGGTGGTCGCCGGCGTTTTACCCGCCTATCAAGACAAAGGGGTCGGCTACCAACTCAAATTGGCTCAAAGAGAGTTTGCGCTGCGCCTCGGCATTCGTCTCATCACCTGGACGTATGATCCGTTGGAAAGCCGCAACGGCCGTTTCAACATCAGCAAGTTGGGCTGCGTCTGCCACACTTATCTGCGTAACTTTCATGGGGAGATGAAAGGGCGGAACGCCGGACTGCCCACCGACCGGTTCGAGGTGGAGTGGCGGGTCGCTGGCAATCGGGTGAGGGGGCGGGTGGTGAAGGGGCGACGGCCGTTATCCCTCGACTCTCTGCTCGGCGGCGGCGCGGTACGGCTCAATCCGGCTGCCTGGAACGAAGATGGCCTGCCCCTGCCGCCGGATGAGATTGATATTCCGGCAAACAATCTTTTCCTGCTGGAAATCCCGGCCGATTTTCAGGCCGTGAAACAGGCCGATATGGGGTTGGCGCGGCAGTGGCGGCAGCACACCCGCACCTTGTTTGAGACGCTGTTTCAGCAAAATTATCTGGTGACGGATTTTGTGTTTGATCAGGATGGGGACGGCCGTTCCCGCAGCTTTTACCTGCTCACCAGCAAAGATTCCTGATACGAGAAACCTTATGAGAATCGAGCGCATTGACCTGTATCACATCAGTATGCCGCTGGTACGGCCGTTTGGCACCAGCTTTGGCATCCAGTTACAGCGAGACTGTCTCATTCTAACCCTGCACAGCGAAGGGTTGACCGGCTGGGGTGAGTGCGTGGCTACCAACGACCCCGGTTACAGCTACGAAACGGTGCAAACGGCATGGCATATCCTGCGCGATTTTTTGATTCCGGCCGCGCTGGGGCAAGATTTGCAGGAGCCGGAAGATGTGGCGGGCTGGATGAAGCCGGTGCGCGGCCATCCGTTGGCTAAAGCGGCGGTTGACCAGGCGGCATGGGACATCACTGCCCAACGGGATGGCCTTTCGTTGGCGCAAAAGCTGGCCCAACCGTACCCGGAAGGGGCCAAAGCGCGGGTGAAGGTGGGCGTCAGCATTGGCATTCAGCCCGCCATTGATGAGACGCTGCGGGTGATTGAGAAGCATTTGGGGGAGGGGTACGGCCGTATCAAACTCAAAATCAAACCGGGGCGGGACGTCGAACTGGCCCGCGCCGCCCGCCAAGCCTTTCCCGGCGCGCCCATCATGCTCGACGCCAACTCCGCCTACACCTTGGCCGACGCCCCCATTTTCCAGGCGATGGATGACCTGGACTTGCTCATGATCGAACAGCCCCTCGGCTACGAAGACATCTACGATCACAGCCAGCTTCGTCCCCAAATCAAAACCCCCCTCTGCCTGGATGAGAGCATCCACTCCGCCGACCATGCCCGCTTCGCCATCGCCATTGCCGCCTGCGGCATCATCAACATCAAACCGGCCCGCGTCAGCGGCTGGACGGAAGCCCGCCGCATTCACGATTTGGGGCGCGAGGCCGGATTGGGGCTGTGGATTGGCGGCATGTTGGAGACGGGGATCGGCCGCGCCGGGCAATTGGCGCTGGCTGCCCTGCCCGGCGTCACCCTGCCCGGCGACATCTCCGCCACCGCCCGCTATTACGACCATGACATCGCCGACCCTTTCTTCCTCAACGTTGAAGACAGCAGTATCACCGTTCCTACCGGCCCCGGTCTAGGCGTTGAAGTGGATGAAGAGAGATTACAAGAAGTGACCCTAAAGAAAGAAATTTTTGCCACGAGGTGAATTATGTTCAAAGACCAAACCATCGCTTTTATTGGCGGCGGCACGATGGGCGAAGCGATGATTCGCGGCCTGTTAGCCCAAAAAGTCGTTGATTCGGCGCAAATTATCGTCGCTGACCCCTGGCAAAAACGGCTGGATTATCTACGTGAACGGCACGGCGTCCATATCACAACGGACAATGCTGAAGCTGCCGAAAAAGGGCAGGTCGTCGTTTTTTCCATCAAGCCGCAGTCGCTGCCGGCCGTTATGCCTGGCGTGCGCGGCCAGATGCGCCGCCGCGATTTGCTCCTCTCCATCATCGCCGGAACGCCGATTAAAACATTAGCCGACGGCACGGCGCACGCGGCCGTCGTCCGCGCCATGCCCAACACCCCGGCCCAGATCGGGCAGGGCATTACCGTTTGGACGGCGACGGAGGAGGTGAGCGATTTGCACAAGCAGCAGGCGCAGGCCATTCTCGGTTCGCTGGGCGAAGAGGTGTTTGTGGCGGAGGAGATTTACCTGGACATGGCGACGGCGCTCAGCGGTTCCGGGCCAGGGTACGTCTTTATGATGATGGAAGCGATGATTGACGCCGGGGTTCACATGGGCTTCTCGCGCCATGTGGCTATGCAGTTAGTGATGCAGACAATGCGCGGCTCGGTGGCTTACGCGGCGCAGTCGGGTAAGCACGTGGCTGAATTGCGCAATCAGGTGACGTCGCCGGGCGGGACAACGGCCGAGGCGTTGTACCACATGGAGAAGGGGGGCTTGCGCACGGTGATTTCGCGCGGCATCTGGGCGGCGTTCCAGCGCTCGATTTCGTTGGGGCAGGGGCAGGCGTATAAGGGGCCGAATGTTTGAATTATGAATTATGAAGGATGAAGGATGAGGGGGGATGTGTTGTTGCGGGTGGACGGCCGTTGGCTGAAGTTGGCCGATCCGGTGCAGATCATCACCGCTTTTTGCCCGGATGAGGTGGTGGGAGCGTTGGCGGCAGTGGAGACGGCCGTCAACCAACAAGGATTGTTCGCCGCCGGATTCATCGCTTACGAAGCCGCCGCCGCCTTTGATCTGCCTGTCCATCCGCCACAAAAAGAACTGCCGCTGCTCTGGTTTGGCCTTTATCAATTAACAATTAACAATTGGCAATTAACAATTGACAATTCTCCCATGCTCTCTTGGCAGCCATCAGCCAGTTGGGAGCAATACGAAGCCGCCATCAACCGCATCAAAACCCATATCGCGGTTGGCAACGCCTACCAAGTCAACTACACCTTTTCCCTGCGCGCCTCATTCACCGGCGAACCGTCTGCGCTGTTTGCCCACCTAGCGGCCAACCAGACCGCCGATTACATGGCGTATGTGGATACCGGGCGGCACGTCATCTGTTCGGCGTCGCCAGAGCTGTTTTTTCGGCTGGATGGGGAGGTGTTGACGAGTCAGCCGATGAAAGGCACGGCCGGGCGCGGACGCACTTTGGTCGAAGATGAGGCCAACATCGCCTGGCTAGCCCAATCGGAGAAAAACCGGGCGGAGAATGTGATGATTGTGGACATGATCCGCAACGACATGGGGCGGGTGGCGGCGGTGGGCAGCGTGGCCGCGCCGGAACTGTTCGCTGTGGAGCGGTATCCGACGGTGCTGCAAATGACCTCGACGGTGACGGCGCGGACATCGGCTTCGGTAACTGACATCCTGGCGGCGATGTTCCCTTGCGCTTCCATCACCGGCGCGCCCAAACGGCGGACGATGCAGATCATCCGCGAGTTGGAGCCGGAACCGCGCGGCGTATACACCGGGGCGATTGGTTGGCTGGCTCCCCAGCGGCAGGCGCAGTTTAACGTGGCGATTCGCACGGTCGTGGTGGACAAGGCGGCGGGAACGGCCGTTTACGGCGTCGGCGGCGGCATCGTGTGGGATTCGGAAGCGGACAGCGAATACGAGGAGTGCCGGGTGAAGGCGAAGGTGTTGCAGCCGGCGCGGCCCGCTTTTGACCTGCTGGAATCGCTGTTGTGGACGCCGGATGAAGGATATTTTCTGCTGGCGGCGCATCTGGAGCGGTTGTCGGATTCGGCGGCGTATTTTGGCTTTGAGATGGCGCGGACGGCCGTGCGCGATCAGCTTTTGGCATTTGCTGGCGGATTATCTGAACCGGTGAAAGTGCGGCTGACGCTGGCGAAAAATGGGGGTGTGCGGGTGACGGCCGCGCCCCTTTCTCAGGGTGCGGTTTCGCAGCCGGTGCGGGTGGGGTTGGCCCGGCAGCCGGTGGATTCGCAGAATGTTTTCCTGTTTCACAAGAGTACGTTTCGGGAGATGTATGATGTGGCGCGGGACGGCCGCGCCGATTGCGACGAGGCGATCTTATGGAACGAACGGGGGGAAATCACCGAAGCGACGACGGCGAATGTGGCGCTGGAATTGGACGGCCGTTTGTGGACGCCGCCGGTTGATTCCGGGTTATTGGCAGGCACTTTTCGCGGCCATTTGCTGGCGGACGGGCAAATCGCTGAGCGGGTGATTACGCTGGATGAGTTTCGCCGCGCCACCCGGTTGTGGCTCATCAATTCAGTGCGGGGGTGGCGGCGGGGGATTGGTGGCAGCGTGGCTGGTTGAAGGTCAATAGTTTTCTCGATTATTAGCAGAATTCGACGATGCTTTTCGTTTGCTGAATACCAAGTTGAAAAGATGAGCTGATTTGGGCGTGCAGTTAGCATTTTGGTGATTTCATGGTCGAAATAGGCCCTTGAACTAGCACCAAAGGTTCATTGACTTGCTTTCTCGCTGCTGGCTATACTGTACTTGGGATTGGGTCGCGTTTCGGGGTTAGGTTAGTCTGGCGTAAATCTTAATCCTCAAAGAGAACAATATCCGCGTTCCCCAACTTCATTCAACCGAGGCATTCGATAGAATGTATGTGGCGGCCGATGGGCCAATTCAATTTGTGAAGGCTGTTTTCGATACGCCGCATGAATCTCTTTTCGTTGGGATTTGGGTAGAAACTGCTGTTTTGCCTTGTCAAGCAGGAGGAAAATAGTGTGAAAACAGGAAAGATCACGACTATAGCATTGTTTATTAGCCTCTCATTGATAGTGATATTATTGGTAGGATCAAACGTGTCAGTGGTTCACAGTAGCGATGTTACTGTAAATTTTAGGGATGAGAATATAGGTGCCAATCTAAAACAAACATTAGTCGATGAAATTAACAAGCTATTCGGCACATTTATTACTACCAACAATCTGTATTTAGTCTATTTCGATCTACAAGAAGATTGGGCATTTATTTCCTTTTTTGATGCCGACGATCCCAACCCTGAAGTATTGGAGGATGGGGAACCTGAATTATCTTATCGTTTTGTCGCCCATAAAAATGCAACAGGCGTGTGGGAGGCTGGATTAGCTGGAACCGCGAAGTATTCAGATATTTTATGGAGCGCTCCAAATTGGTTTATTGCTGATAGTGCCAAACCAGCCCTTGATCCTCTGTATCAAACCAACCAGCCCAGTCAGACTACGGAACAAGAAACTTACCGATTGCCTTGGGACGTTTCACAAAATAAATGGTATCGTTTACGCGAATCTCCTTGGCATGGGGATGGTGATAACGCCTTAGACTTCCAACCCACATGGGCTGAAGATAGCAAGCGCACGGCATGGGCATTAGCTGTCGCTAGAGGAACTATTACTGATGTAAAAAAATGTGATACAACGGGAATGGTGTTTATCAAAAACGGGGATGGAATAACACAGTATCTGCATCTGGAAAAAGACAGCATTAGAGTTAGGATCGGAGATCCACCTGTAGTTATAGGACAATGGTTAGGCAATCTATATTACCCTCCTACCAACGGTGACTTTGACGATGGTGATTGTGGCAATGGAACAGGTCGCATCTTGCATGTAACGCTTCCAAGCCGGGATATAATAATTGACGGGGAAACATGGCAAAAATATGGGGACATGGCGTACCTAACCAAAGTCAGTTCATCAAATCAGAAAGTTGATGGAAACGATGAACTTCCGCTTGTTTCTTTTAACCAAGCCAACAACACGGCCGTTTCCCACAACAGTCAAAACTTCTATTCCAACAACCCCAACTGGACATTCTCCGGCACAGCTTCCGACGACAACGGCATCGCTTACGTGAATTACACTTCTTGGGGCAATAATGGCAGGATCACCAAACGAGCAAGCGGCACAACCAACTGGCGTCGCAGCATCAACGGGTTAATTGGCCATAACCGCGTCCATTTTCTAGCCTATGATACGAACGGTCAACGCAATCCAGGCAGCGACAAATACTTTATTGACCTCTATGTAGATATTGAAAAACCCGTCACCAATGCCTCCGTCAATGGAGTGCAAGGCGATAATGGTTGGTACACTTCCGATGTAAATATCACCTTGGTCGCGCAAGACATTGGTTCTGGCGGCAGCGGCTCGCGGGGCAACATACCCAACCGCTACACGGCCGGCATCAAAATAGTTCGCTACCGCGTAGACAGCGGTAACTGGCAGACCTATTCAGGCATTCCATTTTCCGTCACGGGCGATGGCGCCCATACCATCGAGTATTATGCCAAAGACAAGGTGGGTAATCAGGAAACAACCAAAACAATAACTATCAACATAGACACAACGCCCCCTTCTGCTCCAGCCAACATCGTTGAAGCGAATGGCGCGATTTCAGGACAATGGCAAAATAGCTGGAACGACGCCGCATTCAATTGGGACGCCGCCAGCGACAATCAATCTGGAATTCATTATTACCGGATTGACTGGGGTGGCGAACAAGCAGTGACCGCCAACACGGCATTTAACCCCGCCCCCGTCCGCACCGGCAGTTATACCCTTACCGTTCGCGCAGTAGACAACGCAGGTAACATTGGTCTGGCCAGCGATCCCTTTTACTTCAACCATGATGGTACGCCGCCGCCGCCGCCTGAAATCTTCCATACGGAAGGCGTTGCCAGCGGCGTGTGGCAAAACGCAATCCGCACGGCCGATTTCTACTGGCCAACTCCCAATGACGATGGCTCCGGCATTAACGGCTATTATCTTTACTGGGGGCCGGACGAAAACGGAACTAACGCCGTGCTGATCACCGCCAACAGCTATGTGGACGCAACCCCCATCACAGACATAGGTAATGCTGTCACTTATTACCTACGGCTCAAAAGTGAAGACAATGTAGGGCAGCAATCGCCGTGGATCAGCTTTGCTTTGCGCTATGATAACGCTAATCCGGTTGGTCAGCTTGTTGCTAATTATGGACAAGAAACCGTGCCGCAAACGCTTGTTCATCTTGATATTGACGGCACGGATTTAGGCAGCGGTGTGGCCGCGATGCGCCTTTCCACCGAAGGGTATATCTGGAGTGAGTGGCGCGATCTGGAGCAAGAAACTTTCTGGGAAATCCCCAATGTCGGGCGGCGCAGTTACGATATTTATCTACAACTGCTCGATGGCGCCAACAATCTTTCCGAACCCATTTCTGATACCGTGTTTTTGGATACAAGCGTACTTTATCCCCGCTCCGACAATTTCCAATTGTGGAATAATCTGGTTAGCGGTGGCAGCGCAGAGGGGATGCAGACAACCAGTTTCCAGATGGATGCGACGGTAGGGCAAGGATACGACGCCCCTTACCTGTTGAGCAGCCAGTACATTTTACAGCCCGGCTATCGCGCCGCTATTTTGAGTACGCCAACCGTCGTGCCGACCAGCACAGGAAAAATCTTGCTGGGCAGCGTGGTCAGCGCGGGCGGCACAGATGCGGCCGCTCTCAATTCGCCGCAGTACCGCATGTATGGCACATTGGGACAGCCATCGGACACGCAAGTGGTGACCAGCACCAACTTTGTGGCAACGCTTGGCTTTTGGGGCGGCGCAGGCGTTGATGTGAGCCTGCAACCGCCTCCTCCCCCGCCGCCGCCCACGCCGCAACCGTGCGAATTTTACAGTCTCTCGATCAATGAGGGGGCGCTATTCACTAACGATCCCAATGTTTCGCTTGGTTTGTGCGGGCCGGGCGCAGAGTGGATGATGTTAAGCAATGACGGCGGCTTTGGCGGCGCGTCGTGGCAGAATTTCACCAGCGCCGTGCCGGGCTGGACATTGACCACCTACGGCAATACGATTTTGCCTCGTTATGTGTATGCTCGCTATCAGGATTCAGACGGCAATATCTATGGCAATTTCTTTGACGACATCATCTACGATCCCACTGCGCCGTCAGGGGTGGCGGCGTTTGATCCGGGGCAATTATTAGGCGGGCAACGATTGGCGCAATTGTCCATGCTTATGGTGAATCAAACCAACACGGAACTATTCTTGAGCGTCAGCGATGATAACAGCGGGCTGGATGAGATGCAGGTCAGTTTGTCGCCTAATTTTGACGGGGCTGCGTGGCAAGATTATACGGGCATTGTGCCGGTGACGTTTACGAAGGATGGGGTGCAGACAGTTTACACCCGCTTCCGCGACAAGGCGGGCAATATCTCGCCGGCGATTGGCGACCAGTTAATGGTAGACACAACCGCCCCCACTGGCAGCGTGGTTGTCAACAATCCCATCGTAGGGTATGGGGACATCAGCGTGTCGCTGAGTTTGTCGGCGCAAGATGCGACCAGCGGCGCTGCCTATATGCGGGTGAGCCATTCGTCGTCGTTTACGGATACGATTTGGATAACGTATACGGGATCGGCCGCGCTACCCATCCCGTCCGGCACAATCACTCCGACCGTCTATGTACAGTATCGGGACAGGGCGGGCAATGAATCGGATATCATCGAAACGAGCTACCAGATTGACGATACGCGTCCGGATGGCTGGGTGGAAGTGACGGCGTGGCAGGAGACAACAGCTACCCTGTCGTTGTCCGCCAATGATAGCTTGAGCGCGATCACAGAGGTCTGGATTTCGCCTGATTTCTGGTTCCTTGAGAATGTAAGCGTTGTGCCTTATGCGGCAACATTAGAATGGGATTTTGGCGAGTATGGCGAGATGTTCTTTATGTTCAAGGATGCAGCTGGTAATTACTCATACCCACTATGGACGCCGGGGACTTCTACCCCAGTTGTGCCGCCCGACGGTAATACAATTTATTTACCAATGATAACGAAGTAGAACAGATAATGATTTTTTGGAGGATACAATGGACGACAATACGAATCCAGGATTTTGGCAGAGAAACGGCCGTTGGGCGCGATGGCTAATACCCAATCCGGGTACATTGATACTGCTTGCTTTGTTCGCTTTTGCCGCACCTTCATTGGCGCAGCGCGGATTAAGCGGCGTCAGCAGCGTTTCAATCAGCACCATACCCTATCAAGGGCGATTGGCTGCTACCGATGGCACGCCAATTACCAATCAACAAAATATGGAATTCCGGCTGTATGATGTGCCTGCGGGCGGCGCGCCGCTGTGGGAAGAGTATTGGACGGGCGGCAATTCAGTAGCGGTATCAGATGGGTTGTTCAGCGTCATGCTGGGCAGTTTGAACACCGATTTGACCAATGTAGTGCAGACATACAACAACCTCTATTTGGGCGTAACGGTAGGCACTGATCCTGAAATGAAACCGCGGGTACAGTTGGGCAGTGTGCCATTCTCGATTTGGGCGTTGAACGTGGCCGATGGCAGCATCACCGAAGCAAAAATCGCTAACGACGCGGTAACAACCAGTAAAATCGCAAATGACGCCATCTCTACCAGCAAGATCATAGATGGTGAAGTAACAACCAGCGATTTGGCAAGTAACGCCATAACAACCGATAAAATTGCAGACGGATCTGTGGGAAATGGAGATTTAGCGCCTGGGGCTGTGACCAGCGACAAAATTGCTAATGGAGCGGTAGACACAAACCAACTTGTATTGGGCGCCGTGACAAGCATGAGTACGATCAACATTACAGGTCTTGCAAAACCACATGCAAGCACTCAATCCACAACATTTGTGGATGTACCCGGCTTTGAAATCATAATGGAGACAAATGGTAATCCTGTATTGATATTATTTCAAGGCAATATAGGCAGCCCTACGGATGAAAATACATACCTTGATTTTACAGTAGATGGTGTAAGTGTTAGTGGCGCTATTAACGGTATCACTCGCATTGTTTCTTCCCGAAACTCAACAGAAAATGCCACAACCTTGTGGACTGTAATTCCTTCAGCAGGAGAACATACTTTTCGAATGCAATGGAGAATTGGTAATCCTAGCGCAAGTAATGGAAAGGCTTGGATAAATCGCAGCGATATGGCAAATCAATTTTCTGTGATTGAATTCAAACGCTAAGGAACGAGGATTTTATAATTCAGGAAACTCCGATCCGCAGAAGCGCCGATTACGCAGATTCTCTCTGGTAATTCGTGAAATCAGCGTGATCGGCGGATAAAAAGTTTCGGGTTTGATTTAGTCCTCATTCCTAATGCAACAACACGCAGACATGACTAAGGCAATGGCCGTTCAACTTTATATTTTTAGCGGAAAAACGGCCATTGCTCGCGGAATCGCCATCCTGATCTGAAAGGTTGTTTGTGGCCGATTCCTAACCAAACAAAGCGGCGTGGCCTCCTGTTCTGGCAAACTGCAACTCGTCATCCTCAACCCGATAGATAAGCAGCCAATCCGGTTGAATGTGATATTCCCGAAACCCTTTCCAGTTCCCTGCCAGAACATGATCCCGGTATTGTTCCGCTAATGGCTCCCCGGCAGCCAGGACAAGGATGACGGCTTCCAGCCGGGCCAGAGCCGTGCCTTGCCGCCGCAGCCGCTTCGCGTCTCGCCGGAATTGGGTGGATTGGCGAATGGTCAACGGCATCGCTTAACGCTTCCAGTCCGAAAACAGTTCGTCTGTTGTGGCGAACGACTCGCCTCCGCCATCCTCCAGTTCCATCATCGCCGCCAACGTTCCGGCGTTGGGTGTTTTAGCTGATGGCCGAAAGGGAAGCCCGCCGCTGTTGACTGCCTGTTGCATAAAGACGCGAATGGCTTCGGCTGTGGTCAGGCCAATAGCGGCAAAAATAGCTTCTGCTTCTTGTTTTAACGTTGGGTCTATACGCGCTTGCACCGTTACGTTGGGCATGGTTTGTACTCCTGAAAATAGATTGATGCCTGCATTGTACAGTCAAATGAGTGCATATTGCAACGATATTTGATGGCTGCTTACGTTTTGCGTTTTTGACTCACAATTTCCCCCAAGACGGCCAGCGCGATTTCCGCCGGGGTTTTGGCGCCGATGTCCAGGCCGATGGGGCCGTGGATGCGGGCCACGGCCGTCTCCCCAAATCCCATTTCCAGCAATCGCGCCCGCCGTTTGGCCTGGGTTTTGCGGCTGCCCAACGCGCCGATGTAGTACACAGGGCTGTTGAGCAGGATTTTGAGGGCCGGGTCGTCAATTTTTGGGTCGTGGGTGAGGAGCGCGACGGCCGTACCCCCCGTCAATTCCAATTGAGCAAACGCCTTCTCCGGCCACTGCTGGATGAGTTGATCCACGTGCGGGAAACGCGCCTCGCTGCCGAAGGCGCGGCGCGGGTCAATGAGGATGGTGCGGAAGCCGAGCGTCTGCGCCAGGCTGGTGAGGGCGATGGCGATGTGGACGCCGCCGACGATGATTAGAGTGGGGGCAGGGCGGATGGGTTCGATGAACCATTCACAGCCGTCTTCTGTTTTGACGCGGCGAGGGGCGGCGGCAGTCAGGTGGACGGCCGCTTCCGGCAAATGCCCCGCCAGCAGACGGCCGTTCCCATCCAACACGCCCGTCGTCCATTCGTCGGAACCGGCAATGAGGGTGACGGCCGTGCCGGAGAGGTTCTTTTGCGTTAGTTCGCGCCAGACTGTGTAGACGGCCGTGTCCAACCGCTGCACAAACACCTCAATCACGCCGCCGCAGGCCAGCCCCACGCCCCACGCCGTCTCGTCGCTGACGCCGAAGTGGAGCAGTTGGGGAACGCCGGCCGCCACCGTTTCCTGCCCCGCTGCGATGACCGCCCCTTCCACACAGCCGCCGCTCACCGAACCCGTGAGACGGCCGTCGGCGGTAAACGCCATCTTGGACCCCGCCTGCCGCGGAGATGATCCCCAAGTTTGGATGACGGTAGCCAGCGCAATGGGTTGTCCGTCGGTCAGCCATTGGTCAATATCCGAGATGATGTCTTTCATGTGGTCAATAATTTAGCCGTGTGTTTCACGAATGACTCGAATTAAAACCACCTAAATTCGTGCCATTCGTGTAATTCGTGGCCGAGTTTTTTAAGCGTTCCGTTTTTTGGCGACATCCAGCCCCTTGCGCGCCAATTTTATCGCCAGGCCGCCGCCGGGAACCAGCAAATCAATAGTGTCTACGCCCACGTCAAACAGAAATTCCGGGTCGAGCAGCTTGCCCATGTACTGTTGGAACGTCTTGCCCTCGGTTTGCAATTCGCCGGTGACGCCGTCCATCTCCAGTACCGCCTCTTTATTCTTCGATTTCCAGCGGTACTGGAAGGCGTAGACGGGCCGGTAGTAAAGGTCCACCCGTTCCACGGTGACGGTATCTTCCAAAATACGGTCGGCGCGGACGCTTTTGAGAATGCCCAGTAGCACGTCGCGGACGACGGCCGTGGCCCGTGTCTGCGGCGGCACGATGACGATGCCCTTTGCCGTCAACTCGTCCAGGTACTCCATGGGGATTTCGTTGGCCGGATGTTGCAGATAGCCGGCCAACGCCCCGTTTTTAGCATTGGTGATACTGTCCAGGAACAATTCTTTTTCCGGTTCTTCCCGGCATAACTCGACGCCATTGAGAAGGAGACGGCCGTTCACGATGGCATATTCCCGCCCAGCAAACGTCACCTTTTCCACTTCCGGCCCGCTCACGGCAATGGGGAATTCCCGCTGCCGCTCATACACATAATGGGCGCGGCACACCACATGCCAGAAAGATTGGTAGCGATGTTCCTGGTACAGTAGTTCAAAATCAGCATCTTTCGGCTTTTGCAGCATACCGGCGACACGCGCCACCCGGCCAAACGCATCCAGCTTGCGTCCCCACACCCGCCCCTCTGCCTGTTCCAGCGTGATTTGCTCTTTCAGCAATAAAGCTCGTTCATCAGCCAGTGCAATTTCCATCGCATCACTCCACTTGATTCGTCATTCCGTTGTTTCAAGACTGGTTCATCTTGGAGGTTGAACCGGTCTGAACAGTTTAGGCCCAATTTCCACATTTAGTCTGAGGTTTGACGATGGTAGGCGTCAAGTATGGCATCGTATAACTCTGTTGAGCGAAACTCAAATCGCTGGAAGTCGTGAATGTTATCATCTTTTAGATGTAATTGACCTTCGCCAACATTTCCCCTATGCTGACCAATCGAATATCGTTTGTTATTCTCCACTTCCTTCGACGCTAACACCCAATACCGAATTCGGTCTCGCCAAACCCCAATCCAAATGAATACGTCGCAATATCTCGGTTTGATTTGTTGGAAATTCATGTCAAACCTTTTGTTTGATGTCGTTGCCAAAGCTTTTACATATAACGGCTTGTGACTGTCAAAATCAACGGCGCGAGACGCCTTGACTTCAATTCGGATTTTGTGCTGATCTGTCTCCAGCCAGAGATCATATTGCCCTAAGTATTCGGGGTCTAATTTTTTCGACGGTTTTACTAAATCCGGCACTAATTCCTTCAAATGACCTTGCGCCCATTTTTCCCCAAATTCTCTTGGGCCTATCTCAAATAAGTATAGATACATGTTTCTGGCGATGTACTCATCTCGCAACGCATAGTAATCGTCCAGGCTAAGCAGGTTTGCGCTCATGAGTGTGGAAATGATGTGTTCGTATTCATTGAAGGGATAAACTGACAGGAGAGTTTCTAGCCGCTCAATAAATTCATCAGAATTCTTCAATTGCGCGATGAGTTTGTCTAAATCCGCTTTGAGTTTTTCCATGGCCCTGCCTGGTTACAGTAATTTGGCTTGTATTGGTTGATTATGATTCTCTTGCTTTTGTTCATTCTGGGGAGTTAGCTGATGTCCGTTATTTTGAGATGGCAGCTCCTTTTCAAAAGGATGCCCATTTTGCCAACCCAATCTGCCTTTTTGTCGAAATAGTTCTAAACGGCGTATGCTGATTTCGCAGTAAACGGGGTCTATATCAATTGTGAAGCAGCGACGTTTTTTGATTTCGGAAGCCAACAACGTTGTGCCGGAATGAGCAAAAAAATCAATAACCAGGTCGCCTTGTTTGGAACTGGCGTTGATGATTCGCTCGATAGATTTGAGCGGTTTTTGAGCGTAACAACCGGAAACATTTTCTTCCATCCGGTAGAATACTTGTTGAATATCCACCCAAACATTGCTCGCCCGAATGTTATCAGATTTGCTGCGTTCTAAATTTTCAGTTGTCTGACCGTTTACAGTTTTGTAGTAGCCGCGCAAAATTTTAGGAATATCTGTATATTGAACCTCAAAATGGGGTGATCCTTTTACATAATATAGCAGCTCTTGGCGTACAGCCATCCAGTTTTTTTGCGTTCCATATCCTCGTTGGTTACGCATGGCGATAAAGCTTCTGGGCTTAAAGCCAAAACCGCGCATCATGATCATAAAATCGGGCAAAGGTTGAAAGTTGTCTTTCTGATCGGCGCCAAGCCAAATATACAAGGCGCTGTTTTCGTCTAACCACAGCCAAGAATTCTCTACCCACTTCTTACACCAACTGATGAATTCAGCAATCGTTCTTTCTTGAAAGGCGATCAGATTATATGGGGGATCGTGAACAGCTAATTGTGCA
The DNA here is from genome assembly GCA_024277135.1 of Chloroflexota bacterium. Lineage (GTDB taxonomy): Bacteria > Chloroflexota > Anaerolineae > Promineifilales > Promineifilaceae > JAJRVV01. The sequence continues at coordinate 3,424 of JAJRVV010000211.1, read as the reverse complement.
TATTCGCCGCTCATTAACTGTTCGATTTCGGAGCTATTTATCGCGTCTAAACAGCCGACTTTATGTCCACTGATGGGGTCTGCCCAAATTTCACCAGGTTTCAACCGACAATAAGGCAGTAACTTGTTCCTAACATTGTCATCGGTGTCGAGTCTGGGTAATGGATTGTTTTTCATTCCCTTTTCTCCTGAACTTCTGGATAGAACTGAATTGTATCTGAAAACGAGTTTGTTTAAGGGGCTATGAGCAGCCTGACATTGATTATACCTGATGAGATTAACAAGAGGCTTTCTTTCGCCTGGTATTTGTCCGCTTACTAGATCAGCCGCCGAGTTTCTGCAAATGGCGCATCAAATCTTCCAGGCTGACCAGGTTATGTACCGGCAAAAAGTCGTCAATGTGGGGCAGGGCGGCCTGGATGCCGCGTGTCAGCGGTTGGTAGCGGGGCAGGCCCAGCAGCGGGTTGAGCCAGATGAGCCGGTGGCAGCTGCGGTGCAGACGGCCGATCTCACATGCCAACAAATCAGGATCGCCCCGATCCCAACCATCGCTGATGAGCAGCGCCACCGCGCCGCCGCCGAGGACGCGCCGCCCCCAATCGGTGTTGAACCGCTTGAGCGCCGCGCCGATTCGGGTGCCACCAGACCAATCGGGCACGGCCGTACTCACTTCCGCCAACGCCTTGGCCAATGATTTATGCCCCAATTGGCGGGTGATGCGCGTCAGCCGGGCGCTGAACACAAACGCTTCCACCGGCTGAGACTGGGCGCAGACGGCCATGTAAATGAAATGCAGCAACAGCCGGGTGTACCGCTCCATCGAACCGCTGATGTCGGCCAGGATGACCAGAGGACGCGGGCGGCGTCGCGGGCGGCGGGTGTGCCACACCATGAATTCGCCGCCGGTGCGTAAACTGCGGCGCAAGCTGCGGCGCATGTCTAGCTGCGGCCCCGGCCCGCTTTGCCGCCGCCGGGTGCGCCGTTGCGCCGCCTGCCAGTTGAACTGCTGCATGAGTTGACGCACGGCCGTCTCCTCGTCCGGGGTTAAGTCGCCAAAATCCTTGTGCCGCAGCGCCTCCTGCGCCGAGTAGGCGCGGGTGACGGCGATGGCTGGCGGCGCGTTGGTTGGCTGGTTTGTCGGTGGGGCAGGCTGGTGGATGGGTAAGGGGATAATATCCGGTTTTTGTTGTTGACGGCGGAGATCGTGGAGGGGGTCGAACGGCCGTTCCCGCCGCGACGGTTTGCGCCAGAACAACGCAAACACCCGGTCAAACAGCGCCAAATCTTCCTGCCGGTGTACCAACAGCGCGCGCATGGTATGGTACACATCCGGCCGGGAGCCGAGGTTGACCAGCCGCAGCGCCGCCGCTAAATCCATCATGCGGCCGGGGTGGATGGAGAGGCCCGCCGCCCGCAGCAGTCGGCCAAAGTGGAGCAAGTTGGTCAGAAGGTGGGCGGGGAGCGGGGGAGCGGCGACCTGTGGTCGCGGGGAGCGGGGGAGCGGGGGCGTCACCCGTTCACCCCCTCATCCTGTTGCCCCAACATTTCAGCGATGAGACGGCCGTCCACCTGAGTGATGTCATCCTGGTACTTGAGCAGGACGCCCAGCGTGTCGGCCACGATTTCCGGCGTCAGGGCTTGCTGATTGAGGGCGACGAGCGCGGCCGTCCAATCCAGCGTTTCCGCCACGCCGGGCAGTTTGTACAGATCGGCCTGGCGCAGTTTTTGCACAAAAGCGGTCACTTGCCGGGCCAGTTGCGCCGGGACGTGAGGCAGTTTGGCGTTGAGGATCGCCAATTCCCGCTCAAAGCTGGGGTAATCAATCCAGGCGTAGAGGCAGCGCCGTTTCAGGGCGTCGTGGACTTCGCGGGTGCGGTTGGAGGTGAGGATGACGATGGGCGGCCGTTCGGCGCGGATGACGCCGATTTCGGGGATGGTGATTTGAAAATCGGACAGGATTTCCAGCAAAAAGGCTTCAAATTCGGCGTAAGCCCGGTCAATCTCGTCAATCAGGAGGACGGGCGGCTGATCGGCGGGCTGGATAGCTCGCAGCAGGGGGCGGGCCAGCAGGAAGTCGGGGCCGAACAGGTCGGCTTCCCGCGCTTTTTCGCCGCGCGCTTCCAGCAGGCGGATGTGCAGCAGTTGGCGGCTGTAGTTCCATTCGTAGGCGGCCTGGTTGATGTCCAGCCCTTCGTAACATTGCAGGCGGATGAGAGAGGCGTCCAGGGCGCGGGCCAGCGCTTTAGCCACTTCGGTTTTGCCCACGCCGGCCGCCCCTTCCAAAAAGAGGGGGCGTTGCAATTGCAGGCTGAGGTAGACGGCCGTCGCCAATCCCCGATCCGCCAGATACAACTGGTCGCGCAAAGCCGTTTGCAGGTCGTCAATCGAGGTAAATGACATGCTATTGCGCCGTGAACCCGCCATCCACCGGCAGCGCCGCGCCGGTGACGAAGGAAGATGCAGCCGAGCAGAGCCAGAGGACGGCCGTCACCACCTCTTCCGGCTGCCCCAAACGGCGGCTGGGATTGGCCGCCTCCACGTTTTGCCTGAATTGGGGGAATTGGGCAAAGCCGCGCCGCGCCATCGGCGTGTCAATCACAGACGGGCAGACGGCGTTGACGCGAATCTCCTTGTCCGCGTACTCCACCGCCGCCGCGCGGGTGAGGCCGACCACGCCGTGTTTGCTGGCCCCATACGCCGACATGGAGTGCGCGCCCACCAGCCCGGCGACGGAAGCGGTGTTGACGATAACGCCGCTTCCTTGCCGCAGCATCTGGTTAAGTTCATGCTTCAGGCAAAGCCACACCCCTTTCAGGTTGACGGCGATGATGCGGTCAAAGTCGGCTTCGGTGACGTCGGCGGTGCGGGCCAACCGTCCCTCAAATCCGGCATTGTTGAAGGCGCAGTCGAGACGGCCGTATGCCTGCACAGCATGGGCCACCATGTTTTTCACCTGGTCTGATTGGGAGACATCAGCCAGGACGAAAATCGCTTCGCCGCCTGTTTGGTTGATTTGGGCGGCCGTTTCCACGCCGCCAGCCTCATCCACATCGGCGATGACGACGCGGCCGCCAGCCTGGGCAAACGCCAGCGCCGCCGCCCGGCCAATGCCGGATGCGCCGCCGGTGATCAGGACGGATTTGCCCGCCAGGTCGGGGAAGATGGGCGGGGAGTGGCTCACGACGCCTGTATCCGTTTGGCGATTTTATTCGCCAGCCGGTTCATCCACCATTCGCTGAGCAGGCGCAGCAACAGCAGGCCGCCCATCACCCAGACCGCTTTGTTGATGAATTCGTCCTGTTTTTCCGGCGGCACCAGTTCTTCCACGAAATTGCGGGCCACGCCCAGAGCGAATTGAGTCTGGCTGGGAGGCGCAGGCGGCGGCGGTGGCGGCGCATCGGGGGAATCGCCTGCCTGCTGCCGGG
>JAJRVV010000210.1 GCA_024277135.1 Chloroflexota bacterium | reverse complement strand
TCAAGGCCGGCGGGGCCAGGTCAAAAATTTTGTTGAGGATGGAATAGAACGACGCCTGCGCGATCCGCCGCCGGTAATGGCGGGCGTAACGCAACAGGCGAAGGAGGGGGTGGGAAGTATACACAGTTTCGGGGATTGGAGACTGGAGATTAGAGATTAACCACTCCCAGTCTCAAAATCGCTAATTTATGCGAACACTCGCTTATTTGACTTTTCCGACAATCTGCTAGAACGCAATCATTGGCAACGGTTGTAGCAATATATGCTTTTTCCCCTTGAAAGCGGGTGTGTTTCTCATCGGCCAATAAATGTTGAGGCATATTTTCTGGTTGCTTGACAGTTGTGCCTACAATATCATTCCGACCAAAAGAGGCGACCAAATTTCACCAATAGGAATCATTCCGTCCGAACACATAAGTCAGCGCCCAGAATGGTACGCCAAAGCGTCGTAAGAACAATGCCTTTTCAACTTTATTCGCATCACCAGCCATATACGGTAAGACATCGCATGGGGCAACGGTAAATACTTGGAGTTGCGACTGTTCATCAAGGGCTTTTAATTGAATCCGTCGCAATTGTACGTGAGGCATTTTCTTGGATGGCGGCATCATACGTGTAGTTTGTAACCCTGATTAATATCATTAGGAAACAATTCTGGATGAGCGTGTAGCATTTCATCCAAATATTGGCGAAATGCCTTTTTATCCGATGCGAGTTCATCGTAGGTCATCAAATCGGTTGGTAGAGTAATACGTTTTGTCCGTTTTTGGGACTCGATTTTAGTTTTGTTATACTTTCAATGAAGACCGGCAGCGGGTTTTGGGTTGTGTCAGGAATTTTGAAAACGATCACACATCTAAATTGCGCACCTCGCTGGCATGGGTGGTGATGAACCGGCGGCGGGGCGCTACCTCCGACCCCATCAGCATCGAAAAGGTGCGGTCGGCCGCCACCGCATCCTCCACCGTCACTTGCAGCAACGTCCGCTCACTCGGATCCATCGTCGTCTCCCACAACTGATGCGCATTCATCTCGCCCAACCCCTTGTACCGTTGCAACGAATACTTTTTGCCTTCCAGCGATTTCAACAATGCCGTGTTTTGGTTCTCGGTGTAGGTGTAATGAATCTTCTTGCCCGCTTTCACCGCGTACAACGGCGGCTGGGCAATGTAAAGATGCCCATCTTCAAGCAGCCGGGACATGTAGCGGAAAAAGAAGGTGAGCAGCAGGGTGCGGATATGGCTGCCATCCACGTCAGCGTCGGTCATGATGATGACACGGCCGTAGCGCAGATTCTCCAGGTCAAATGATTCGCCAATCCCCGTGCCCAATGCCGAAATCAACGCCCGCACCTCATTGTTGTTCAAAATCTTGTCCAGACGCGCCCGCTCCGTGTTCAAAATTTTGCCTCGCAACGGCAAAATCGCCTGGAAATGCCGGTCACGCCCCTGCTTGGCCGTGCCGCCGGCCGAGTCGCCCTCGACGATGTACAGCTCACATTTGGCCGGGTCTCGTTCCGAACAATCCGCCAATTTCCCCGGCAGCGTCAGGCTCTCCAACGCACTCTTACGCATCACCAGCTCGCGCGCTTTGCGAGCGGCGGCGCGGGCGCGGGAAGAGGTCAGACAGCGCTCAATGATGCGCTTGGCGTCGCGCGGGTTTTCTTCCAGGTACATGGAGAGCGCTTCGCTGGTGACGGAGGAGACGATGCCGCTCACCTCGGCGTTCATCAGCTTTACTTTGGTCTGGCTCTCAAACTGGGGATCGGGATGCTTGATACTGACAACGGCCGTCATCCCTTCCCGGGTGTCATCGCTGGAGAAATTAGAATCTTTTTCCTTGAGCAGATTGTTTTTCCGGGCATATAGGTTGATGATGCGGGTAATGGCCGTACGCACCCCGGTCAAATGCGTGCCCCCATCCGGCGTGTGAATGGTGTTGGCAAAAGCAAACTCCGAAATCGCCACGCCATCGGTGTATTGCAGCGCCACTTCCACTTCCACATTATCCACTTCTTTGCGGATGTGAATGGGATCATGCAGCGTTTTCCGGTTGCGGTTCAGATACCGTACAAATGACTTGACGCCCCCCTCAAAATAAAAACTCATCTCACGCGAAGTTGACGGCCGTTCATCCCGTACCATCATAAAGATGCCGCTGGTCACAAACGCCATCTCGCGGAACCGATTCACCAGCGTTTCAAAGCGGTAGCTGGCGTCATTCTTAAAAATCTCCTCGTCCCAACGAAACCGGGTCGTCGTCCCGGTTTGCTGGCCGCGTTTCAGTCTAGAAATCTTCTTCACCGGCGCTTTGGGTATCCCCCGCTCATACCGTTGGAACCAGACGCCGCCATCCCGCCGCACCGACACTTCCATCCATTCCGACAGCGCGTTCACCGCCGCCGCGCCCACGCCGTGCAAACCGCCCGACACCTTGTACGCTGAATCGTCAAACTTGCCCCCGGCGTGTAAGGTGGTATGCACCAATTCCAACGCCGACACCTTTTCCGTCGGATGCGGTTTCACCGGAATACCGACGCCGTTATCCGTCACCGACACGCTTTCGTCAGGATGAATCACCACTTCAATGCGATCACACCGACCGGCCAACGCCTCATCAATGGAGTTGTCCACGATTTCGTAAACGAGGTGATGCAGCGCCTTCACATCGGTGCCGCCGACGTACATACCCGGCCGCCGCCGCACCGCTTCCAATCCTTTCAATACCTGGATGCTGCTAGCATCGTAATTGCTGTTTCTATTGTTTTTTGCCATGTTCGCTTTCCTTAAAAATCCACACAACGACTCAACAGTTCCCCTCTCGCTCTAGTAGCCGAGGTATCCTTACCTCGCCTCTGGGAACGCGGTAGGAAACCGCGGCTACAGCTACTTTTCCGACAGGCTGCTAACTCAAACTCTAACCTCGTGTTCTTGTTGTTGTGCCTGAAACTGCATGTCCGCGTACCGGTCGCGGTAAAAGATAAATGTCGCCGCCACCAACGCTGTGCTGACGTAGGCGTGGCCGACGATGCCGGCCAATGTCAACCAGGAACCGTCGTCGGCGGTTAACAGCAAGTTGTCCAACAGCCGATTGATGACGAAAATGAGAAACAGGAGTCCCGTTGCCGATAAAAAGTAACGCCGCACCAGCAAAACGCTCTCCAGCAAAGCCGCCAACAGGGGACGGCCGTGCCAGAACATTCCTTGGGGAGCAAAGAAGAAATAGATGACCAGCCACACTGCCAGCACCGGCCCCACAAAAATCACCAGCGACGCCAATGCCGGGCTGAAAAAAGCCAGAATCATGCCTACAATTAACAGCGGTATGTAAATGATGAACATAGCCGTCAAAAACAGCAAGCCCAGGCCCAACAGCTTCAACCAGTTCAGCGCCGCCGTCACCAGGAAAGAGCGGTCGCCGGCAGGTTCCCTCATCGCCCGCACAATCAGGCCATAGTAGACGGCCGTCAACAACAATCCCGCCATACTCAACAGAAAAAACAACCCGGCCCACAACCAGCCGCTGTTCAATTCCCACACCGGCGGCGACAACGGCGTCTTCTCCGGCATAATCCACATCATCAACGCCGGCACGCCCAGGAAGGGCACACTGAGGCTGGAAAACAGATTCGTCAGCGGCGCTGCATCCAACAGCACATTCAAATCAATGCCGGTCAACGGCACATTTTGCTGCTGGCTGAACGCCACCCACCGCTCAATAATCGGCCGGAAATTCAGGCGTGGCCCCAGCCAAAAAAAACTATCCATCAAAGCGGGAAGGAGCACGAGCCAGAAATGTTTTGCCGTCAGATCAAACCCGGCGGCCAGAGTAGCCATCACGCCGGGCAAAGGGATTGTTTCTTGCTTTTCTTGCATCATTTTGAGGGCTAATTTTACCACGTTTGTTAGACATAAACGAATCCACACAGCGGACAGACGCACCCATTCACCGGCTAAACGGTCATCCTCCGCCCCTCTAATCTCACATTCATCTTCACCCCGTAAAATAGGGCCGACCAGCCTCAATCAGATGGCGGCAACCCCACGCTTCCCATACGTTTGCCACCATTTTGCCACCAAAATAAACCTAGTTGTGTTAAAATACCGGCGGGTGTCGTAAGCAAAGACATCCGATTTCTCGCTGTTAGAAATCGGATGTCTTATTGTCAAAAAAGAAAAGGAGCATATCAAATGGTTGATGTCCAGGAAATTGCCAACCGCATTGTAGATAACGTAGAGCGGGTGATGGTAGGCAAACGCGCCGCCGTTCAAACTACCGCGTTGGGGCTTTTGTGCCAGGGGCATATTCTCATCGAAGACGTGCCCGGCGTGGGCAAAACCGTCCTAGCCAAATCCCTGGCCCGCTCCGTCGGCAGCAAATTCCAGCGCATCCAGTTTACCCCCGACATGCTCCCCAGCGATGTCACCGGCATCTCCATCTTCAATCAAAAAACCCGCGAGTTTGAATTCCGGCCCGGCCCCATCCACGCTCAAATCGTCCTGGTAGACGAAATCAACCGGGCCACGCCCAAAACCCAATCCGCCCTTCTGGAAGCGATGGAAGAACGGCAGGTGACGGTGGACGGTCAAACCCATCCCCTCGCCTCCCCCTTCATGGTGCTGGCCACCCAAAACCCCATCGAATATGAAGGCACCTTCCCCTTGCCCGAAGCTCAGCTTGACCGGTTTCTGCTGCGCATCCAATTGGGCTACGCCACCAAGGAGCAGGAAATCGAAGTTCTGGATCGGCAGCAGCATACCCACCCCCTCACCCAATTGGAGCAGGCGGTGACGGTGGAAGAGTTGTTGGCGGCTCAAGAAGCGGTCAAGGACATTTATATTGACAATCAGGTGAAGGAATACATCGTTGAAATCGTGCGCCAAACACGGGAGCATCCCGATGTGTATCTGGGAGCCAGTCCGCGCGGCGCGCTGGCTATCTACCGGCTGGGACAGGCGCGGGCGGCCATGTTTGGCCGGGATTATGTGTTGCCGGATGATGTGAAGGCGCTGGCCATCCCGGCTCTGGGCCACCGCATCATCGTCGGCCCGGCGGCCCGCATCAAGGATGTGGAGCCGGGAACCATTGTGCAAGATATTCTGGATCGGCTGCCCGTTCCCGGCGCGCAGGTGAAAGCGTAACCATGCGCCAGCGACGGACGACGGTTTTTATCATGGCGCTGGCAGCGCTTCTGGCCGGGTTGCTGACCGGGCGCGATTTGCTGTTCAATCTGGCTTATTTGCTCGGTTTGCTGCTGATTTTGTCGTTTGCCTGGGCCTGGGTCAACATCAACTGGCTGCGGGTGTCGCGCAATACCCGCACCCGACGCACTCAGGCGGGACGGCCGCTAGAAGAGCGATTCACCATTGACAACACCGGCCGAATTCCCAAACTATGGGTCGAAATTCGGGATTTCTCCAACCTGCCCGGCCACTTTTCCAGCCATGTCGTCAACAACCTCGGCCCCCACAGCCGGTACACCTGGCGCGTCCACACCGTCTGTCAGGAACGGGGGCGATATCAGCTAGGCCCGGTGCGGCTGCGCACCAGCGACCCTTTCGGCCTGTTCACCATGGAGCGGGACTGGACAGTCACCAACAACATCGTCGTCTATCCCATGACCTTTGAAATCCATCAATTCGCGCTGCCCATAGGCGTGTTGCCCGGCGGCGATGCGCTGCGGCGGCGCACCCATTACATCACCACCAATGCCTCTGGCGTCCGCGACTACGCGCCTGGGGACAGCTTTAGCCGCATCCATTGGGCCAGCACCGCCCGCCGCGACCGGCTCATCGTCAAAGAGTTCGAGCTGGATCCGCTGGCCGACATTTGGATTGTGCCCGATATGGCCGTCTTCGGCCATGTGGCGCCGGCCGATACGCCTTTCCTTTCTCCACAATTGGGGGATTTGCCGGCCTGGATGAGGCTGGATGATTTTTCCCTGCCCGAATCCACCGAGGAGTACACAGTTTCCATCGCCGCTTCTCTGGCCCAATACTTTTTGCGGCATGACCGGGCGGTGGGCTTGCTGGCATATGGGCAGTCGAATGAGGTGGTGCAGGCAGACCGGGGCGAACGGCAGTTGAATCGCATTTTGGAGACGTTGGCGGTGTTGCGGGCGCAGGGGCAGGTGCCGGTGGCCGATGTGCTCCAGGCCGAAAATTATCTTTTCCCGCGCGGCACAACGGTGATCGCGATCACGGCGTCGGCGGATGAAAGCTGGCTGAACGATGCCCGACAGTTGTCCCGGCGCGGCTTGCGGGTGGTGACGGTGGTGGTGAATGCGGAATCGTTTGGCGGCCGGGATTCGGGGGTCGGACTGGTTCAGCTTTTGCGCGCCAGCGGGCTGGTCGCTTACCTGGTGAACTGCAATGAGAATTTGACGGCCGTACTCAGCCAATCCAGCAAACAGTTGGGGTCGGTCGCCACTTTCTAACCGGCTATGCCATCACCAGAGGGATGCTTTCCGGCTGCGGTTTGTCCACCGCTTCGCCCGACATGCTCCAGGGGCCAGTGTGGCTGATTTTTACATCCACCATCTGCCCTTTTAGTTCACGCGGATCATCAAAAAAGACCAGCTTGCCTTGCGGCGAACGGCCGCGCCAGCGCCCCTTGTACTTATCCTCCACCAGCACATTCACCGTCCGCCCTCGCCACACCTTCATCTTCTCCGTCAAAATTTCCTTTTGCAGCTGCTCGATGATGTGAAAACGACGCCGTTTTTCATCCTCCGCCACGTCATCCGGCAACCGCCGGGCGCTGACGGTTCCGGGGCGGGGACTGTAGCGGGCCAGGTGGATTTTATCCAGCTTCAACTCGGCCAAAATAGCGGCCGTTTCCTGAAATTGGGCGTCAGTTTCACCGGAGAAGCCGACGATGATGTCGCAATGGATAGCGGCGTCGGGTACGATGCGGCGGATGCGTTGCACCAACCGCCGGTAGGCTTCGCTGCTGTATTCCCGCTTCATGTTGCCTAAAACTTCATCGTTACCGGCTTGAATGGGTACTTCGATTTGGGGCATCACTTTGGGCAGGTCGCGCACGGCCGTCAATATCTCGTCCGTCATGTAGTTGGGATGGCTGGTGAGAAAACGAATCCGCTCCACCCCCTCAATGCCGTTGATGACGCGCAGCAAATGGGCCAAATTGGGGCCGTCGGGCACATCATACCCGTACCGATCCACGATCTGCCCCAACAAAACCACCTCTTTCACCCCCTGCGCTGCCAGGGAGCGCACCTCGGCGGCGATTTCACCTACGGGACGGCTGCGCTCTATGCCCCGCTTCTGCGGAATGATGCAGAAGGAACAGGCGTGAGAGCAGCCGTACACCACCGCCACTGGCGCGGACACCAGCCGGCCTCGTTCTGCTGCCGGCAAAATCACTTCGCCATCTTGCCAGGCATGGAGTTGGGCTACGGCCGTCTGCTCCATCTCCTGGTCTTCTCCCTGGGCGAGATGATTGACAAGGGGACGGCCGTTCGTAGAGGGTTCCATAAACACATCCACAAAGGGAAAAGCCTGCGCCAGCGCCTCATTGCCACGCACGCCAACCACACAGCCCATGACGGCGATGGTCTTGTTCGGGTCTTTTTGCTTGAGCGGCTTCAAATTCGCCAGCTTGTTGACCGCCTTATCCTCGGACTGCTGGCGCACGGTGCAGGTTTGCAGGATGACGACATCCGCTTCGTTCATGTTTGGGGTGGATTGGTAGCCCAGCCGTTGCAATTCCGTCGCCACCCGCCGCGCATCAGCATAGTTCATCTGGCAGCCGGTGATCCAGAAGTGATAGGTTTTGTTCATGTTGTAGATGGTTTTTCAATATCCAGTATTCGGTATCCAGTATCCAGTATTCAGTATTCGGTATCCAGTATTCGGCGATCAGATTACTGCTCACTGAACACTGCTCACTGACAGCCTCCCCACCAAAATCAGTTCGGTAAATTGAAAGCGGATTCTATCGCCGAGGGTTTGCGGTGTCAAAAAGGCTAAGACTGGCGGCGGGGCTTGCAGCAGCATGGCGCGCAGGCGCAGCCGGTTGGCCGGAGAGACCCGCATTCGGGCGGCGTAATCGTCAAAATCCAATGACATTCTCAAGGTTTCTTGATGAGTTATCTCGAATCCGGCCTGCCGGAACCGATCTTCCCACTCGAACAGGCTCAGGTTACGGCCGTGACTGGGGTCGCGCAATTTCTCAAAAGCATTGATGTACTGGCCCGCCTCCCGAACCCGTTCCGCCTTCTTCCCCCGCAGCCGGGAGCCGGGCGCGATGGTGTCGGTGACAGCCAGCAGGCCGCCGGGCCGCAGGACGCGGACCGCTTCCGCCAAAAAGCGGGACAAGGATGGGAAATGGTGGGCGGCCAGACGACAGATGACGAGATGGAAACGGCCGTGCCCAAACGGCAGCATCCCCGCATCGGCAAACGTCGTCGTCAGGTTGGCAATGTCCCGCGCCTGCGCCAACTGCCGCGTTTTCGCCAGCATCTCCGGCGTGATGTCGGCGGCGACGATCTGGGCTGCGCGCGGCGCAAACGCCAGCGCCGTGTGCCCCGCCCCCGCCGCCACGTCCAGTACCCGCCAGTCGGGTTGCGGCCGGGTCAACGCCAGCAGACGCCCCAGGCTTTCCCCAGCGGCATGGACGGCGCTGGCGGCGTAATCCGCCGCGCCGGGGCCAAATTGAGTTTGGACGTTGGCTGTCATACGTAGTTCTAGAATCCGAGCGCCAGCGTTTGCTAGGCTATTTTATGAAACCCATTGCATTTGTAACTTGCGGTGATGAATAGCGCAATCACGTAGATAAAGGTTAATCAGCGTTTGATAGGGTATACCCGTCTCTTCTGCTAATGACTTAAAATACTCAACGGTATCCCGGTCAAGGCGCATAGTGACTGGTTGTTTAAGGTATTTGATGTAGGGGTTTTTCTTTCCTTTCATTTTAGAGAAATCATAATGCTCTTTCATTTTCTTTTACTCCAATACACTTGCTCTTCATCTTTATCCGCTTTTCTGGCTGAGATGATTCTCACAATCAGTTCCTCTCGTCTGAAACAATGACAAACAACAAGTGTCTTTAATTTAAAGCTCATACCAAGCAGAAGAAAGCGATCTTCACTTTCCGAATGATCGGGATCAAAGAATTGAATGGCATACTCATCGTAAAAAACTGTCCGCGCTTCATCAAATGACACGCCATGTTTTTGGATGTTTTCCTTGTCTTTGTTTTTGTCCCATTCAAACTCAAGCTGATTCATATGTACATTGTACTTATCATTTACGAGGTGTCAACGTGAGAATATCGGAAGATTGCAGCCCAAATCCTTTGGGCTGCGCCGTGATGTTACCCGAGTATCCGATTCTAGATCAAAGGATGCACCAAGACCATAGCGCGGTAAACCGCAAATGAGCAATGAGCAATGAGAAAATAAATTGCGCGGTTAGCGCAAATGTTGCCGAGGAATTCTATAACACGGCCGTCCTCACCGATTCACCCGCACAGCCGTGCTGCCCCCCTCCAGCCCATGAAACAAGGGACGCTGATAATTCGACGCCGGCGCCACCAGCCACAACCTTTACATTAACCGTCACGGATGATTTTGAACGAGGTACTGACTGAGATTTCTCAATAAGCGAGTGTGGCGATTAGGCGAAACAGAACCTATCGAACCCATGATCCGGGAAGATGGCAGTACGGCTAAAAAGCCGAGGCGGATTAACGATTGGGATACTAATCCACTTGATTCATAATCTTCATCGCCAGGGAAGACCACTTCATCAAAACCAGCGACTTGCCGGTGTATTTGCGTGCTGATACCACAAACCAGCCAATCACCAAAAGGCGGCATCCTTCGCAAAACCATCGCCGGCCGATTTTTGATTTGTCCATCTGCCTGGGGCAGCGGGGTTAGGATTACATCACCTTCCTGGATCATATTCTGGATTTGGCTCCTTGACCGCGTGAGTGGCATAATCTGGCTCATCTTCGCTGTAAGCGGCAACAAGATATTCGGCGGATTTATTTAACCAGGCATCTCGTTCATTACCACGCTTCTCCCCAATCAGAACGGTAATGATGAGCGGGGTGTTGGGTTCCAGATCAAAGGGTTCATCTAGTTGTATTTTTTCGCCATCAAAATGGCCGCGTAAGGTAATTGTGGACATGGTTTCACCTTTTCATATTGATTTTCTGACAAGATTATAACACGGCCGTCCTCACCGGTTCACCCACACGGCCGTGCTGCACCCTTCCAAACCATGAAACAAGGAACGCTGAATTATCGTCACCGGTTGACAAAAGCGATTCCGGTGCAATTGCCCAGATTGTGGGGCAAAATTTGCTGTTAATTGTGCGCCGGCGCCACCAGGTTAAACGCTTTTTCATTGATGGGAATAATCAGCCAACGGCCGTCCGGCGAGAAGAAGTAGAGGACATGCTCACAACAAACGTAACCCGCCTGGTCAGCGATCGCTGAAGAAAGCATTTGCCTGGCATACCCATGCAACAGCGCCCGTTAGCCGGCTTCATCCAGCGGCAGGCCGGTCAGCGTGGGCGCCGGCAGTTCCAACTGGACGCTGCCGCTGAATCGGTTGGCTAAGTCACGGCCGTCGGCCAGACTGGATGGGTCAGTTTCCAACTTCAACCGCACATGCAGCCCCGGCGGGCAAACCTGCGTGTCCAACCTGTTGCACATCTCCGCCAACAGCTTATCCAAATCCCCGGCCAGCCGCGCCCCAATGTCTCGATCCCGCGCCGGATAAACCAACGTCAATTACGTCTGGTCAAACGTCAACACCGCTTCAGTAAGGTCTGGAGAGAGCTTCACCGCCACGCCTTCGGCAGCGGCCGTCAAATCCATCGTCAGCAAATCGGGCACGGCCGTATCCGCCAGCGCCAACCCAAACGGCGACCGATCCCACAGCCATCCCTGCCCGCGCCAATTCCATCTGCACATCCGTCCAGCGCCGGTTCCGCCCCGACAGCAGCGATTTGAACAACTCCAGGTCTTGCCCGGCCACAGCCGTCAGCAGCAAATTGTGGCTGGAAAGAATATCCGCTTCCGTATTGGCCGCCACCTCTGCCAGCCGTTGCTGCGCCTGCCGGTACACCACCCCGCCAACGACCAACAGCGCCAGCCCAATCGCCAGCCACATTCGCCAACGCCGTCCTTTTGGCGCTGGCGCAGCCGATTCCGGCGGCAAATTCTCCCAATCGCTTCCGTCTTCCGTCTGCCAGCTAAAGTTTTGGCTCATTTTGGATTTTGGGTTTTGGATTGCGGTTCACGCATCACCGTATAACGCCCGATAAATCACATACCCGGTGTAAATCCGCTCCACGTACAATCGGGTTTCGCTAAAATTGACCATCTCCACAAACAGATCGTGATCATCGCCGGCCCGCTCGTACCAGCGGGCAGCGTTCCCCGGCCCGGCGTTGTAGGCAGCTAAGGCGGCGGCCGTCATGTCATCAAAAAGGCGCAGTTGCTGATCCAGGTAAAACGCGCCAAAGGCCAGCCCCACATATGGCTTATACAGGTCGTCGTTGATGTAATCCGGCCAGCCCAGTTGTTGGGCGATGTAGGCGCCGGTATCGGGAATAACTTGCGCCAACCCTTGCGCCGCCGCCCCGGAACGGGCAAAGTTCTCAAATAGGCTCTCCTGCCGCACCAGAGCAAATTGCAAGACCGGATCATAGCCATACTGCTCGGCCAGCGGCAAAATGAGGTCGGCGTAGTAAACAGGATAAGCCAATCGCGCCAGGAACAGCGGAACATCAAATATCGTTTGTCCGGACAAGGCGATCACCCGATTGGCGGCCAGGATGGAGGAGCGGTACAGTCCCAAATCACGAAAATAAAGGGCCAGTTGGTAGCTGGACAGGGGATGGTCATACGTTGACCGGCGCAAATTCTCCAGCTCTCTTTTGGCCGACTCCAGCAACCCGGCCCGCCACAATTTTTGGCCGATGATGAGGCGTAAATCGGCGGCCAACTCCGGCGAAAGCTCGCCGATATTTTCGGCGGCGTCCACCCCCAGCCATCCTTTGAGCCACGCTTCGGCGTCATCACGGCCATCATCAATACCCGGCAGGTTAAAATCAGGTACAGGAGGGAATGGGGGGATACCGTCAACAATATCACGGGCATGCAAGGCATAGTAAGTCACATTGGTCTGGGCGGCGGCCATTTCTTCAATTTCAGCGCGGGTAAAGGAGGCGCCTTCAGCTACATTTGCATGATTGGTGATTGGCGTTGTGCTGGTGATGTCACCCGTTGGTGTGATGGTTGTGGCGGCTACGGCCGTGGCCGTGGCTGCCACCGTCGGCGTGGTGTGTGTAGGCAGGGTGCGCAGCAACCAGACGATGGCGGCAGCGCCATACTCGCTTTGCGGATATCGTTTAACCGCCTGCTGCCAAAGAAAAACCGCCGTTTCCACATCCCGCATTTCGTTTGCCAAAAATCCGGCGCGGAACAACGCCTCCGGCGCGTCCTCATGCTCAGGGTAATTGTCCGCCAGCGATTGGTACAGGGCGACGGCCGTCTCCGTATCCCCCATTTGCTCCGTCAACGCCGCCGCCTGCCAGGCGGCAAAGGGGGCGTCGGCGCTGTCAGGAAACTGTTCCAGGTAACGGCGGTAGGTTTGCACCGCCGTCTCTGTCTCACCCGCCCACGCCCACAACTTCGCTTCCTCGATGACGGCCGTCTCCGCCTCCAAATCCGCCAGCGCCTGCAGCTCCGCCAACGCCGCTTGTTGGCTGCCCAACGCTTCATATGACCAGGCCAAAAACAGATGCGCATCTGGACGATGATCATCCGGTTCTTCGGCCAGATATTGCTGAAAAGCGGCGATGGCCGGCTCATACACATCGGCGTAAAAATCCACCAGTCCACGCTGGAAGCTGTCCACCGGCTGTCCGGCGTCCACCAGCAGCGCCAGCCCCAGGTAGCTTTGGTAGGCGCGGGGGTATTGGCGGACGCCGGTCTGGAAACGGCCGTAGGCCCCCTCCACATCTCCCGCTGCCAGCATCGCCTGTCCCGCCAGATAAGTCATCTCCCCTTTGGCGAACTCGGTCTGGGCCGCCTCGCGGATGGCGTCGTACTGGAGAATGGCGTCGGCGGGGCGGCCGTCCGCCAGATACAGGTCGGCCAATTGGCGGCGGCTGGCGATCTGCGTCAGCCGGTGGGCGGGCGCTTCCAGCGCCGCCGCCAACGCCGCCGCCGCCGCTGTCCCATCCCCCAGCGCCAGCCAATTGGCGGCGATGCGCGGCTGCACGTAGGCGGCCATTTCCGGGTTGGCTTCCAGGTAAAGCCGGTACTGCTCAATCGCCTCCTGCCATCGGGATTGAGCGTCCAGCGCCCGCGCCAGCCAGAAACGGGTTTCGCCCGGCGCGTCATCACGCCCGGCTAAATCGGCAAAGACGGCCGCCGCTTCCAGGTAACGACCGTCGGCAAAATACGCCTGCCCCAACTGGTACAGCCCACCGCTTTGCTGAACGGCCGTCAGCAGTTCCGGCTGCTGCAATCCCAACTCCAACTCAGTGGCGGCGGCGGCGAAATCCCCTTCTGCTAACTCGGTGGCGGCCGTGTCCAACCGTTCTGCCGGGACCGGGGTGGGCGTGGGCGGGATGGTTGGCGTCGGCGTGGGTGAGATGAGGGGCGTAGGCGTGCTGGTGGGCAAGCCGGGCAGCAGCGTGGGGGTGGGCGCGGCCGGGGTGGCGGTGAGTTGGGCGATGGGGGTGGGCGGCGTCAGCGGAGTTTGGGGTGGGTTGGCGCAGGCGGCCAGGAGGAGCAGCGAGCCTAGAAATAATAAATTGTGAATTGTTAATTGTGAATTGTTAATTGTCAATTTTCCTCGTGAGCAGTTCCCAGCCCAGGTAAAGCGGGGCGATTTGCGTCAGCCCCAGCCAGAGCATGGCGATGGTTAAAATCTGCTTCACCGTCGCCAACTTTTCATCAATCGCCGCCCGCATTTGCCGGGTCTTGTCGTTTACATCATTCACCAGGCGAATATACTCCTGTATTTGGGGCGGCAGTTGGCTAAATTGGTCGTTCACGTCATCCAAATCCTGGGATATTGCCAGCAGATCGTCGCCGATGGTTTGCAAATTGTCCTGGGTGACGGCCGTATATCCCTCCATGTCCCGCAACTGCTGGGGCAGCCCTTCCATACTATTCCCCATCTGCTGCACCGAAATATCAAAAGGCTGAACCGGGTTGTAATTAATGCCCAGATCATATTGAATGCGATAGTTGATAATAGGGATTGTCTCGTCAATACGGAACCGGCTGAGCGTGGTCAGGGTATCATCCATCACCTTTGCCACCTGCGCCAGATCGGGGATGGTGGCCTGCACCGCTTCCAGGCTCTGCGGCACATCCTGGCTGATGACGGCCGTCACCTGATCCATCATCGGGATCATCTGGCTGATGGCCTGGCTGGAATCCACCACGGCCGCTTCCACCGTGTCAAACGCCTCATTTATTTCCAGCGCCGTGTTGTTAGCCAACACCAGCGTGTCAACCACCGCGTCCAGGTTTTCAGAGGCAAAACGCAAGCCAGCATCCGCCTGTGTACCGGCAGCGTCAATGGCGCGACGGCCGTACACATATCCCATCCCGCTCAACGCCACGCCCACTATGCCAACCAACAAAATGATGCCGCCCAAAATTCGTTTCATAACTTCATCCTTCATCCTTCATCCTTCATCCTTGCCATCGTTTGCCGGTTGATGGGTTGGCCTGCGTCCGTTAACTCTCTCATTTCCTGCCAAAGCGTCATAAATGCCGCATACGCAGGCACGGCCAACATGCCCGGCGTCTCGTCAAACGGCGTCACCGCCTCATACCGGGCGACGAAATCGGTAGACAGCAATTTGGGATCATAAGGATCGCCGCCAGGGATAAAGAGCAATCCGGCCTCGGCGTAGATGGACGCGGCTGCGGCCGTCGTCTCCGGCCGCCAATGTCCCACCACCGCCACCACCGCCGGGTCCACCACCAGCGACCGGGCCACATCTTGCGCCAATTCCGGGTCGCCGCCATCGTCCAGCGCTACCAGCGCCACTCGATAGCCGCCGATGCCGCCCGCCTGGTTGATCTCCCGCACCGCCAGCCGGGCGCTGTAAATCACGTCATACCCCACCTCCCGATACCGCCCCTCAAATGGGGCCGCCAACCCGATTTTGACCACAGGTGGCGTGCGCGAGCAAGCAGTCAACAAAATAATGAGGGCGAAAATCAAAAGGGTGCGTTTCATTTACTTTAACAACACGGCTGGAACCTAACCTGCGAGGGCAGGTTTTGCAGATGTGGCCGCGAATTTATTCGCCGATTAAAACCTGCTCACCGGCATTGCTGCACATAGGCCAGATGTTCCTCATAGGTGACGCTGAAATTGTGACGGCCGTCCCCGCTGGTACAATCCGCCACAAAGAAAATAAAATCTGTCTGCGCCGGTTCGGCCACGGCCGTCAGCGAGGCCAACCCCGGATTGGCGATGGGGCCGGGCGGCAGACCGGCGTAGACGTAAGTATTGTAGGGAGAGTTAAATTCCAGGTCAGCCAACATCAGCGGCGACGGCCACCATTCGTCGCTGCCCGCCAGTTGGCCGATGGCGTACTGCACCGTAGGATCGGCTTCCAACCGCATTCCCAACGCCAACCGATTGTAGAAGACGCTGGCGATGGACGGCCGTTCCGCCGCATTCACCGCCTCCCGTTCCACAATCGAAGCCAGCGTCACCGCCTGACGCAAAGTCAGCCCATTCGCCCCAAACGCCTGCCGCATCGTTGGCGTCACCCGTTCGCCAAAATTACGCAGCATCACATCCACCAGATACGCCGCATCGGCGTCCAGCGGCAGGCGATAGGTATCCGGAAAAAGAAAGCCTTCCAACGTGGCGTCCGGCGGCAGTGACACCAGAAAATCATACTGGCTGACATCAAACGCCGCCCGCCGCTGCGCAATCGCCAGAAAAGTGTCGGCGTGTGCCTGCGCCGGCTGCGTCACCGCCAACGAAGCCGCCATTTCCTCCAGCCGCCATCCCTCTAAAAAGCGCACTTCCACTTCGCGGGGAATGGCGTTGGTCAGAGTCGTGGCGATTTCGGGGATGGTCATGCGCGGCGACAGGCCAAATTCGCCCGCTTCCAACTGGGCATCCAGCCCGTGATAGCGAGCGTAATTCAGGAACAGTTCAGTGTCATCCACCAATCCATTGTTAGCCAGGTTTTGCGCGATTTGATCGGCCGTCTGGCCAGGGGCGACGGTGAAATTGACCGGGTTGACGCCGCTGCCAGCCGGTTGGTTGAGCGCCTCTGCCTTGCCAGACAGGTAGGTGTCCAGATAAACGCGCTCGACGGGATTGAGGCTGTCGCTGCCGCCCAGCCCGCGCCACTGCATCCAAAGGACGAAGACGGCCGCCGCCAATCCCGCCGCCAGCGCCAGCAGCAACAAACTCCGAACCATTAAAATGATAACCCGTTTCACCATAGACAATATTGTGTTCAGTGTTCAGTGTTCAGTGTTGAGTAGCCCATAAACTGAATACTGCTTACTGAATACTGCCTACTGAATACTGCTTACTGAACAGTTTCATCCAAAAAACTTTGCAAAATAAACGCCGCCGCCACCGCATCCACTCGATCTCGCGCCTTTCTGCCGCGAATCCCGCGTTGGCGCATACTTTCCTCCGCCTGCACCGTCGTCAAACTTTCGTCCCAATACTCGATGGGGATGGAGAGATGCTGGCGCAGTTCTTCCGTGTAGTTTCGCACCCAGGCCGTCTTCTGGCTTTCGCCGCCGCCCAGGGGGATGGGCAGCCCCATCACCAGCAAACTGATTTTTTGTTCGGTGATGATGGTCTGGTAACGGACAAAATCTTCCCGGCGGGATTTGCGCTTGAGGACGCCGTAGGATCGGGCCACCAGCCGCAGTTCGTCGCTGACGGCGACGCCGATGCGCTTTTCACCCAAATCCAGGGCCATGACTTTGCCTTTCAATTTCATCTGTCTTATTTTAACCGGGGGATGCCGAAACTGCCCACGCGATTTGCCTACGGTATGGGAATGAACAAGTAACAATTAACAAAGAACAAATAACAGTTAACGATGGGGAAGTCGCTCACTGGAGTTAGTTGGCGGTTATGACCTGGATACGGCCGGAGCGGTAAGGCAGGCGTTGGAACCAGAGCGGCCAGATTTCGATTTGAGGGATCGCCGCTAAAGGAAGCTGCTGGTACAGGTAAGCCATGGCTGTCTCCACCGGCTGCCCGGCAATGACGGCCGTCGGGTCAGTCAGGTTCAAATCCGCCGCCGCCATGCCTTCAGCCAAAATAGTCACCGTCACCCGGCCGGCGTCATCGGCGGCCAGCGCCTCGCCCGCCGCCAGTTGGATGCTGCCGGGCAGCAGTTGGAACCCGGCCGGAACTGCCGCCGCCAGCGGTTGCGCCGCCAACACGCCCGCCAACGAGGGATTGACGGCCGTCGCCTGCAATTCGGCCCTCATCTGCAAGGAGAGGACGGCCGTCTCCTCCCCCACCGCGTGAGAAAATGTTTCCTCCTGTACGGCCGTCACCCGCAACGATTCCCGCGCCAAGAATTCCGGCTGCAACAGTTGGGTTTCCATCTCCGCCAACGCCACCGCCTGTAAAAATTGGCGCGCCTGCGCCCGCAGCCGTTCCATGTCGGCCGCCGCCACCGCCGGGATTTGGCGCACGGCGCCGCCGGTCAACGCCGCCGGGTTGCGCGCCTCGACCAATTCGGCTAATTCCGCGTCCTCAATCTGGGTGATGGCGTCGGCCGGGACATTGCCATCCGGCCCCGGTTCCAACGCCACCACGCCCACGGCGGTGGTGCTGTCCACCACCCCCACCAAATCGGCGGCGGCGATGGTTTCAAAGGCGAGGTCGCCGGCGCGCAAGATGAGTCCGGCCGGGATGTCCACCGGCTCCTCGGTGAGGTTGGTGAAGACGACCTGGCCGGTGGCCGGGGTGTGCGGCAAAACGATGACGCCGGTGGCGTCAATTTGCGTTTTCCACGATTGGGTGACGGTGAGCCGGCGGGCGGGCACGGCCATATCGCGCAAACTCACGTCGGCCAGCGTGGGATCGGCCAACACGGGCAGGCTGGCCGTCACCGGCTGCGTTTCCGGGTGCAGGGTGATGGTGGCGCGGGGCAGGGTGAAGGCAAAGCCGATAAAAAACAAGGCCAGCGCGATGAAGAAAAGCAAGATGGCGGCGTAGCGGATCACCCACTGCCGCCAGGAGAGTTGGGGCAGGCGCAGGATGTCGGCGACAGAGCTGTCGCCGACAGAACGGCCGTCCTGCCGGGCGGATGGTCTGTCCCCTTGCAAACCGCCGACAGCGGGCAAACCGACCCATTCCCGGCGGCGGCGGCGGCGCCACCAGCCGCGGCGGCTGCTTTCCGCTTCTTCCAGAGTGGCGAAGGCGGGCAGTCCCAATGAGCGAGCCTGACGCAAAAGCGTTTTTTCCCCCGTCACCAGCCCCACTTCCACTCGCTGCCGGTCGGCATACCGGCGCAAACGCGCCAAATCCAACCCATTTTTAAAGACGGCCGTTCGCTGAGGCAGCACAAACAGGACACGGGAGGCGGCCGTCCAATCCAGCCGGTCGCACACCGAAATGATGTCGTCGTCTTGGTCGAGAAAGATGGTTTGCATGGGTTCAAAAACAGGAAACGAAAAACGAAATGGTTTGGCGCGCTGCTTTCATTTTACGCCAAAAAATCTCGTTCGACTTGAAAAATCTCCTCCAACTTCTGCTTTGCTTTGTTCACCTCAAAGTTAAAGAAGCCGACGACGACGGCATAAAACAGGGTCATGAAGCCAAGAAAGGCCAATACCGCCCATATGTTTTGCGTCAGGTCGCCGGACATGACGGCCGCGCCCACGGAGACGAACAGAAAAACACCGAGGAAAATGGGCATGAGCACCATCACGACGGGATGGGGATGGAGGCGCATGTTGATGCGGGTGGCGCCCAGGTCGTCCACGATTTGGCCGTAGATGTAGGGCAAGAAGGAGTTGCGGTAGCGGATGACCCGATTGATGTTGAAACGGCCGTCCTCCGCCACCTTCCCCACAAAAAAGCGATGATCCCGCCGCCAAACGCTGGTGAAAATGGAGCGCGGATCTACTTCAGCATCCAGCCGTTGCCGGGCTTCGTCCGCTTTCAGGTAGGTTTTAAATTCAATGCGCGTGAACGGGATGAGTAAGAGCATTGCCATCTCCAAAAAACGTAAAACGCAAAACGAAATGGTCAGGTTTTCTACTTTCCGTCTTTCGTTTTACGTTTTATCTACTACGCCAATAATTCCGTGTTACCATCGCCACTTTTTCGACGAGTTGCTAGACGGCATGAGCCAGAGATGGTTTCTTTTTCACCACAAAATCAACCTCGCAGTCAAGAATTTCAAGCAATGACATCAATTGATCAATGGATTTGCTGCTGTTTGTTTGGTCGAGCAGGCGATAAAACTGAGCGGGGGATGTTCCCAACCGGCGAATAAGTTCCCGCTTACTCAAGCCACTCTCTTGCACGCGCTCCTGAGCAACAAGCGTCAGTTTATACAGCAGCATATCCCGTAAGTATCGCGGATCGCGGTTGTATTCCAGAACATGATCAATATGCACTGTCCCCTCGTCTCCCGATTCTAATTCATAGGTGAACGCCTCATTTCCCAATTCTGCATCAATGTAGACTTTTTTGATTCGATTGTTTGGCGATGGCTGCACATCCAATTTTGCATACGGAAACAAGTAGTTTCCGCCGTCAGCCTGAATCTCAAAAGCCTTTTTGCGGTTATTTGGCGTGACTTCCTTGATTTTCATAATCGTCCCTCTCGCTCCAGTTCGGCAATTAGTTGCAGGATTTTGCTGTCTGCCTTTCCTTTCATGGCGATACGGTTACCCAGGTCCCATTTCACAACCAGTTTGCCATTTCTGTAAACATGGACATGTCGCGGCGGATGATCGCCAGGGCGATTGCATACTCCCTTTTTGCAACGAATTAACACGAATTTGCGCGAATTTTGAAGATGATTCGTGTTAATTCGTGAAAATTCGTTGCAAATAAAACGATTTTTATTGAGTATGCAATCGCCCTAGGATGATCGCCAATCCAGGTGACGAAAATATAATTTCCGCGTCTTATTTTGCCCATACCAAAACGTTACCGCGCGTGGTAACAGAAGTCAAGCTGTCACGTAGGGTAATTTTGCAAAATTGCCCTACGATTACGCTAATTTTTGTGCGACCAGACCGGGCACGGCCGCCAACGCCTCCGGCAATTTGCCCGCGTCCCGGCCGCCAGCCTGGGCCAGGTTGGCACGGCCGCCGCCGCCGCCGCCCACAATCTTGGCCACTTCGCGCACCAGATCGCCCGCTTTCAGGCCGCGCTTGATCAAATCATCGGTGACGGCGGCCACGATGAGTGGTTTGCCGTTGATAACGGCGCCGAACACGGCCGTGCCCGACCTCGCCTTGTCCCGGAACCAATCCGCCATCTGGCGCAGGCTGTCCACATCGGCCGCCTCCACCTGGGCCGCCAACACATTGACGCCGTTCACCTGCTGCACCTGGGGCAGCAGATCGTCAAACTGGCTTTTAGCCGCCTGCCGTTGCCATTTTTCCAGTTCCTTTTGCAAAGCCTTATTTTCCGCCAGCAGCGATTCCAGCCGGGTTTCCACCTCGCCGACGGGGGCGTTCAACTGGCGCGACACCCGATCCAGCGCGTCCAGCCGTTCGGCCACGAACGCGGCCGCGCCGCGCCCCGTCACCGCTTCCACCCGGCGCACCCCAGCCGCCACCGCTCCCTCGCTGACGAAGTGGAAGAGGCCGATTTCGGCGGTTTCGTTGACGTGGAGGCCGCCGCATAGCTCGAAGGAGTACGGCCGTCGCCCATCCCCGATGCGAATGGTGCGCACCACATCCCCATACTTCTCGCCGAACAAAGCCATCGCCCCGTTTTCAATCGCCTCTTTCTGCCCCATGAAGCTGATGTGTACCGGCAGGTTGGCTAAAATCGCCTGGTTGATGGCCTGCTCGATTTGGGCCAGCGCCGCCTTGTCCACCGCCGCGTCATGGGTGAAGTCGAAGCGGAGCCGGTCGGGAGCCACCAGCGACCCCGCCTGGGTGACGTGGGTTCCCAGGCGGGCGCGCAGTTCTTTGTGCAAGATGTGGGTGGCGGTGTGGTTGCGGCGGATGTCGGCGCGACGGCCGTCGTCCACCCCCAACTGTACCATCTGCCCCACCTTCGCCTCACCACTCGCCACTTGCCCCACGTGAATGACTAACCCGGCCGTCGGCTGGCGCACATCGTCCACCCGAATTTCCAGCCCAGCGGCGCGGATGACGCCAGTATCGCTGACCTCGCCGCCAGCAGCCGCGTAAAACGGGGTGGCGGCGGTGACGACCTCAATTTTGTCGCCGGAGACGGCCGTTTTTACCACCGCCCCGTCCTGCATCAACCCCACAATTTCCGATTCCATCTCTGCGCCGGAATACGGGTCATATTCTACGCCTCGTTCCAGACGGCCGTCCGCCAGCAAATCCGCCAACAAATCGGCGTACACGTTGCTGCCCGTCTCGTATTGGCCGAACGCACCCGCGCCGCTGGCGGCGGCATGGGCGCGGCGCGCCGCCACAAAGCCGGGTTCGTCCACCGTCAACCCCCGCTCTTTCACCACATCCCGCGTGATTTCCAGGGGCAGGCCGCGGGTGGCGTACAAATTAAAGGCGACGTCGCCGGGAATTTCGGTGACGCCCTGCGCTTGCAAATCGGCTGCCACCTCCTCCAGTTGGGAGAGGGCGGAGGCCAACGTGCGGGCAAAGCGGTTTTCCTCCTGAGTCAGCGTATGCAGCGCCAATTCCTGCCGGTTGACCAGTTCCGGATACGCCTGGCCCATCTGGTTGATGAACACTTTGGCTACTTCGGCCAAAAAGGGCTGGGTGAAACCGATCTCCCGGCCAAAACGGGCGGCGCGGCGGATGATCATGCGCAGCACATAGCCAGCGCCGCTGTTGCCGGGACGCACCCCATCGGCGATGAGGAAGGTGGCGGCACGACCATGATCGGCGATCACCCGGTACGCCGTTTCCTGCGCCAGCCGCTCTTCGTCGCTGTGACCCAACAATGCCTGCACTTTATCCATCGCCGGCGCAAACAAGTCGGTGTGGTACGTCACCATCTGCTGCTGCATGATGCAGGTGAGCCGCTCCAAGCCCATGCCGGTATCCACGCCCGTTTTGGGCAAGGGGGTGCGTATGCCGTCCTCATCCTGATTAAACTGCATGAACACCAAGTTCCATATTTCCAGCCAGCGGTCGCAGCCGTTGTCCAACAGCAGACCGCACTCCGGTTCGCCGCAGGTGCAGGCGTCCGGCCCCCAATCGTAATGGATTTCGCTGGTGGGGCCGCAGGGACCGACGTCGCCCATCATCCAAAAGTTGGTTTCGTCGCCCATGCGCAGCGCCCGCTCTGGAGGAATGCCGATTTCGTCTACCCAGATGGTGTAGGCGTCGTCGTCATCGGTATGGACGGTGTACCACAATTTGTCTTCGGGAATCTGGCACACTTGGGTGAGGAAATCGAAGGCGAAGCGGCTGGCCCCGGATTTGAAGTAATCGCCAAAAGAGAAGTTGCCCAGCATCTCGAAGAAGGTGTGGTGGCGCGGCGAAGGACCGACGTTTTCCAGGTCGTTGTGCTTGCCCTGGACCCGCATCACTTTTTGCGAGGTGGCGGCGCGGCGGTACGGCCGTTGCTCTTTGCCCAAAAATACATCCACAAACTGGTTCATCCCGGCGTTGGTGAAGAGCAGGGTGGGGTTGTCATACTGGGACAGCGGCGAACTGGCGACCACCTCATGTTTCATCTCGTCGAAAAAGTCGAGGAAGGCTTGCCTGATTTCGTTGCTGGTGGTTGGTTTCATATTTACTCCGTCATCGGCATTTTGTTCCCCAAATTTTACCGGTGAAATGAAAAACTGCCAGATGGTAGTTTTTGTGAGTGATGGATGTTAGATGTCGGTTGGGGATGGACGGCCGTCAATAAAGCAACTCAATCAGTTCTGCGGACGTCAAGCCCTCAAAGTACAAAGTCACATCTGTTTCGGAGAGGACGGCCGTCAACGCATCCCGATCATACCGCATCCCGGCCAACCGCCGCTCCAGTTCAGCCACATCCCGCGTCCCGGTAAAGCTGCCGTAAAACTTGATGCCTTGAACCAACCCCTTGTCCACGTCAATGCGAACATCAACCACGCCAGCAGGGGTTTGTTCGCTTTTGCGCACATTGAAATGGGGCGAACGGCCGTAGTTCCATTCCCAGGCGTCATACCGCTGCGCCACCAGTCGCGCCACCCGCCGCCAATCAGCATCCGACAATTTGTACAGCGGCGGATCATCCGTACCAAACACCCCGCGCAGAATCGCCTGCCGCAATTGGTGAATGTCCATCAGTTCCGGCAGCAGTTCGCGGATGTTGGCCACAAAACTACGCACCGACTGCACCGCCTTCGATTCAATCCGTAGATGTTGCGGATTCAATGCCAGCAGCATATGCTCGATGTTGGCGTCAAACAAGATCGTGCCGTGGCTGAACATGCGGTTGCCGGAGGCGTATTGGGCATTCCCCGATACTTTCTTGCCATTGGCAAAAATATCGCTCTTGCCCCGCAATTCCGCCGGGACGCCCAGCTCACGCAATACACGGATGACCGGCGCCGTGAATTTGGCAAAATCGTGTAAATCCCCCTTGCCCTGGGTGATGAAGCTGAAGTTGAGATTGCCCAGATCGTGATACACCGCCCCGCCGCCGGACAGCCGCCGCACTACATGGACGCCATTCTCTTTGACATAATCAGGGTCAATCTCCTCCAGCGTGTTCTGGTTCCGGCCAATGATGACGGCCGGCTGATTGATGTAAAACAGCAAAATCGGTTCGGCCGTCGCCGCCTGCCGCAGCAAAAATTCTTCCAGGGCCAGATTGCGGCGCGGGTCAGTGATGTTTTGGTTATCTACAAAAAGCATAAGGTTCTCCACAAGGGTGGTTGTTAGTTGGGATGGATAGATTGATTGGATTATCCTGAATTTTAACAAACCAGCCAACAAACGCCTTTATGACGATTTGCACATCCGGCAAGACAATTTAGGCCGCTTCTCATACAATTGCCTGGTAGGGCAAGATTGTTATCTTGCCCGGACAAGTTCACAAACTTGTCCACCATTTTAGGATAGGTGAAATATGGCGAATTGGTTGATTTATGGCGCGTATGGGTACACGGGGAAACTGGTGGTGGAAGAGGCGGTCAAGCGGGGGCACAAGCCAATGTTGGCCGGACGGAATAGGGCGAAACTGGCCCCGTTGGCGGAAAAATTTGGGCTGGAATGGCGGGCGTTTGGGTTGGATGATGGGGCGGCGCTGGCTACGGCCGTCACGGACGCCACGGCCGTCCCCCCTTTTGACCTCATCTTCCACGCTGCCGGGCCATTTTCCCGCACCAGCGACCCGATGCTGCAAGCGTGCCTGAAAAGCGGCGCGCATTACGTAGACATCACCGGCGAAATCGCCGTCTTCGAGAACACCTTCCGCTACGACGCCAAAGCGCGGGACGCCGGGCTGACCTTCATCTCCGGCGTGGGGTTTGACGTGGTTCCCACCGACTGCATGGCGCGGTACGTGGCCGACCAACTGCCGGGAGCCACTGAATTGGAATTGTCCATCACCGCCCTCGGCTCGGCCAGCGCCGGGACGACGAACACGATGTTGGAATCCATGACCGCCCTGAAAAAAGGGAGCATTGTGCGGCGGCACGGCCGTTACCAACACATCCCCATAAACGCCACCCGCAAAAAAGTGATGTTCAGCGACGGCCGTGCCCGCACCCTCACCCCGCTGCCCTGGGGCGACCTGGCCACCGCCTACCGCACCACCGGCATCCCCAACATCACCACCAACATGCAGTTGCCCATCCCGCCCGGCATGGTTCCTTTCTTCGGGTTGAACCGGGCCTTGATGTCCATCGCCCCTATCCGCAAACTGGCACAAGCGCTGGTTGCGCGGCAAGTACAAGGGCCAGATGATCACACCCGGCAAACGGCCAAAAGTTACATCTACGCCCGCGCTGCTGATGAGGCGGGCAATTTTGCTGAAGCGTGGCTGGAAACGATAGAAGGATACCGGTTAACGGCCGTCGCCGGCGTCCGCATCGCCGAAAAAATCATGGCCGGAGAAGCCCCCGCCGGAACCCCCACCCCAGCGCTCGCTTTTGGCCCAGACTTCATCCTGGAAATCGAGGGCACAAAGCGGTTCGACGCTCTGCCGGATGACAAGGTGATGGGGCGACATTGATTTCATCCCTCATCCTTCATCCTTCTCTTCCGCCACGATTTCCACCGGCGTCACCCGCCCCGCCGTCACTGTGATGGGGACGCGGTACTCCACATCCCGCACTTTGGTGTAGATGACGTATTCGCCCGGCTTCAGGTCGGCGAAGACAAAATTTTCGGCCCAGCCGGGGTCGGGGTTAACCGTCGCCCGCCCCGCCGGATCGGACAGATACGTCCAGGTGTTGAGCAGTTCATTGGTGTCCTCGCTGACGCCAACGATGGAGAGGCCGACCCCCTGCCAGGGACGGCCGTCCCCTGTCACCAACCGCCCCGCAATCACCCCGCGCGTGGAACCGGGCCAAATCCACAAATACGGGTTCACGGTGGAGCCAAACTCGTTTTCCCCCCAGCGCACCTCGGCATGGAGATGGGGAACCAGGGCCGCGCCGCCGACGCCGACCTCGGCCACCTGCTCCCCTCGTTTCACCCGCTGACCCACCGCCACGTTGATGTTTTGCACATGGCCGTAAAAAACGAATAATGGCCGTCCTCCCCACGTCTCGTCCAATTCAATCGCCACCAACTGGTGATACCAATCGCAGCGCCAGCCAAATAGCTCATCCACATCCATTTGCGCCAGCGCCACCACCCCATCCGCCGCCGCCAGAATGGGCGTGCCCAGCGATTCGGCGGCGTCGGCGCCGTTGTGCAGCAGGTAACGGCCGCCGCCATCGTAGCCATAGGGATAGGTGAGATTGGTCAAAAAACGGCCGCCGCCGGGCAGCGGTTTCGCCAACCAAAAATGGTCAACCGCCAGGTCGGGATTGGGCGTGGGCCAGGCGGGGCCGGCGACGTAGCGGGCGTAATCCGGTTTAGCGGGGGCGGCGGGGCAGTTGCGGACGGGGACGGCCGTGGGCGTGTCGGTGGCAGTGGCAGTGGCAGTGGCAGCGGGCACGGCCGTCGGCGTCCAGGTGGGCGTGGGGCTGGGGATGGCGGTCGCTGTGGGTGAGGGCGTGGCCGATGGCGGGGGCGTATGGCTGGGGGTGATGGCGGGCACGGCCGTCGGCGAAAACGGCGTTGTTAGCGACAACGCCGCTGTCGGTGGCAGCAAGGTGGGCGTGGGCGTGGCGGTGATGGGCTGGGCGATGGCGGTACGGCCGTTTTGCTCCATCCAAACGACGGCCGTCAGCGGCAGCAGCAAAAACAGGAACAGTCCGGCGATGCGATAGCGAAGTTTGTTCATGCTCACATTTTTCGGGTTAAGATCAACCAGGTAAAAGCAAAAGGATGATTCTCATCCGCCGGATGAAATTCCCGCGATATTTCCTGCCACGCCGTTTCATCCAGTTCCGGGAAAAAGGCGTCTCCCTCAATTTCAGCGTCCACCAGCGTCAGGTAAATTTTGTCCGTTTGCGCCAAAAATTGACGGTACAGCTCTGCGCCGCCGATGATGAGTAGTTCCGGCGTGTGGGGCGGCACGGCCGTCAACGCCTGCGCCACATCATGCGCCACCACCGCCCCCTGCGCCCGGTAATCCCGGTTACGGGTGAGGACGATGTTCAACCGCCCCGGCAGCGGCCGAAAGCGGGCCGGGATGGATTCAAACGTTTTGCGTCCCATCAACACCGGCTTGCCCATCGTCTGCCGTTTGAACCATTTCATGTCGTCGGGGAGGCGCCAGGGGAGACGGCCGTTTCGCCCAATCACCCGGTTTTTACTCATCGCCACGATCAAGGCAATTCGCATTCGCGCCACGCTAAACCTCATCGTCAATCAAATGGCGAATCAACTGTTCAACCACCTCTGGCTGGTGGGCTTCGACGAACCCATCCACGCCGCCGAACCAATTGATCGCTTTGGTATAGCTGATAAACAGGCGGCGGAACTGTTCGCTGGGCCGCAAGACATCCTGCTGCAAGACATCCGATTTCTTGGAGAAATCGGATGTCTGGCTACACCGCAATCGGCGCTTTGATATGGGGATGGCATTGATAATCGACCAGTTCAAAATCCTCATACCGGAAGTCGAAAATCGAAGTCACGTCCGGGTTCAGACGCATCGTGGGCAGCGGATACGGCCGCCGCGACAACTGCAAATCCGCCTGTTCCAGGTGGTTGAGGTAAAGATGGGCGTCGCCAAAGGTGTGGATGAACTCGCCCGGCGCGTAGCCCGTCACCTGGGCTGCCATCAGCGTCAGCAGAGCGTAGGAGGCGATGTTGAAGGGGACGCCCAGAAAGATGTCGGCGCTGCGCTGGTACAACTGACAGGAGAGGGCGCCGTCGGCGACATAAAATTGAAACAAACAGTGGCAGGGGGGCAGCGCCATCTTGTCCACGTCGGCCACGTTCCAAGCGGAGACAATATGGCGGCGGGAATGGGGGTTGCTTTTGAGGCGGTGGATGAGTTGGGCGATCTGGTCTATGGCGCGGCCGTCCGCCGCCGGCCAGGAGCGCCATTGGCAGCCATACACCGGCCCCAACTCCCCGTTTTCGTCGGCCCACTCATCCCAGATGGTGACGCCGTTCTCGCGCAGGTAACGGATGTTGCTGTCCCCCTGCAAAAACCAGAGCAGTTCGTGGATGATGGAACGCAAATGGAGTTTTTTGGTCGTCACCGCCGGGAAACCGCCCCCCAAATCAAAGCGCATCTGGTGGCCAAACAGGCTCAGCGTCCCCACCCCGGTTCGGTCTATTTTGCGCGCGCCAGCGTCCCGCACGTGCCGCATCAAGTCAAGATATGGCTGCATCCTCGCCTCCGTTTTTTGGGATTGGAGGCGAGTATAGCACAAGACATCCGATTTCTTGAAGAAATCGATGTCTGGGATGTCTGTGTCTTATCGTCCCTGCGCCGGCTCCACCCGGACGCTGCCAGCGCCAATGTCTATACGCAGATTCACCCGGTTGGCGGCGTCTTCGTAACCGGGCGTCATCCAAACGCCTTCGTCCTCATCCCGGCCCGATATTTGGCGAAAACGGCCGTCATCCAGATGAAAACTACCCACGCCGCTGTCCAATTCCAACCGCGCTTCCATGTTGGGCGGCAGGTAGAAAGTCATGCTGCCGGCGCCGCCGTCAATGTCGAAGGTGTGCCGGCCGTCGGCGGGCAAGGTGACTTTGAGCGAGCTGGCGCCAATGTCAATGACGCCATCATAATCGCCGCCGGGCAGAACGGCCGTGATACTGCCAGCGCCGCCATCCACCTCAAAATAGCTCAAATCCAGCGCCGCCAACTCCAACGTCAACGATCCCAGGCCGCCATTCAGGCGCAAATCCGTTTCCACGTTCGGGTTCAAGCCGATCTGCCACGAATCAGTCTGCTCGAAGTTGAACCAGTTGCTGGGGTTGACAAAAAACCAGACATCGCCATCCCTGGTTTCCAGATTGATGGCGGCTTTATCCCCATCTTGACGGGCGTCAAAAGACAACTCGCCCAGGTAGGAAATGGAGCCATCAATGACTTTGCCGCTCTCTTCTAGGGCAAACAAGGAAGCGCTGGCCAAACCGAAATTGATTTCCACATCGGCGGCCGTCACCCCATCGCCGGCAAATGCCACCTGCTCCACCTTCAAATCGGCTGGTTCCCCGTTATCCAATTGGCTGACTAAAGGCATTTGGGGGCCAAACAGGAGTACGCCGCCAAACAAAGCCACTGCCGCCAATGACACCACCGCGCTTAACAACGAACCGAACGGCCGCGGAAATTGGCGCACCAGCACATTGACCCCGGCAAAAATGAGCATCAACGGCCACAACCGCCACAACAATTCCCAATGAAAGGCGGGATGCTGCAAAAGTCCCATGTTTCGCAGCAAAAAGTAGCCGCCCACCGCAATCAGTAAAATCGGGCCAAACAAAGAGGGATTCGACCGGGAACGGCCGTGACCCTCCGGTTCCAACTTTTCTTTTAACATCTCAGACATCGGTTAAAGCCTCCAAACACATCAAAATCCAAAATCCAAAACCTAAAATCCAAAATCCCCCAACGCCCGCCTATACGTTGCCGACCAGCAGATGTTGCACCTCTCCTCCTTTTGACAACTCCCCTCCTTTCGTCTAAAATCAGCCCGCTTCCTGAACTGTACAGACATCCAATTTCTCACCGTTAGCACGCTAACATCATAAGTGACAAGAAATCGGATGTCTTGTCGAGACGCTGTCATAGTTACCAAACGCATATCAATAAGAAATTCCACCCGTTACCGAAATAAAATAGCGCGGGTCTTCGCCGCGAAGCTGAAAAACCGCTACAGCGGCATCATTTGGGGAGCAAATCACATGGTTGATAAATCCTCCCGGAGGTTCACGAGTTAGCCATCTCAACCTCCGGGAGGGTAAACGATTACCTGAAAATCATCCAAATCACAAATCCCGTGAGGTTTCCAGCAAAATGAAAGAATATAACACCCAACAGATTCGTAACATCGCCCTCGTCTCCCACAACGGAGCCGGAAAAACTACCTTTGTCGAACGACTTTTGTTTGCCGCCGGCGTCACCACCCGGATGGGCAGCGTCCAGGCCGGCACCGCCGCCATGGACTTTGACGAAGAAGAAATCGCGCGCAACAGCTCAGTTTCTACCGCCCTGGCCCCCATTGAATGGCAGGGGTATAAACTCAACCTTTTTGACACTCCCGGCTACATGGATTTCATCGGCGAAGTGAACAGCGCCCTGCGCGTTTCCGAACTGGCGCTGGTCTTTGTGGAAGCCGTCTCCGGCGTGGAAGTGGGCACGGAAGTGGTGTACCAGGCGGCCGGTAAACGCCAGATGCCCCGCGTCCTGCTCATCAACAAGATAGATCGGGAAAACGCGCGTATCAATCGGGTGATGGAAAGCATTAACGCCAACCTGGAAGGGAACTTCATCAATGTGTACCTGCCCATCGGCGAAGGCCAAAACTTCAATGGCGTGGTTGATTTGATCGCTATGGAAGCGCGGCTGGGAGAAAAAGGAGAAAAAGGGGAGATTCCGGCCGACATGGCAGATGCAGTTGAAGAAGCGCGCATCGCGTTGGTCGAAGCCGCCGCCGAGGGGGATGACGCCCTGTTAGAAAAGTATTTTGAGGATGAGGAGTTGACCACTGAGGAGATCATTCACGGCTTGAAAGGGGCCATGGCCCAGGGAACGGCCGTGCCCATATTGTACTGCGCCTCAGAACCGGGGATCGGGGCGACGGCCGTGCTCGATTTTCTGACCCAGATCGCGCCGGCGCCGGATGAAGCCCCCCCCATCCACGCCGCCGCCGCCGATGGCAGCCAAGTAGAATTAAAAGTGAGCGACGACGCTCCCTTCACCGCCTTCATCTTCAAAACCCGCGAAGACCCCTACGGCAAAACCAGCTACATCCGCGTGTACAGCGGCAAGCTGGAATCCGACACTCGTATCTGGAATGTAAACCAAAACGAAGAAGTGCGCGTGGGCACGCTCCAAATTTCTCGCGGCAAAGAGCAGGAAGCCGTAAGCGTCCTCCATGCCGGTGATGTGGGCGTGGTTGTCAAGCTGGGCGATACCGCCACTAACGACACCCTGACCAATAAAACCAATCCGGTCCAACTCACCCCAACCGAGCAGCCCAACCCCATCGCATCTGTTGCCATCCAACCCAAAACCCAATCCGATGTGGCCAAACTCAGTTCGGCGCTGAACCGTTTGGTGGCCGAAGACCCCACTTTAAGCTGGCACAACGAGAGAGCCACCCGGGAAACGATTTTGTCCGGCATGGGTACCACTCATCTGTCCATCGCCGTCAAAAAAGCGCAGTCGAAATTTGGCGTCGGTCTCAACACAGCTACGCCCAAAGTGCCTTACCGGGAAACCATCACCAAAACCGCCCAGACAGACTACACCCACAAGAAACAAACGGGCGGCGCCGGTCAGTATGCCCGGATTTTCCTCCGTCTGGAATCGTTGGACGATGATGAGGAATTTGAATTTGCTTCCGAGATTTTTGGCGGTTCTGTCTCAGCCCCCTTTGTATCGGCTACGGAAAAAGGGTGCCGACAGGCGCTGGAAAATGGCCCGATGGGCGGGTACCAAGTCGTGGGCGTGAAAGCCATCGTTTATGATGGCAAGGAACACCCGGTAGACTCCAAGGAAATCGCCTTCCAAACCGCTGGTAGGGAAGGGTTCAAAAAAGCGATGCTGAAGGCTGGGCCGATTATGCTGGAACCGATTTACGAACTGTCGGTTACGGTTCCCTCCGATTATATGGGCGACATCTTGGGTGACATGAACTCACGCCGGGGTCGGGTGCTGGGCATGGATCAGGAAGGGACGAAGAGCATTGTGCGGGCGGAAGTGCCGTTGGCGGAAGTGCAAACGTATGCGGCGGATATGCGCTCGATGACGCAGGGCCGAGGCGTGTTCAGCATGAAGTTCCTGCGCTACGGCCGTGTCCCCAGCCATCTCCAAGAACAAATTGTGGAAGCGGCGCGCAAAGCCCGCGAAGAAGAAGGTTAGGATGATGACTGGAGATTGGAGATTATCAGTGTTCAGTCTTCAGTCTCCAGTCCATTGACATAATCGGCAAACACCTGCCCCAGATAAGTCAATTCTCCAGCCTCTTTGTCATACAAATTAGGAACGTCGTAATAGTTGGGCGGTTGGTAGATGCTGAACCAGAGCCACCATTGCACCAGACGGCCGTCATCCGCCGCATACCCGGTTTCATTGGCCGCTGTCAGGAAAAAGTCAAACGTCTGCGTCATATATTCGCCAATCAACTCCGGGGGAAAACCGTAATCTTCGGGCATGATCAGGCCAAATTCGGTGACGGCTAACGGCCGATCCCGATACCCCCGCTCCGCCATCCAGGCGCGAAAATCAACCAGATTTTGGGCGAAGATGTCAAGACGGCCGTGATCGGCGATCTCATATTTGCGGCCCAGCGACTCCCCCAAGTCGGCCAGCCCCGGCGGAATGTCCACTCCCCAACTGTCCGCCTCCTCGCGCAGCGTGTATGCGTGTACCGTCCAGATGTCCACCGGCATCGGCCCGCCAAATTCCGCCTCATACGCCGCCAACACCTGATCCAGGTAAGCCCGGCGCAGCGGCGTGGAGATGGCGACGCCGGCGATGGCTAGTTGGGCGGACGGGTCGCGGCTTTTGATGAAGGTATAGACCTCATGATATTGGCGGGCGTAGGCGGCCGGTTCCACATTGTCCTGCCAGCGCACGTCCGGTTCGTTGCCCACCAACCAGACGGAGCCGGGGTGCATCAGCGCCGCCTGCTCCACCCGATCCCAATCGGTGCGCACACCGTCCGGCCCGGCGCGCACCATCTGCCAGAACTGAACCCCGTCCACCTCTGGCAGCGCCAGCAGCGGCCGCCAACTGGCAAAAATGGCAAAGGGCAAGCCCGCCGCTCGCGCCGGCAGCACGTCGCTCAACTCGCCGGTCACGCCAAAGCGGGCGGCGGCCGGCATCAACCCTTCATCGGCCAAACTAGCGGCGAGGGCTACGGCCGTCCTGGTCACAACGGGGACCATCTCCTCGCCAGCGTCAACCGCGCTGCCGGCCGGGGTACGGGTGGGCACGATGGGTTCGGGGGTGATTGTTGGTCTGGGGGCGGGAGTGGGGGACGGTTGTTGGCCGACCAGGTACAACACAATCAGCAAAGCGCCCGCCAACATCAACGACAGAGGCAAAAGGGCTTGACGGGTCAATTTCATCAGGGAACCTCCGGGAGGGTCAGGAAACCTCCCGGAGGTTAGCAGCTCAGTCAGCTAAATCAGAGACATCTTCTTCCACAGCGGCGGCGGCGGCGGCGGACGGCCGTGCCTTATGCACTAACACCTTCGTCGTCGTCTTTTCCGCCACGCCCTGCGTATCACCCACATTCAACTGCTCAAACAAAAAGGCAAACTGCTTCTCCAGCGCTCCGCCAATCCTTGCCTGCGTCTCCGCATCCAGGCTCCACCATTCTTTCTTAAACGCGCCCAGCGCCCGCTTGCGGTTTGAGTAGAGGAACTGTTCTTCCGTCTTGCCCTCTTTCCATTGACTGGCGTGATTCTCCCGGCAATAATCATACGCCGCATCCACCAAATCCTGGGGCAGCAAATCATAAATGATGTTCTGGAAGCCAGTCGCCAGATGAATTTCCAGCGTGCCCACCTCCGGGAATTTGCCAAACGCGCTGGGCGGCAGGGTGGAAGCGCCATGCTGCACGGCGCCGCCAATGCCATACGCATCGCGGGATACCTGGCTTAGCTCTTTCAGCGTGTCAAAATCCACGCTGACATCGGCCAACGTGCCGTCGGGCAGCACCACGCCGCCGTGGCTGGTTCCCGTCTGCACCGAAATTTTGGAGATGCCGACGGCGTCCCCCACTTCCCGATTGTACCCTTGCATGAAGGCGTGCAGTTCAGCCACCGTGGAGTTCTTGTGCCCCACCTCGCCGATCTCGCCGCCCAGGGAAACGGTGACGCCGTCCGGTTCCAATTCGCGCGCGTGTTGGGTGAGGGCGGCGCACAACGAGTAGTTCACTTTTTGCTGTTCATCGAGGGTGGGGAAGCTCAAATCCACCAGGGTGGAGGCGTCAATGTCAATGTTATAAAAACCAGCCTCGACGGCTTCTACCATCAAATCTTTAACTGCCTGGACTTCGGCGTCGCCATCGCTGGCATAGCGGGCGGCGGAAATTTGGAAATGGTCGCCCTGAATGTAAAGCGGGCCGCGATACCCTTCTTTGATGGCGGCGGCGGTGACGGCAGCGGTATATTCGGCGGGACGCTGGCCAGTGTAACCGATCTCGGAACGGGCGATTTCGAACAGCATGGCGCCCACGCCTAGTTTGTTAGCGGCGCGGAAGACGGCGCGGGAGGTGTTGTAGTTCATGGCGCGGATGTTCATGGCGGGGACGGTGAAGTCGTGGGGCACATCGCCCCGGCCAATCGCCAGGTACAGTTCATGAATGGAGGCGGGATAAACGCCAACCGCCAGACCGATCTCCCAGATGAGCCAGCGGGCGGCATCACGAACCAATCCGTCGCCGAAGACGGCCGTCCACACCAACTCGTCCATTTTCGCCGGCAGCGCGGCTTCATTCAAAACAGAAACGTTATCGCCATCTACCTGAACCGCCCCGGCCAGATGGTCAAACAATTGTTGCACTTGAGTCGCTTGCATTATTAATTTCTCCTTAATTTCAACGTGAAAAAAACCACATTGTCTCTGCTCGGATTATATAAGACCCGGCCGATTCCTGAAACAGAAAAACCGCGCGAATGCACGGTTTTTTCAGGAAATGGGAGCAATGTTATATCTCCAGAAACTCGGCATTTCCTGGAAAACAATCCATTGAGACGCTAAAACGGCCGTGTCTATCCGCTGCCGCCTTCCGGTCTTTTAGGATACATCACCACAAAAATCGTCCCTTTTTCCTGGTCGCTGCGGAATGACGCCACCCCTTGTAAATACTGTTCCGTCAGCAGCTTGATGCTATACGTCCCCAACCCCCGATCCCGGCCTTTTGTGGAAAAGGAGCGTTGGAAAATTTGCAACTGAATATGGCGCGGCATGAAAGCGGGGTTATGCACCCAAAACCGCACTTGATCGGAATACGGATCGCAGCCAACGGTAACGACTTCGCCGGTTTGCGACGCCTCCAGCCCGTTTTTCACCAGATTGCCTATCACTCGTTTCAATAAGGCGCGATCCGTGATCAACGTGGCTGGTTTCGATTTCGGATCGATCCGAATCAGACAATCTTCAGCTATGGGGTGATTTTTATAGAGCTGCATGACCTCTTCCAAAACGTTGATGGCATCCATTGGCTCCCACTGGGGGGACAGCTCCCCTCTTTCCGCCGCGATGAGCTGGCGTTGGGCGGCAATTTCATCTACCAGTTGGTGAGAGGCACGAGACAACAAATTTCTGAAATCGAATTGATTGAGTTCCGCCATCGAATCGGTCATTTCCACCAATTCGGCCAACCCTTGAATGTCCCCGGCCGTGTTGCCGATGTCGTGAAAGAAGAGCCGCTCCAACACCTGCCGCCGTTTTTCGTCGCCGATGTCAATGGCGGCAAAAACGGTAAATTCTTCGCTGGCAAAGCGAAAGGGGGTAGCCCAAATGCGTAAATCGAGCGATTCAACTGTGTCATCAACGGCCGTGCGCGTGATGCGGCATTCCTGCACATTTTTCTGCCCCCGCTGCGCTTTGATGATCACTTTGATCACGCCGCACGTCTGGCAGACTTCTATCGTGCCGCAGCCGCCCGGCATCTGCCGCCAATGAATGCAGTTTAACGCCTCCCCCGGACGCAGACCGATGAGAGATTCGGCGTCGTTGGGCACGGCCGTCTCTTGAAACATCTGGTTAGAATACACAATCTGCCGGTTCTGGTTAAGGATGACCAGGCCGTTGGGAATGGCGTCCAACATTTCGAACATCAAGCGAAAGCCAGACAAACTGTTGGATTGGCGAATCAGTTCTGCTTCGTCCGCTCGTTCAGCCGGAGCAAACAGGGTTTCAATTTTCTCGTTACCGCTCATCAATGCCTCAAATTGCCTATCTCTCTGGCTTTGGCTATTTCATTTCAACGGCTAATTCTTTCGGGTATTGGGCTATAAATTTACTGCCTGCCTCCGGGTCAGATTCAAAAGCGATCTCGCCCTGCAAATACCGTTCGCTCAGCAATTTCATGCTGTAGGTTTCCACACCCCGGCCAATACCATGGATGGAGACCTGGCGCTGAAAAACTTGAGCTTGATCTTCTGGCGGCAGATAAGCTGGAAAATGCACCCAGAAGCGGACACGGCCGTCCTGCTCATCACAGCCCACCGTCACCACCTCCCCATCAGCCGCCCCTCCCAATCCATTCTTCACCATGTACCGCAGCACCCGTCCCAAAATCGCCCGGTCTGAAACAAATCGAACATCAAAAGCCTCCGGAGCCAACCGCAGCCGCCGCACACCGGCCAAAAAATAATGCTCAAATGAATCCATGATCTCCGCCAGGTAAGCCAGAGAATAGACTTGCATCGGAACCACGCTCAAATCGCCCCGTTCGGCGGACAACAATTGGCGCTGGGCATCAATATCATCTAGCAACTGCCGGGAGACTTGCGACAACAAATCCCCATAATTCAGGCCGGATCCATCATCTTCTGACAGACTAGAATATAAACTGAGCAAGCTTTGAATGGCGCCGGCATTGTTGGCTAGCTCATGGAAGAAAATATCTTCCAGGGTGCGCCGCCGTTTTTCGTCTGCCATATTGAGTACATTAACAACTATAAATTGCTGGTTTTCATGGTGCAGCGGAAACGACCAAACCCGCAAATCCAATCCTTCCTCAATATCTTCTATGCGACGTATAATTTGCCCTTCTTGCGTGTTGCGTTTGCCTCGCTGCGCTTGCATCACAGAGAAGAAAATATTGCATGATTTGCAGGGAACGGCCGTGCCACACCCTTCCTCAGTCTCGAAAGCGTGAACACAATTAACCACATTACCAAAATGGCGGCCTAACAAAACGTCACCTTTCAAAAGCTGAATCTGGTTTAAGAATTCCTGATTGGTATACACGATTTCCTGATTCTGGTTGAGCACCATAATTCCCACAGAAATCGCTTCGGTTAGTTGGCAGAGCAGATCGTTGGATGAAAAATAGGCTGATTGCTGGAGTACATCTTCGGAAATGCCCCTCCCGATTCCTCGAACTCCAGTCATGAAATTTCCACTGTCAATCATACGCGAACCATTCCTATTTCTCGCAAACCTCCCTCCCCAATCCCCAGGTTTAGCCGGACAAATGGGTTGGCGCACTACGGCCGTTCACCACATTTCCTAACTCAAACAATGAATGTTAAGATTACCATCAATCCCTTCCCCTGTCTATCCATTTTTATGAGAAATTTGTAATCCCGCGCCGGTTTTCATCCGTTTTGCGCTAGGATCGGAGTGACATATACTTGGGAAAACTTCTTTAGAAACGAAAGGACAAGACACATGCGCCGACCATTCATTTTGACCATTTCGCTGCTCGTTCTGGCACTATTTGTCACTGCCTGCGCCTCGGAACCACAAACGGTGATCGTTACCGTCCAAGTAACGGTTCCGGTTGAACAGGTTGTGCAAGTCACTGCCACGCCCGTCCCCCCCACTCAGACGGCCGTGCCTCCCACCAACACGCCTAAACCCACCATCCCCCCCACCAAAACCCTCGTCCCCATCAAAGCGACCCAGCAAGCCTTGATGGCTCAAATCACCGTCCCTACACGAGAACCGGCCGAACGCATCGCCGCCGATGATTATCCCGCCTTGTTAAACCAGGCTTGCGGCATCGTCCGCGACAATTACGTGCGCGACAATTACAACGGCGTGGATTGGGAAGCCGTCTGCCAGGAATATCTGGCGTTGGCGGAAGAAGTGGACAACCAGGAGAATTTCTGGGCGCTCATGGCTGATTTCATTCACGAATTGGGCGACAACCACAGCCGCTTCGTCCGGCCAGACCGCTTTGCCGCCGAATTTGACCTGCCCAGCGAAGGCAGCGGACGGCCGTGGCCCGGATTGAGCTTTTGGCCGGCGCGCGAAGATGAATACCTGCTTATCTGGGACGTATGCCGGGTCGGCCCCGCCGCCGATGCCGGGCTAAACCGGGGCGATGTGGTACTGGAAATCAACGGCCGTGCCTTTGAACCGGGCGAAAACGGTTACAGCGTCAGCCAAGTCAACGCCGCCCTCTATGAAAATGACGAGTCCGCCACCCTCACCGTCATTCAGGGCGAAGGCGAAGCGGCCAAAGAGATTACCGTCCCCTTTGGCGGCGCCGGCGGCTGTGATGGCTGGGCGGCCGGTCTCATCAGCGAATCGCCGCGCATCGGCTACATCCGCGTCCCCAATTTTGGCGGTGATTCCGACACCAATATTCTCGCCGCCATCACCGACATGGAAGCAGAAGCGCCGCTGGACGGGCTGATCCTGGACATTCGCCACAATCCCGGCGGCAATTCTGACAAGTCTATCGCCATCTTCACCGAAGGCACGTTCGGACTGGCGGGACCGCTGCGGGCGGATGGAACCCAGACCACTTACCGGATTCGCGGGCCGATCAAATGGAACGAGAGCACACCAATGGCCGTTCTCACCGATGGCAACAGCCACAGCGCCGCCGACTACTTTGCGGCGGCGATGAAATTGTCGGGCCGGGCGACGCTGGTGGGAATGCCCTCCGCTGGAAACACCGAAGGCATCATCAGCTTTAACCTAGCCGACGGCTCCCTGATTCGGCTGGCGGTCTCCACGCTGCAACTGCCGGATGGAAATACATTTGAAGGCGTCGGCATTTTGCCTGACATCGAGGTTCCGTTGGGCCAGTTTGGCCTGC
>JAJRVV010000209.1 GCA_024277135.1 Chloroflexota bacterium | reverse complement strand
GAACGGGATTTGGTTAGCTGGCGGGCTGCCAGGTTTTGTACTGCTTCCGGCGCTGTCTGCGCCCGTTCTTCGTGCAGCTCCACGCCGAAAGGTTTCAGGTTCAACGTTTCGGCCAGCGTTACCAGCGCAACGCCTTTTCCGGCGCATGGGTCCAGGATACGGCCGCCCTCCGGCGCGGTAATGTGGGTGAGAATAAGGTGGGTTACGGCAGCGGGCAGGGGAAAATATCCCGCCTTTTCGATATTGGCCAATCGGGTCATGGTCTATTCCTTTGTTGAGCTTACGAAGGGAAATCGAGGGAAAAAAACAAGGCAAGTACGATTAGGCTAATCGTACTTGCCTTGTTTTGCTATGTTGGGAATGATAATGGAACTTCTACGACGAAATTATTATATTTTGCTCGTAGTTATTCAACAGGCGCTAAAAAGCGATCATTGTCACTTTCAAACAGCGCCCCCTTGTCCTTCATCATTCAAGTCTGTCAGAGCATTTACCTCTCCGGCACATTATTGTTATTCAAGTCCACGCGCCAGGGCGGTGAGGTCAACAGCCGTGCCGCCATATTCTCCTAACAGGTTCAGCGCGGCATCGGTCAAACCCGCCCTCGAAAAGATGGCATAATGTGTCTGCCACGCTTCCCCATTAGCAGCCAAATCACGGCGGAGATGCGCCGTTTTTTGTTCAACAAGCTCTCGCACAACTTTGCGGCTCACTTTTTCCCGGCCCCATTTACATTCCCCCAATAGGATTTGACGAGTTTGCCACTGGACGGCAACAACGTCTATCTGTACGCGGCGGCTCCAATGAGCGCCCACAATGTCCGGCTCAAAAGCAAGCAATTTGTTTTTCCCTTGTCGGATAACCCATTCCTGCGCCAATATCTCAAACGTCGTTTGGCCCACAAAAGCGCGCAATTCCTGGCGCACCTTGTTTAACACGCGATCCATGTCAAGCGGCAGATATTGATGAAATGGCGCGATGAAGCGAAAGTAAAATCGGAAGAACGGATCCTGTAAATGA
This sequence comes from Chloroflexota bacterium, assembly GCA_024277135.1. Lineage (GTDB taxonomy): Bacteria > Chloroflexota > Anaerolineae > Promineifilales > Promineifilaceae > JAJRVV01. Next base: position 2,527 of record JAJRVV010000209.1, on the reverse strand, counting down.
TACCGTCCTTGCCGCGAGCGGCGGCGTTTTGCCGGAGGAATGGTCGCCGGCAAACGGCGTTCTACCATTTTCAACTCTTGCAAGCGAGATAAATGGGCTGACAAATGGCTGGAGGCGATCAAGGTTTCATTGCTAATGGCTCGCATGGTGTGATACCCTGACCCGATCGCTTTCAAAACAGCTAAATAAGCGCGCGGCTCTCGCACTTCATCATAAAGCAAGAAGGTTGGCTCTGCCAAAAACATACCTCCTTCCGACAAAATCACTTGTTGGATGTTTTCCACCAGATCCATCTCCGGATCGAGCCAGTTGAGATAAGCGGGTATACCGCCAACAATTGCATAGGCAGCCACTCGTTCCTCAAGCGACCAGTTGGGCAGAAATTGCCCCAATGCGGCAAAGGAGAATGGCTGCAAATGCCACTGCCCGGTCAAACGCCCGAAAAGAGGCGATTGGTGAAACTGGAGTGATTCCATCACCTTGACTTGGGAGCCGCATAAGACGATGACCAGGTTGCTATGTTGAAAATAGTGATCCCACGCATGTTGCAGGGCAGAAAGAGCGGCCGGATCCGCTTCTGATACGTAGGGCAGTTCATCCAGAATCAAGATCCGTCGTTGCGGCCCTGACAAATTAGCGACAGCTTCCCATAATTCCAGCCAGCTATCAAAAATTGGCGCTTGCCGAATGGGGATGTTTTGCCAGCGGGCGTATAGTTTCCGTCGTTGTAATGACGCAGGCTCCTTTTCTGCCGGCCAATAGGTGTAGGGGAGCTTGCTTTGCGCGGCCCAATGGAGAAGCAGGGCGGTTTTCCCTACCCGACGACGGCCGTACAGCAAAATGAGCTGGGCGGGGCCAGGGCGTTTACGTGTCAGGATGCGATTAAAAAATGCCAGTTCTTCTTGCCGGTCCACAAACATACAGCGCCTCCTTTGGATACATAAGCTACGCACTGCGTATTATACATTGCTCGTAGCTTAATTGAAAATCCCCGCCAAAGAAAACGCCGGCAATGAGGTCTCAAGTATCTTTATCCCGTTAAATACAGGCTAAAAGCAGATGGCGCCTGTCTGCAAACCAGTTTGGATAATGCTTTTCCATTCCTCCAGCGCCGGCAGCGTCCGCCAGGCAGCGTAGCCTTGCCCTTCGCCGTCATTCAGGAGGATGATGAGGTGGCGCTGACGGCCGTTCTCCCACAAATACCCCGCCCAATCTGCCAGCACAGGCACGGCCAGACATTTGTTCAGCATCGGGTAAAAGAGCGGCGGGATGGGATCGCGGCCGTCGTCCAGCAAAAAGAACGGCTCTTCCGGGTTCATCTCCCGAATGCTGGCCTGCTTGTGGATGAGGATGTGGTCTACCCAGCCGCAGGGCAGCGACGCCCTGAGCAGCACGTGTTCCTTCATCCCGTCCAGATAAACGCGCTGCCCGCCAATCCAGCGCACTTTTTTACTAACCAGCGCCGCCCAGTTGGCCCGCACCGCCTGTTTGTGCCCCACCATCTCCAAATACACAATGTTGTCATTGTCGCTGTCCAGGACAACGGCCGGGGTATAAACGGGCAGCCCTCTGGCCAACGACAGCCTCCTGTCGAGGTCGCTGCTTATCCGCACCTCTTTGAGAAGCGCTTGTTGGGCGTCGTCGTTGTTGCTCCGTTCAGGTCTGAACTGGTATGGCTGGAGCCAGGTCGGTTCAGTTTGGTACCCCATTTGCCGCAGCATTTGTCCCATCGGGCTGTCTTTCAGCAACTGCGCCGCCTGCCACTCGCTGACGTTCCAGTTGTCTTCTGTCACTACGCCCAGCACGTCCCGCAGCATTAAAGCGGGGCCAAATTGGGTCATCTGGGGAGTGATGCTTGCCAGCTTTTCCCTGATATCGGCTTCCGTCTCTGTGATTGTAACCGGTAGCGGCCGGTATTCGCCCTCTTCCGGGGTGGGGCGGTACCCATTGGCCTGGAGCGCCTCGGTGACACTGGTTTGTAGCGCCGGGGCCAACTCGTTGGCATAAAAGCCACGGCCGTATGCGCCCAGTTGGGCCTGATAAATGACGCTGCCAACGGAAACCGGATGCCCTTTTGCCTGCCGCTGCAGTTCCGCTATGCGGCTGCGGGCGGCAGCTTCATCAATGGGCAGCGGCCGGGTGTACACGCCGGCAGCGGCGCTGTCATCTTTGCCCCAGCCCGCCTGTTCGGCAATTTCGTCTACCTGGGTTTGAATCATGCTTTGTTCGGCCGGGGTAAGTTTGCTCCAGTGACGGCCGTAAACGACCATCCCCGCCTTGTTCCAAATGACGGTGCAAGCCACTTCCTGGCGGGGGCGCGTACTGTTGGTTCCGGCCAGTCGCAGGTCATCCAACCGTTTTCTTTTGCGGCCGCCGGTAGTAGCTACTGCGTGGATAACCCAGTACGTCACAGGCTCGTTTCGTGGTTATTTTTTGCGCGAGTTCTCTCACTGTGGCTTTCATCTGCTCTCGAGTTTCTCCCGTTTCAACGTAATTCCTAATATCTCCGATAGTTTTTTTTGAGCCT
>JAJRVV010000208.1 GCA_024277135.1 Chloroflexota bacterium | reverse complement strand
CCAATCGCCAGATCGCCCGCGCCGGGTTGGGGGATCGGGTCAGCGTCAAGCTCCTGGATTATCGTGACGGCGGCATCGGCTCCTTTGATAAGATCGTCAGCGTGGGCATGTTCGAGCATGTCGGCCGTTCCCATTTGCCCATTTACTTTGCTCAGGCTTATCGTTTGCTGTCGCCAGGCGGATTGTTCCTCAATCATGGCATTTCTCGCCGCGCCCCTTTGCTGCATGTGACGAACCGCGATCCCATGCCCTGCTGCCCGCCGCCGCAACCGGATGGCAAAGCGTCCATCTGGCAGAAGTTGGTGGATCGCCGCATCCTGGGCGCAGGGAGTTTTGTCAATCGCTACGTTTTCCCGGATGGCGAATTGATACCGGTCAGCGAAGCTGGCGTGGTAGCGGAAAACGCCGGATTCGAGGTGCGCGATGTGGAGAATTTGCGTGAACATTATGCCCTCACGCTGCGCCATTGGGTGCGGCGTCTGGAGGCGAGTCAAACCGAGTCGGTGGCGGTTACGGATGAAGCCGCGTACCGTACCTGGCGGCTGTACTTGGCTATCTCGGCGCGGGGGTTTGAGGCTGGCAACATCAATGTGAATCAAATGCTGCTATCCAAGCCGGATGATGGGCGGAGCCATCTGCCGCTGACACGGGCGCATCTGTACGCATGAGCGTTAGTCGCGGATAGGCTATTTGGCCTGTTTGTTGTGGGGCATATTGCGCTAGGAGACGGCCGTGTCCAGGGCTATAGTCTGAGCCAGAATCAATCCCCTGGAGTTGAGAAATATGGCAGCTAAAAAACGTAGACGTAAAAAACAAGCCCGTCGTCAAAGTTGGTGGCAGCGAACGCCTGGCTGGGTTTGGATGTTGAGCGCCGGCATCATTTTGGCTTTGGTAGGATTGGGAGTTGGCGGGCAAAGCGGCCGTGCCGCTTCATCCATTGACCCGTCTTCACCCGTACTGGTGGCGCAAGGGCAGACCATTTACACCGAAACATGCGCTGTTTGTCATGGCGCAGAGGGCGAAGGTTTGGTTGGCCCGGCGCTCAATGGCTCGGCTCACTCCTGGCATCATATGGACAACCAGCTTCGCTCTGTCGTCCGCGATGGCATCCCTAACTCGGAAATGCCGCCGCATGGGGAGCATCTGACCGCGCAAGAGATTGACGCTGTTCTCAGTTATATCAAGAGTTGGTGGACGCCAGAGCAACGGAGAATGCAGCGCACCGGCCGTCATCCCATGGGGTAATTGCGTTTTACCTGGAGTTGGCGCGCCATTTTGCGCTAGGAAAAAGACGGCCGTTTTTCTATAGTGTAGGTATGAATGAGATGGTCTGATGAGCTAACCCTGCAGGGCGATGCTCCCTAATTTACCTGGAGGTATGAGATGCGTAATTCATTACAATTTCGTCCGATGGCGATCACCTTATTGGTGATTTTAGCGGTAAGTTATGTGCTGTGCATCGCCGGCGATTTACTGTTTGGCTGGACGATGTACGAAGTCTGGAAACCCTTGCTGCCCGGCTTCGCCTGGCCGTTGACAACCGGCGGGTTCCTCATTGGCCTGCTGTGGCTGATTGGCTATAGTTTGTATATCCCGGCCTTGATTGTCTTTCCCTACAACTACCTGACACACCGTCAGGCTGTTTGAGTTAAAGAGGTGCGATGCACTTTAAAAGTGCGTTGCACCTGAGTTGCAATTAACGGCCATTTCTACTCTTGCGCCCACCAACCAGATGACAGACATTGCCGCCGCTTCGCGCCATTGGCTGGGCTGGTCGTCATGGTCAGGATGAGGGGGGGGATATGCCCGGCCCTGGCCGGAGAGTGGACGATGACGGCCGACATTCCCTTGCATTTACATGCTGATAAAGTGTAGGCTATTTAGCCTGCTATATGGGGGCGTATTGCGTTAGGAAACGGCCGTGTCTTCTTTAATACAGCAGTGAACGATAGAAGAATACGTTTAGCTGATGAGGCCAATAATGATTGCGGAAGCGACACCACAAACGGGGCAAGGCTTACAGCCCGATGAGGAACTGGTCGCTGTGCGCAGCCTGCTTCAGGCAGCCAAGACGGCCGGCATTCGGGCGGATCGCAAAGCTATCGTCAACACTTATGTCAGCCTGAAGTCGCGCCCTTTCCTGATCCTGGCCGGTGAAAAGCAGACGGGGAAAATTGAACTGGTCAAGTGCCTGGGGCATATTTTAACCGAAATCCCGGCGCGGCAATGCCAATTTTTCGTAGGCCACGCCCGTTGGGCTGCGCAAAGCCAAAATGTTTCCCGCTTTGTCGAGATGCAGGCTCGTTTCAACCGGAATAACCTGTTAGCCCTGATAGAAGAAGCGCGTCAAGGTGAATATGCCAACCGGCTGTTCATTGCTTGCCTGGCCCGAATCAGTCCGGCGGAATTGTATGCCTACTTTACAACGCCTGACTTTCAATTTTGGCCGGATCAGGCGCGTATTGAAGGCGCGCGGGCTGTTGCTCCAATTCCCTATCCACCCAACTTTCGTCTGCTGGCTACAATGGATACAGTCGGCTTCGATGGCTGGAACGCAGATTTGCTGGCTCGGACGACTGTGGTCAATTGGGAGGGAAAACGTTTGCAGAGTAAGCCTGGTAAGAGCTTGGTGGCAGACGCCCCTAACGTTGACTGCCATTTTCTACACCCCCGCGTCCTTTCCGAGCAAACAGCTTATGCCCGGCTGCAACACATTTTAAGCGGCCAGCGATACGCCTTGTTGCCGTTTATGCAGGCGCTCGACTTGATATACCGTCATAATGTTACGCTCTCCCACGAAGTGATAGGCCGGGTGATCTGCTATCTGGCCAACAGTTGGACAGACGCGGGAGCAGGCCTGTTTGACCCAACCCCATTAAACAATTTAAATCAGGCGCTTGACCTGGCATTAGCTCAATATCTCCTCCCCTGGATTGTTGCTGTGCAGTCAGAGCCAACCCGTTTGCTAACCCAACTGGAGGGGTTGTTCAACGGCCGATTCTATCAGAGTGCGATATTTATCAGCGCCTTGATTGGAAGGTCGTCTATACCAGGGAACCATCAGCCAAATTACGTATGATCAACCAAGTACATGCGCTTGATGTCGGACAGGTAATTCTGCGCTAGAAAACGGCCGTACCAGGCCTTATAGTTGGGCTATGGGGAGTTGCATACCTTACCTTGAGAGGAGACGTCATGTGTGGTGCATACCACCATGTATAAAAACGGAGTATTGGCTTCTGGCCGGTCAGCGAGCAGGGATGCTCGCGCTCCATTTTAGAGGGGTTTAATATGAGCATTTCAACGCATGCACCTAAAGGAGGACAGACGCCGGTCGGACGCTGGTTAGAAGAGCGGTTGGGCATATCCGGCATCCGCTATGCTGTCCCTGAACACGCAAATTCGCTACCTTATTTATTGGGTGGCATTACTTTGTTTGGCTTTATTATCCTCATCGTGACGGGGATATACCTGGCCCAATTTTATAATCCGCAGCCGACCGGCGCGCATGACAGCGTGGTCTATATCGTTACCGGGGTTACGTTAGGTGACCTGATCCGTTCCATTCATTTTTGGACAGCCCAGTTCATCACGCTGACAGTGCTGCTACACATGCTGCGCGTATTGTTTACCGGAGCGTACAAGCGGCCGCGTGAGGTCAACTGGTATGTAGGGTTGGGCCTGCTGGCCGTTACCCTGGGGCTGGTTTTCACCGGTTCTGTCCTCAAGTTTGATCAGGAAGCGGTGGAGGCGTTGCAGCATAACGCAGAAACGGCCACCATCCTCGGTGCATTAGGCGCCTGGTTCTCGGCCGAATTCAGCCGTAGCGTACCGTTGCTCACCCGGCTGTTTAACGGTCATGCTACCATTTTGCCCCTGCTGTTCGCCCTGTTCATCACGGCCCACGTTTACCTGATTAAACAGCATGGCATCTCGCCCAAGTTCGCCCCGCAAGCCAAAACCCGACCCACCAATGGCGAAGGCCAATCGCGCTTTGATGTTCACCTGAAGCGCATGGTGGGCTACGGTTTGCTAACCTTTGGCGTTGTACTGGCGCTGAGCCTGTTATTCCCGGCGCCGTTGGGACAATCAGGAATTGTTGGGGTGGAACTAACCAAGCCGTGGTGGATGTTCCTCTGGTTATTCCCGGCGGAAGAACTGCTGGGGTCGAAAGCGCTTATCGTTGTCCCGGCTATCCTGGGCGGTTTGCTGGCCCTGGTTCCCATTTTAGACCGCAACCGTTATCTTGCTCCGAAACGACGCAAGACCTTGCTCAGCGGCGCCGCCCTGATTCTCGTTGTCATTATCATCAGTGGCATCGTTGCCGCACTACAACCGGTGGCGCAGCATCTTGGGTAGGAGAATACGAAAATGAGAAAGCAACTGATTTCGTTCTTGATTTTATTTGTCACCCTGGCCCTGACGCCGGTAGGGATGGCGCTGGCGCACGGAGAACCGGTGATTGCCGTGCAGCCAACAATTGTAGCTGCCGGCGAGGAGATTGCCGTTATTGGCACGGAGATGGAGGCAGGCGAGGTGTTTATTATCACTCTGGAAGGGATGACGGATTCCATTCTGCTGGGAGAGGCGGCCGTGGTAGAAGAAGGGGATGATGGCGGCTTTGAAGCGACGTTCACCATCCCGGCGGATACGCCGCCCGGCTCTTATACGATACGGGCGGCGACGGATGAGGAAACGGCCGTCGCCGATGTAACCATTACCGCGCCCACTCATGAAGCTTCGGCTGTGCCAGCCACCATTCAGGAAGCATCAAGCGAATCGCATGATCTAGATCGATCCAAATCAGCCGGGCAGGTGGCCGGCGTGATCATCGTTGCGCTGGTCAGCTTGGGGCTGGGATTTTGGTTGACACGCCGGTAAGTAAACGGTAAGTAAAGATGAGACTGGAGAGTGGAAATTAGAGGTTGCCATTCTCCAGTCTGCATACAGGCAGGCTGTTTGGCTCTTACGCCGGATGCTAAATTAGGTAACAATCAAGTGCAAGGTGCTTTTACCAAAGGCGATTTGCACATATAACTTGGAGGAACAATTTTATGTCTGAACACGAGAATTGCCATGTAGACGCAGTAGAAAAACCACTAGATCAGGATGCTCTGGCAACGGCGCAGGCCGCTTTCCTGGGCGTCTCCGGCATGGGCTGCCCCACTTGCGCCACCCGCGTGCGTAATGGGCTGTTGAGCCTGGGCGGGGTGCTGTATGCTGATGTATACTTACAGAACAGTGTGGCCGCCGTTGCTTATGACCCCGAGCAAGTCACGCCGGATAGTTTGGTCACGGCCGTTTCCCAGGCGGGCAATGACGGCCGTCACCATTATCAAGCCCAAATTTTACGAACAATGGCAGCCAGCGAGGCGTTTACCCTCGCTTCTTAATCAATCACCCATTGATAGGTCATTGTAAACCGTGATGCGGCTCACCCGGTGGGCTTGCCGCATCACGGTTTATGTTGTTTATTCACCAATATGGAGGATGTATGAAAAAACCAATTTTGTTGATCAGTTTTGGCGTTTTCGCCTTGCTGTTGGCCGCTTGCAGCGCCTCTGAACCGGCAACGGCCGTATCCACCCCCGCGCCTACCGAACAGGCGACAGACATCGCCGTTGCCGATGGCGCTCTATCCCTGGACGCCGCCGCCGGGCTGGAACTTTACCGCGCCGTTGGCTGCGCCGGTTGTCATGGTCAGGATGGAGAAGGAAACATCGGCCCGGCCCTGGCTGGACACACGCGGGAGCAACTGTTCCGTCAGGTGCGCGCGCCCAAAGGGGACATCATGCCCCCCTTTCTGGAAGATAGATTGAGCGATGACGATGTGGAGAAGATCGGCGCCTGGATTGACACATTGGGCGAAGATATGGTGATGGAACATGGCGAGGAAGGAGCGGCCGAATCCCCAGAATTGAGCATGACCGAAGCGGATCATTTGCGCCTCATCCTCGATTCCCTGGCGGCCGGAAACCAGGACGACGCCACGCACCATGCCCAACATCTGGTCGGCGACGCCAGCCCGGCCGTGCTGCCCCTGGCCCAGAAATTATTGGCCGATCTGCAATCCGGGGACATTCACGCGGCGGAGGCGGAGACGAGCGAGGCGTTGGGAGCGCGGGCCGATGAAGCGTTTGAACCTGTTTCCGTCCATCTAGGCATGGCCCTTTCCGCCGCCCAGCGGGATGACACGGCCGATGTCGAGCATCATCTGGAAAGCGCCGTCCTGGCGGCCGCCAATCACAACCATCAGCCGGAAATGCAGCAGCTGCTGGATGATTGGCGTCAGGGAGATGATCCGCATGGCGTCATTGACCGCATGTACGAGTCCCTGAAATTGGATCATCAGGACTAAATCCGTAAATTCTTGTGAGAGATTGGAGAGTGGCGATTAGCCCAGTCTCCAATCTCCCGTCTCCACTCTCCAGTAACCCAACAACGCAGAAAACATCACGTAAATTTACCTATCACAGGCGCGCTGTTTGACCTATTCGGTCAGCCGCTATACGACGCTATGACCTGGCCAGGCCTGGGTGTATAGTGTAATTGTTCGGCTTCAAACCCGAACGGTTACGAATGGTGAAATGTGAAGGAGTGATAAAAGATGTTTGCAATAACGAATTTACCTCTGATTGTGGTGATGAGCGGACTGCTGGCCTGGCTTGTTGTTTTACGTTGGGCGCAAAGGGCGTTGCCCCGGCCCGTCTGCGTAATTTAGTGAGCGTCCATAAATAAGTTCCCTTTTTTTACGACAATGTTTCGGGAATGGGAATTGCAATTCCCATTCCCGAAACAGGGAAATAAATAATGGATGGTTACTTAGTTATCTGTCACCAGCAAGCGGTTGGCGGACAACTTCTTTATTTGGGAGAAAGTTCAAATGATAAAAGACCCTGTTTGCGACATGGAAATTGAGACCCAATCGGCCGCCGCCAAACGCGACCATATGGGGCAAACTTTCTATTTTTGTTCAACCCGGTGCGCTGAGACGTTTGACGCCAATCCGCACCAATACATGCGCCAGGAAACGGCCGTTGCCGAGAAATCAGCGGTCGAACCAGTGATTGACCCAATTTGCGGCATGGCGGTCGATCCGGAATCGGCAGCGGCCACACGCCAGCGCGAAGGGCAGACCTTCTATTTTTGCTCAACCCGGTGCGTGGAAACGTTCGACGCCGGCCAGGCAATGGCCGGTAACGGTGCGAAACTGCTGGCCGGTTCCGCTACCACCGGCTTTAATCCCGAATTATCCGGCCCGCTAAAGGTTGACCTGCCCATTTCCGGGCTAACGTGCAGCACTTGCGTAATTTCAGTCGAACGGGGATTGCAAAATGTCCCTGGCGTAAGCGACGTCCACGTCAATTTTACCCTGGACAAAGCCCACGTAACCTATGACCCGGCCCAGAGCAGCGTCAGCGACCTGGTCAGCGCCGTCAAAAAATCAGGTTACAAAGTTGGCGCGGCCGATATGCGCGCGCGTCTCACGCCCGGTCTACACTGTGCCTCATGCGTGCGCTTCATCGAAGAAGCCCTTTACAGCACCCCCGGCGTGTTGGCGGCCACTGTTAATCCGGGCACCGAACTGGTGCAGATTAACTACGTACCTGGTCTGGCAGACTTTGCCGCTATCAAAGCGGCCATCGAATCCACCGGCTACAAAGCGGCTCGTCCGATTGAATCGGAGGAAACAGTTGATGATGAAACGGCCGCTCATAAACGTGAGTACCAAAGCCTGATGCGGAAATTCTGGTTTGCCACCGCCATCTCCATCCCGGTGATGCTGGTCGCTTATCCCGAACTTCCCTGGCTCTATCTGCCCAATCTTTTTGTGGGCGAAGCTTCGGAGGCGCTGATCCGGTGGTTGTTCATTTTATCGGCAGTCGTCACCCTGCCGGTGATGGCCTTTTCTGGGGGACAATTTTTCACCGGAGCCTGGTCATCCTTTAAGCGCCACTCGGCAGATATGAACACGCTGATAGCTCTGGGAACCAGCGCCGCCTGGATTTACTCGACGGTGGCGCTCATCATTCCCGCCATTTTCCCGGAAGGGACGGCGACGCCATTTTATGATGTTACGGCCGTCGTCACCGCCTTGGTCGTACTTGGCCAAGCGCTGGAAGTGCGGGCCAAAGGCCAAACCAGCCAGGCCATCCGCAAGCTGCTGGATTTGCAGGCCAAAACGGCCCGCGTGCTGCGGGATGGCCAGGAAATCGAAATTCCGGTTGAGGAAGTGCTGGTGGGCGACATCATTGTGGTTCGTCCTGGCGATAAGATTCCGGTGGATGGAGAAATCATCAACGGCCGTTCCGCCCTTGATGAATCTATGGTCACTGGTGAAAGTCTGCCTGTTGACAAGACAGTTGGCGACGAAGTGATTGGAGCGACGGTGAACACCACCGGCAGCTTCAAATTCCGAGCTACCAAAGTGGGCAAAGACACCGCTCTGGCCCAAATCGTGAAAATGGTGCAGGATGCGATGGGGTCTAAAGCGCCCATCGCCCGGCTGGTGGACGTGGTATCCAGCTACTTTGTACCCACAGTCATGATTATTTCCATTCTCACCTTCCTGGTCTGGTTTAACTTTGGCCCCAGTCAGGCGTTGGCCTTTGCCATTATCACGGCCGTAACCGTCCTCATCATCGCCTGCCCCTGCGCCGTGGGCATGGCCGTGCCCATGAGCCTGGTGGCCGGTGTGGGCAAAGGCGCCGAACACGGCGTCCTCATCCGCAACGGCGAGGCGCTGCAAACGGCGTCGCAGTTGAAAATTATTGTTCTGGATAAAACCGGAACTATCACCAAAGGCAAACCGGAATTGACCGACGTGCTGGTCAATGAACAATTATCAATGAACAATGAGCAATTGCTGCGGCTGGCTGCCAGCGCCGACCGGCTCAGCGAACATCCGTTGGCACAGGCGATTGTAGATGGCGCCAAGGCGCAAGGGGTTGATGTCATTGAACCGGCCGAGTTTGAGGCCGTGCCTGGCCATGGCGTGGAGACAGTTGTAGCAGGACAGCAGGTTTTGGTGGGCAACATCAAGCTGATGCAACGCCATGAAATTGACGCCCGCGCCATTGAGTCAGATGTGCGGCGACTCCAGGGTGAAGGTAAGACGGCCATGTATGTGGCCGTGGACGGCCGTGCCGCCGGCGTGGTCGCCGTAGCCGACACCATCAAAGAAGACTCCATCCAGGCCATCCAGGTGATGCGCGACGTAGGCTTGGAAGTGATCATGCTCACTGGCGACAACGAGCGCACCGCCCTGGCTATCGCCCGTCAGGTTGGCATCCAGCGGGTGCTGGCCGATGTGCTGCCGGAGGATAAAGCCCAGGAAGTTCACATGCTTAAGGTGGGCGGCAACAAAGTAGGCATGGTCGGCGACGGTATCAATGACGCCCCGGCGCTAGTGGAGGCTGATGTTGGCTTTGCTATCGGCACCGGCACGGATGTGGCTATCGAAGCCGCCGACATCACCCTGATGAGTGGTAGTCTGAAGGGCGTCGCTTACGCCATCGAGATCTCGCGGGCGACCATGCGCAACGCCAAGCAGAGTTTGTTCGGGGCTTTTGGCTACAATTCATTGGGAATTCCTATCGCTGCCGGCGTCTTGTATCCCTTCTTTGGGTTGCTGCTCTCGCCTCTGCTGGCTGGGGCCGCGATGGCCGCATCCAGCGTGACCGTTGTCTCCAATGCCAACCGGCTCCGTTTCTTCAAAGCCAAGAGCTTCACGGAAACGGCCGAGAAGATAGCCTAACAGTTTCCAGACCTGCGAGGTTTGGCAAACCTCGCAACTCTACACAAGGAGTTTGATCATGGATGTCACACAAATTATCGTCAACGGTTTAGGACTTTCTCTCATCGTTTTCATCATCTGGTACTTCTGGCTGTATCGCAAAGAAGGCGTCCAGGTTGCCGTAGTAGGCGGCGTACAGGAAGTGAAAATTAATGTCAAAGGCGGCTATGATCCTGATGTGATCGTGGTTAAAAAGGGCAAACCCGTCCGGCTGCATTTTAACCGGCAAGAGTCGGCCATGTGCAGCGAGATGGTGGTTTTTGACAAGATTGACCAGTCGGCCAAGCTGCCGGAAGGGGAAACGGTGACGATTGAGTTCACCCCCGACCAACGTGGCGAGATTCCGTTCCAATGCCAGATGGGCATGTTACGCGGCAAAGTGGTTGTGCAGTAAGCGTTTGAGAGCCGGTCACTTCTCTGATATGTGACCGGCTCGCCAATGGTGAAGAGCAAGCAAGCCTCGTTGGGTGAAACAGTAGTAATTGGAGGAGTTGAAATGAGTACGCCAATTAGCAAGAGTCGGACACAAAACCTCACATTGCCGCTATTTAATCTGAGTTGCAGCAGTGGTGACGCGCTCGCCGCAGAATGACTTTTAGCACAAGCGCCTGGCGTGATAGAAGTGTACGCTAATCCAGCGGCGGAGATGGCTTATATTGCATATGACCCGGCGTTAACGAATCGAGATCGGCTGGCTGCTGTGATTGAACACGCCGGATTTGGATTAGAGAAGGAAAAGCGATTACAACATGCTAAAAGACCCTGTATGCGGTAAACGTATGAATCGCAGCAAAGCGTATATCGTCATTGAATATGAAGGTGTGGCTTATTCCCTTTGTTGCGCCCAGTGTCAAGCTGAATTTGAAAGCGCGCCCGAACGTTATGCCCAACCTGAGTTGGGCGCAAAGGTGAAAAACAGGAAACATTTGCCACACCGCCAACGGTAATTGGCGGATGGCCTGAAAATGGAGCGCCAGCATCCTTGCTGTCCCGATGCTGGCAAGATATCGGCGCTCCATAATGGGTGAGCGACAAGGTGATTTGTGTAGCCATTAAACATTACCGGAGAGTAGCGAGATGTTTGAACACAAGAATTATCATTTGAATCTGATAGGAAGGCCGTTAGAGAAACATGCGCTGGCATCAGCCGAAGCCGCCTTCCTGGGCGTCTCTGGTATGGGATGCGCCGCCTGCGCCAAGCGCGTGCGTCACGGGTTGTTATCTGTGAAAGGCGTGTTGTATGCGGATGTTCATCTGGCCAACAAGGTGGCGACGGTTGCCTACGATCCGAAATCGGTGACGTTGACCCGTTTGGTAACAGCTATCTACGAGTCGGGGAATGACGGCCGTCATGAATATTGCGCCCATCTCATGCAAACCATGCCCGCCAGCGAAGCATTCACCGCTCATTAACCTGCTGGTGATGATGTCATGGGAACTGACGAAACAGAGACGCTTTATGTGGCAGAGTCGGGTGTAGACGGGCCTCTCCTGGTTTTTCTGCCAGGAATGGGGGGGACAACGCGCTACTGGCAGGGACGGGTGACTGCGCTGGAGAAGGATCGCCGGGTTTTGCTGGTTGATCCGCTTGGTTTTGGCCAATCGCCCAAGCCGTGGGCGCATTATACGGCCGCGCGCCACGTTAACGCCTTGCATCACACCCTCTCCCGCCGCGCCCCCTTCACCCTGATCGGTCATTCCATGGGAGCCGTTTTGTCTGTGGCCTATGCCGCCCGTTACCCGGCACAGGTGGAGCGGCTCATTTTGATTGGCTTGCCCTACTTTGGCGGCCGGGAGGAGACGTATCAGCATTTCCGCAACGGGCCGTTCCTGGATCGGTGGTTTTTCACCAACGTGACCATGGCGGCTATTGCTTGTATGACCACGCGGCGGCTGTTTGGCTGGCTCTTACCTTACCTGCTGCGGGACATCCCGCGTGAAGTGGCCGCCGATCTGGTCAAGCATACCTGGCGCTCTTTCACTTCCTCTCTCTGGGAAATCATATACAATAACGATCTCAAAGCGGATGCGGATAAGTTGGCTGATGACCTTGCCGTTTTCTGCATTCACGGCGACCAGGATCAGACGGCGCCGTTGGCCGGAGCGCGCTGGTTGTCCCAGGGACGGCCGAACTGGCAGCTTCAGGTTCTCCCCGGCGTCGATCACCATCCTTTGTTACATAAGCGCGGCGCTTGTTTAGACGCCATGATAATGGCTCTGGAGAGAGAAAGAGAAGAGCGGCCTCCAATCCGCTAATTTTCGATCTCCATCAAAAGAGGGCGATATGTTAAAGAGACTGTTTCAACGCGATCGGAAGCAAAAAGGGGTGACTATTTACACCCAACCCACCTGAGGCGACTGTCACGCGGCGAAGAGGTTCTTCGACCAAAATGTTGTGCCTTACGTGGAGAAGGATGTGACCGCCAATGAGTCATACATGGATGAAGTGAAGGAGCTTGTCGGCCGTTTTGCCACGCCGACGCTGCTGATTGACGGGGAGACGCTGCTCGGCTTTGGCATGAATATGGCCCGCGTGCGCGAACTACTGCAAAAGGGCGGGTATTTGGAGCGGAAATGATGGAGAAGGAGACGGCCGTCACCCCCACCCACCACGTCCGTTCCTGGTACGGGCTGTCGGCCGAAATTGGCGTGGAAAACAATTTGTGGCACCTGGTGCGGGTGGGGCGGGTGGCGCTGCCCCACCCGCCGCTGGTGAACCTGGCGCTGCGCCGGGGCCAGCCGCGCCAGGAACGGCTTTATCTCAGCTTTTTGCATGAGTTCGGTCATTTGCAGACGCTGCCGGTGGCGGTTTTGCACGCCATCTGGCTGTTGGCGGACGGCCGTTGGCGCGGCCTTGGGGGGACTTTGGCCGCAGTTGTCGCCCATCAAGCGGTGTGGGAATTGGCTAGCGAGTCGTATGTGATGGTGAAGGCGAGGGGGGAGTACGGCCGTATTTATCACCGCTACCCCAACCTGGTCGGACGGTTCGCTTTTTGGAGCGTGATGTTTTCCCTGACCCTTTATCTGACGCGGTGGCTGGTGAGAAAGGATGAAGGATGAGGAAGGTGTCACCTGACCCAAAGGAAATGGGACAAGTGACACTTCAGAAAAGCGCCAACAAGACTTATGATGTAGGCACTCATTTGATTTAACAAATAGCGCACAAATGGAGGTGCATCATGAGTCTTACATTTCGTGAATTTTGGACAGCCTCACACGGCTTGCTCCTGGGATCGCTATTCTTGTTGGCTTTCGCCGGCGGACTGGCCGGGTTGTACAGTCTGCGCCCAGAATTGGTCACACCAGCCGGAATCAAGGAACGGCTGGGACGGCTTAAGCTAGGCACCATCACGATGGCTGTGGTGGCTTGGTTAACCGTCATCACTGGCACGTACATTGTTTACCCCTGGTACCGGGCGGCCCCGCCCGAAGGGGCTGATCTGACAGCGTATCCACGCTCTTTTCTCAAGGCAGACCCAAACCTGTCTGGCTGGCATGTCTTTGGCATGGAGTGGAAGGAGCATGTGGCCTGGTTTGCGCCCATTCTGGCAACGGCCGTTGTCTACCTCGTTTTGAGATACGGCCCAGAGATGGCGACCAATGAGCGGCTACGCAAAATGGCAATCGTTATCTTCATCATCGCCTTTGCCGCCGCCGCCATTGCCGGTTTGTTTGGCGCCTTCATTACCAAGGCTGCCCCAGTTTTATAGGCAATGACAAATAGGAGACAAATAAAATGACCACTCATAAACTATCTCAGGAAAAAGCATCCCCTACTGGCCCTGCCGCCGCCGCCCTGATTGCCAGTGGTATTGGTACCTTCGTCATCGGCCTGATGACAACCGGCGCCGTCCTCAGCGCAGGACTCAAGGGCTTCCTCAACTGGTGGAACCCGGCCGGACCTTTAACCGGCAAGACCGGTATCGGCATCATTTTCTGGCTGGTTAGCTGGATTGCGATGCACACAATGTGGAAGGATAAAGATTACGACCTGGGCAAAGCGTTCACCATCACCCTCATCCTCATTGGTTTAGGCTTATTGCTCACTTTCCCGCCCATCTTTGAAGCCTTCGAGTAACAAATAGAATTACAACACGATAGACCTGGCAGGTTGGCGATGGCAAACATCACCAAAGCTTGCCAGGTCTTTTGCTGTTTCATTGACAGGTCTGTTAACATTGGTTCAATCTGCCAGATTGAACTAATCTGATAGATAATCAACCATGATTGATTTATTGCGCCAATTCTTTGAGTTAAACGCCACACTGGTTCTCTTCGTTTATGGCCAAGTCTTCTTTGTCCTGGGTCTGGCGATTGCTTTGCAATCACGGCGGCACAGCCGCCTGGAACTGGCGCGCAGCCTGGGATGGTTGGCGGCCTTTGGCATCACCCATGGCCTGCACGAGTGGGCGCTCATCTTTATCCCCATTCAGGCCGCCTACGTGAATGACGCCGTTATCTCCCTGTTACAGGCCCTCCAGGCTATCTTGTTAGCGCTCTCCTTCGGCTTTCTATTCCAGTTTGGCGTGGAATTGTTCCGCGAACGATGGCCACGGCTGATCGTCCTCCCCCTGGTCGTGATGGTGGGTTGGGGCTTGTGGTTTATCATGCCTGGCTTGGCCTTAAGCGGGGAATTCGAAACGTGGCACCGGCCAGCTTCGATTTGGGCGCGGTATCTCATTGGTTTTCCGGGCGGATTGCTGGCTGCTTTTGGCTTGCGCTATCAAGCTGAGCAGCATATCAAACCACTCAACCTAACTCATATTTATCGTACTTTGCGCGTGGCCGGCCTGGCGTTAGGGGCTTACGCGATTCTGGGAGGGCTGATTGTACCTGCTGGCGACTTCTTTCCCGCCAATTGGCTGAATGACGCTCGCCTGGTTAATTGGTTGGCGATTCCCGCTCCCGTGTTCCGTTCCTTGACGGGGTTGGTGATGGCTATTACCATCATCCGAGCGCTAGAGGTGTTTGACTTGGAGATTGACCGGCTGATCGAGCAGATGGAGAGTGAAAACAGCCTGATGGCAGAACGAGAACGCATCGGCCGGGAATTGCACGATGGCGCTATCCAACAGGTATACACCGCTGGTTTGATTGTCGAGTCGGCGCGCCGTAAGGTGGCTGATGATACGGTTGTGGGGCAGCGATTAGACCGGGCCATGACCGCCGTGAATGAGGCCATCGCCAGCTTGCGCGCTTACATGGGTAACTTGCGGGCACAGCCAACCACGGTTTCTCTGGTGGATGGCTTGCGGCAGCAAACGGCCGATCCGCGCCTGACCGCGCTCATGGAGGTTGAGTTGACGCTGGATTTGCCAAAACCGGCCTCATTGAATCCATTACGAACGACCCACGTTCTGGTTATCTTGAATGAAGCTTTGGCCAACGCCGCCCGCCATGCCCAGGCCCACCGGGTGCAGGTGCGGGCCACACAAGCAAAGGGACAGTTTGAGCTAACCATTGCCGACGACGGCCGTGGCTTTATCAGTGAGCCGAATGGCAGCGGTTATGGGTTGCGGAATATGCGCGACCGCGCCCGGCTGCTAGGAGGGGAGCTGACCATTACTTCAGAACCAGGCCAGGGCACACAGGTGACGCTGCTAACCCCTTGGGAGGACAATTGATGGATTCTGTGCGGGTCGTTTTTGTGGATGACCACGAGATTGTTCGGTTAGGGGTGATGTCGTTGCTGGAAGATTCTCCCTGGATCGAGGTAGTGGCCGAGGCGGGTTCAGCGGAAGAAGCGGTGCAAGCTGTTGCCAGCTACCAGCCGGATGTGGTGGTGATGGATATTCGTATGCCAGGTAAAAGCGGCATTGACGCCTGCCGCGAGATAACCACCCGCTGGCCGAAAACGCGTGTCATCATGCTAACTTCATTTGCCGATGATGATTTGATTTTTCGGGCTATTCAGGCAGGCGCATCTGGCTATGTGCTCAAGCAAGTGGGCAATCGAGCGCTGATTGACGCATTGGATGCAGCGCGCCGGGGTGAGGCGCTGTTGGATCCGGTCGTCACGCAGCGGGTGATCGCCCGCGCGCGCCAGAGTGAAATGGAGAGGCAGGCAACCGTATTCCGCGACCTTTCTCAGCGGGAAATGGAGGTGTTGGCGCAGGTGGCTGAAGGGAAGTCTAATCCAGAAATTGCCGCCGCGCTTTCCCTCTCTACCAAGACCGTCCGTAATCATGTCAGTTCCATTCTGGCCAAGCTGGGGTTGGCTAACCGTATCGAAGCGGCAACTTATGCGGTCCGGCATGACATTGAGCGTCATTTGCCGGGAAGAGAATGAAATGCGAAGACACAGAGAACAAGGAGACTGCTTTATGACGATTGACGAAAAAGCAACAGAACGCACGCGGGCGCGTTACCAGCGGATCGCGCCCCTGTATGACGCCATGGAAATTCTGGCCGAACGTCGTTACAGTTCGTGGCGGCCCCGCCTTTGGTCGCTGGCGCAGGGGCCAAAAGTATTGGAAGTGGGCGTGGGCACGGGCAAGAATATGTCTTATTACCCGGATGGCGCTGAGATGACGGCCGTTGACCTGACCCCCGGCATGTTAGAACGCGCCAAAAAGCGGGCGGCTGAACTGAAAGTCGCTGTCAATCTACAATTGGGCGACGCCCAGGCTTTGGCGTTTCCCGACGCTTCATTCGATGATGTCATCGCCACTTTCGTCTTCTGCTCCGTGCCCGATCCGGTGCTGGGGCTGACGGAATTGGCGCGGGTGGTGAAGCCAGACGGCCGTCTCCTGCTGCTGGAACATATGCGAGCCGGTAATGAAGTTGCCGGTACCATCATGGACGTACTGAATCCGGCGGTGGTGCGGATGACCGGGGCCAACATCAACCGGCGCACGGTCGAAAACGTACAACAGAGCGGCTGGCAGTTAGAGCAGGTGGAAGATATGGGGATGAAAGGCGTCTTTAAGTTGATCGTAGCCCGGCGCGCTAAATGAGACTTTACGGCCGTCGCGCGAATCCTTACAATAGCCAGATATGAGCGAAGCGGTCTCTACCAGACTTTACCAAAGGATGACGCGCCTGCGCTGGCAAGCGCCGTTGCTTGCTTTCCTGCTGGTGCTGATCCATCAGATAGTTGAACACACCTTCTTGACACACCTGTCGCTGTGGCAACACTTCGCCACTCAATTCCTGTTCTACGGTCTGGTTGGCCCGGCGATGGCCTGGATCGCGCTCACCTCCCTGCGCCGGAGCGTCCAGGAAACGGAAACGGCCGAACGCGCCCTGCAACAGGCGCACACCACTTTGGGCGAACTCAACCGGCGGCTCACTTTTCTCATCCAGATCAATCGCCGTCTGGCCGAAGCAGGCGACGAAGAAACCCTGGCCGAACTCATTT
>JAJRVV010000207.1 GCA_024277135.1 Chloroflexota bacterium | reverse complement strand
CCCGGCCGACATTCCTCAACTCATAGCTAAAATTCAGGAAGGGCATGACGTGGTCAACGGCTGGCGACACAACCGGCAAGACGCCTTCCTCATGCGCCGCCTTCCCTCCCGCATCGCCAACCGGCTCATCGCCCGGCTGACCCACGTGCCCTTGCGCGACCGGGGCTGCTCCCTGCGCCTTTTCCGCGCTGAAGTCGTGCGCGACTTACATCTCTACGGCTAGATGCACCGCTTCATCCCGGAGATGGTCAACTTCGCCGGGTTCACCATGACAGAAGTGCCGGTCAACCACCGCCCACGGGTGGCGGGAACGTCCAAGTATGGCATCTCCCGCACCTTCCGCGTCATCCTCGACTTGTTCACCATCCTCTTTCTGCGCCGGTACAGCGACCGGCCCATGCGCCTGTTTGGCACATTGGGCATCCTGCTGGGGGGAACCGGCGGGCTTTTGGGACTCTATTTGGCAAGCCTCAAGCTCTGGGCCGGGGTTGAGCGGGGGATAGCCGGCTTTCAAGCGATGCAGATTGGGGAACGGCCGCTCCTCCTCCTGGCCGTCCTCCTCATCATCCTGGGCGCTCAATTCCTGATGATGGGCCTGATAGCCGAACTTATCGTCCGCACTTACTACGAAGTGCAAGGCAAACCCGTCTACTACGTCCGCGAAATCATCCGTGTCGCACCCGACGCCCCGCCCGATGTGCCGCCCCGTTAACACACCTCAAACACGTCTCCTACGATTCTCTAACATCGCTCATACAAACATCTAACGTCCATCAATAAAATTGAGCAGCGTATCACAAAATAAAAACCAATCGGGCAAACCGAGAGCAAGAGAATCAAAAAGGAGAAAAGACCATGACAACTTTAGTACGCTGGACACCCCTACAACGCAACCTGCGCCGCAACCGTTTATTCAACGAATTTGACCGTTTATTTGAAGATCGTCTGGCCCCGGCCAACTGGGGATTCCCGGTAGACGTGCTGGAAGATGAAGATGGCTACATCGTCAAGGCATCCGTCCCCGGCCTTAGCCCGGATGAGTTAGACGTCACCCTGGAAGAAAACGTGTTGACCATCAAGGCCGAAAACGAAAGCGATGAGGACGTTGAGGCTGAAAATTATCACATCCGCGAGCGTCGTTTTGGCAGCTTCAGCCGCAGCGTGCGCTTCCCGGTGGACGTGAATGCCGAGGGCATCGAAGCCGCTTACGAACATGGCGTGCTGACCCTGACAGTGCCCAAGTCCGAAGAAGTCAAACCGAAACGGATTGCGATCAAAGTCAACTAAATCAAACCGCAGAAAGGCAAAAGGCGCTGCCCAACCGGACAGCGCCTTTTTTTGTCCTTGTTTTATCGTCGTTAATTTTCTCGCGAAAATACCAGTTTCCCATCAAAGATGGTCATATCTACTTCTGCCTGACGTATTTCAGACGGAACCATCTCAAACAAATCCTGGCCCATCACCACCAGATCAGCCCATTTGCCGGGGGTGATGGAGCCTTGCGCCGCCTGTTTGCCGGACAAAACGGCTGGCCCCCTCGTAAATCCGGCGATTACCTCTTCCAGGCTGATTTTTTCCTGCGGATACCAGCCCCCTGCCGGCAATCCACGCTCATCTTGACGCGCTAACGCAGCATAAAAGCTGAGCATGGGATTAAGCGGCGCCACCGGCGCGTCGGAGCCGAGAGCGAGCGTTGTGCCTTTGTCTAACAAGGTGCGGAAGGCGTAGGTGTACCGCGCTCGTCCGCCCCACACTTTATCGGCCGTAGGCCAGTCGGAGAGCAGGTGAACCGGCTGCATGGCGGCGGCCACGCCCAGCTCTGCCAGCCGCCCCAAATCGTCGGGGTGGATGAGTTGGGCATGTTCGATACGGTATGGCAAAGAAGCGGATGGCGCATGGCGGGCAGCGAGTTCCTCATACACATCCAACACCTCGCGCACGGCGCGGTCGCCGATGGCGTGGACGGAGAGCGGGTATCCGGCGGCGGCGGCGCGGGCCGCCAACTGCCACAGTTTGTCGGCGGGGGTGACGACGACGCCGCTGTTGCCCGGATCATCGGTAAATGGCTCCAGCATCCAGGCGGTGCGCGAACCCATAGTGCCATCGGCAAACGCCTTAACGTGGCCGATCCAGAGCCGGTCGCTGCCGAAGCCGGGCTGCAAGCCGAGCGCGGCCGCTTCCGGCAAAAATTCGGCGGCGATGTTCATGTGAACCCGCAGTTGCAGACGGCCGTCCCGCTCTAACTGCTGCCACAAACGAAAACTCTGCGCCCCTTCATTTTCCACTCGCTGGTCATGGATGCCGGTTAAGCCCAGCCGGTGCGCTTCGCCGATGGCGTCAGCCAGCCACCCGGTCAGGATGGCTTCATCCGGGTCAGGGATGCGGCGGCGGACAAGTTCGATGGCGTTCCATTCGCGCAAAATGCCGGTGGGGTTGCCCTTCCCATCTCGTTCGATCTTACTTTCCGGCGGATCAGGCGTTTCGGCAGTGATGCCGGCAATTTTCAGAGCGGCGCTGTTCACCCACCAAGTGTGCATGTCCATCCGCGCCAGGGCGGTGGGGGTGTCCGGCGCGATCTCGTCCAGGATGGCGGCGGTAGGGGAGACGTCCCACAAATTTTCGTCCCAGCCCCAGCCCTGCACCCACTGACCCGGTTTGGCCTGAGTGACGGCCGTCTGCACCAACCGCTTCACCTCGCCGAAATCCCGTTCGCCAAACAGGCTGATCTGGTGGCTGCGAACGGCGACTTGCAAAAAATGAACGTGGGAATCGGTGAGGCCGGGCAAGACCAGACGGCCGTTCCCATCAATGCGCTCTGTTTTTGGCCCGGCCAGGGGCAGGATGTCGTGGTTGCGGCCGACGGCCAGGATACGGCCGTCGCGGACGGCCGCCGCTTCTGCCCAGGGCATAGCGGGGTCAACGGTGTGAATTTTGGCGTTGTGAATGATCAGGCTGGCGGTCATAGTTTCTCCGAGTCAATAGTTGAGCGCATCACGGCCGTATCCGGATTCACGCTCGTCCACAATTCAAAAGCCAGCGCTCCCTGGTGGACGAGCATCCCCAGGCCATTGGCGGCGCGGCGGCCGGCGGCGCGGGCTTGCTGCATCAGCTTGGTTTGCCGGGGATTGTACACCAGGTCGTAGATGAATGCGCCGGGGGGGATGGGCAGGCCGTCGGGCCAGGGGGAGGCGTCGGGGTTGGGCGTCATCCCCAGCGGAGTGGCGTTGATGATGAGGGGGGCGGTGGATTGGGCGGCGACCGTTTCCAAGTCGGCCAGCGGGTGGGCGGTGAAGGGGAGTTCCAGGTCGGCGATGATCTGCTGCGCCTGGGACGGCCGTCGCGCTAGAATGCGCCCCGTCGCCCCAGCTTGCGCCAGCGCATGGGCCACCGCCCGCGCTGAGCCGCCTGCGCCCAAAATCAGGCAGTTCCGCCCGGTCACAACCACCCCCAATTCCGTCAAATCCGCCAAAAATCCAGCGCCATCCGTGTTAAACCCCACCAGTCTCCTGTCTCCAGTTTCCAATCCCCGCTCCACCACAATCGTATTCACCGCCCCCATCGCCGCTGCCGCCTCATCTAGCTCATCCAGCAGGGGGATGACGGCTTGCTTGTGGGGGACGGTGACGTTGACGCCGCCAAAACCGAGGGCGGGTAGGGCGGGCACGGCCGTCCTCAAATCATCAGGATGCACCGGCAACGGGATATAAACGACATTCAGCCCCAGCGCAGCGGCGGCGGCGTTGTGCATGGCCGGGCTGAAGCTGTGGCTGACGGGCCAGCCGACGAGTCCCAGGAGTTGGGTACGGCCGTTGATGACTTGGTGATGGGGTGATGGGGTGACAAGGTGATTTTCTTCCTTCATTCCCCTACCTTGATCTTCGCCCCCAGCGCCCGCATCGTCTGCACAAAACCGGGGAAACTGTCGCCGATGCAGTCCGCATCAAGCGCCTGCGTTTCGCTCTGCGCCGCCAGCCCGGCCACGGCCAGCGCCATCCCCAGCCGGTGGTCGCCGTGGCTGTCCACTGCGGCTCCGCGCAGGCGGAGCGGCCCGGCGATGGTGAAGCCGTCCGGCCGTTCGCGAATGTCCACCCCCAGTTTGAGCAGTTCCCCGGCCAACCGGCTGATGCGATCCACCTCTTTGACCCGGAGCTCGGCGGCGTCGTGGACGGCCGTTTCCCCCATCGCCTGCGTAGCCGCCACCGCTAAAATAGGAAACTCGTCAATGGCGCGGACGACGGTTTCGCCGCCGATCTCGACGGCGTGCAGTTCATCAAAGCGGGCGGTCAGGTCGCCAATCGGCTCACCGCCGGAATCGGACCGGTTTTGCACGCTAAATTGGGCGCCCATCTGCCGCAAAATATCCAGTAGGCCGGTGCGGGTCTGGTTCAGCCCCACGTTTTTGAGCGTAATTTCCGAGTGGGGGATGATGGCGGCGGCGACCAGGGGAAAAGCTGCGGAGGAGATGTCGCCGGGGATGGTCATGTCCAGCGGGGTTAGTCTCCAGTCTCCAGTCTCTAGTTCCCTCAAAGTCACGCACATTCCTTCTGTCACCGCTTCCACGCCCATCGCCGCCAACATACGCTCGGTATGGTCGCGGGACGGCCCGGCTTCGATGATGCGGGTGTCGCCCCGGGCATACAGCGCAGCCAGCAGAACGGCGCTTTTGACCTGGGCGCTGGCGATTTTCATGTGGAAGTCGAAGCCATGCAGAGAGGCTGGTTGGATGTGGAGGGGTGTACGGCCGTCATTCGCCACAATGTCAGCCCCCATTCGCGCCAGCGGTTCGATGATGCGGCGCATGGGCCGCTGCCGCAGTTGGGGTGAGCCGTCCAAAACCGAGGAGAAAGGCTGCCCGGCCAAAATACCGGCCAGCAAACGGATGCAGGTACCGGCGTTGCCGCAGTCGAGCGGCCTCTCTGGGGGACGCAAACCGCGTAATCCCCGCCCCTCAATTTGCAAATCCCACGCCTGGGGGGAATGTTTGTCAATTTCGATGCGAACGCCGAGCGATTGCACCGCTTCCAGGGTGGCGATGGTGTCCCCGGCCGGCAGCCAGTTGCGGATAACACTGGTTCCTTCGGCGATGGCGGCCAGCATCACCGCCCGATGGCTGACGGATTTGTCGCCGGGAACGGTGATGGTTCCGGCGAGAGGCGTGGTCTGGGGAAAAATATGTAGTTTCATGCGTTGAGGAACGGGCAGGGCGAGTCACCTTGTCACCCCCTCCCCTCGTCATCCCACTCACCGCCGCAGCCGTTTCATCTGGCGCGCGGCCGTCTGTGTTTTCTTGTCGGGCCGGTTGGGATTGAGGCGGGCGACGGGGGGGCGCCCCTGGTTTTCCGCTTCTTTGAGGGCGTGGTGAATGAGCAGGACGTTGTGGCGGCGCATGAAATCATCATGGGAGGTGTCGGGATACTGTTCGGCGTCGGCGGCGCGGGCGGCGCCGATTTTGTCAGCTAAATCGGTGATTTCGGCGGCGGGCAGGTAGGCGGCGGTAGTGCCGAATTCGTGGCGCTCATGCACTTTGACCAGACGCGTGAGGATGAGTTCGCCGATTTCGACAACGCCGCGGCCAGAAGGCTCGAAAGCGGTCATTTCTTGGCCGCTGGTGAAATTTTTGAGGCGGAGGGTTTGGCCTTCGTAGCCGGCGAGTTCCCAGGCGTCGGCCGGGCCGGCGGTGAGCCAGGCGTCTAACACTTCTTGCTGGCGGACGGAGAGGTCGTCCCGTTTTTCGGCGTGGTAGCGTTCGATGAGACGACGGCCGTCTGTCGAACTATCGGGCTGATAATCAAACACAAACCAATCAAAAAAGCGCAGCGCCTCATCCTGGCTCATCTCTTCAGCATTGTCCAATTCGTAAAAATCATTCCAGTATTGGGGCAATGCCGTGGCGAAATCTTCGGCAAAGCGGTCATCGCGGGCGAATTTGAGCAAGTCGCGGCGCAAGAAACGAGCCGCCTCTTTCCAGGAGCGGGCTTCTCGTTCCGCCGCCTGGTCAATTTTTAGGTGGCATTGTTTATACTTTTTGCCGCTGCCGCAATAACATGGGGCGTTTCGTCCGGGTTTTGACATGGTAATCTCCAGTCTTGGCTTGACCGAAAAAAGCCACAGAGAGCGCAGAGAAATCCAGAGGGAAAAATCTGCGTGCTCTGCGAAATCTGCGGCTTTTTCGGGGGACTCACTTTTCGGTTTCCAATTTTTCTAAAATGGGCAGAAGTTCCGATAGGGCGGTGATGGTGTAATCAGGTTTGATATTGTTCAAATCAAACTCAATGTGCGGTGGATTCATCCACACGCTGATCATGCCCGTGTTATTGGCCCCGGCGATGTCGTTGGCCGGCCGGTCGCCAACAAAAACGGATGATTCGGGGGCGGCGTCCATCATTTTCAAAGCGCGCCGGTAAATGGCCGGATGGGGTTTCATGTAGCCGGTATCGCCAGAGGTGACGCGGGCATCGAAATAATCGAGCATATTATATGCCTGTAGTTCCACGTCACGCATCCACATAGGATACATGGAGTTGGTGATGAGGCCGATTTTGTAGCCGCTGTCTTTGAGGGCTTGCAGGACGGTGTGGGTGTCGGCATACGGCCGTACGCCGGGGATGGGCTGCCAATCGTATGCCTGCATGGCGGCGTCCAGATCAATGCGGGTGACATCCAGGCCGATGCGGATGAAGGTGTTTATCAGCACCCGGCCAAAGTTGACGCCCGACCAGTTTTTTTTAGCTTTTTCCCACCCTTGCACAACAGCTTCGTTGTATTGCTGGAACAGGGTTTCCCGCTCCGGCAAGGTGTGGCCGGCGGCCGTCAAGCAGTCGTAGAGATTGTTGATGTGGGGGCGGGCGGTGTCGGCAAAGTTGTGCAGCCGGCCTGACCAATCAATCAGGGTGTCATCAAGGTCGAAGAGGACGGCCGTAATCCGGGCAGAGCATAACATGGTCTGATTTCTTATACCGTTTCGCTGGCCTGTTCTTGCGGCGCCTGGTTCCGATTGCGGGTGTATTCCACAATCATGGGCAGAACTGAAACAAAAATGATGGCCAGAATCACAAATTCAAAGTTTTTCTTAACAAATGGGATGTTGCCAAAGAAAAAACCGAGAAACAGGAAAGTGGTGACCCAGAGAAAACCGCCGAGGACATTGTAAGTGATGAAACGGCCGTAGTGCATCGTTCCCACCCCGGCCACAAACGGGGCGAATGTGCGCACAATCGGTACAAAACGGGCCAGCACAATCGTCTTGCCGCCATGCTTTTCATAAAACGCTTCGGTTCGTTCCAGATATTCCTTCTTCAGCGCCTTTTTCAGCAGGCGGTTGTTCGTCTCAAAAATGCGTAAGCCGATGGTGTGACCAATCCAGTAATTGAGCGTGTCTCCCAAAATCGCGGCCAGGAATAGCAGTCCCCACAGTGCAAAGATGTTCAAAGAACCGAAGACGGCAAATGAACCGGCGGCAAATAACAGCGAGTCGCCCGGTAAAAAGGGCGTGACGACCAAGCCTGTTTCGATAAAAATAACGGTAAATAACAGCCCGTATGTCCAGGCGCCGTAATCCCGGATGATTTGATCCAAATAGACATCCAGGTTTAGAAACAAATCAACAAATGTTCGCAGAAAATCCATACATCACCTTGTCACTTATAAATTTGGGGTTTCTCTTACTGCACTTGTGTAACCCCTCACTGCACTTGCGCAGATCAAGGCAGTAATTATACACAGGTCGCGCCGGGCGAGCGAACCGGCCCGTAGACTTGACAAATCTTCAAGATTTGTCAAGTCTACGGTTATAATCCGCTCCATGACACCCATTCTCCACATCACCAATTGGCAAGATTGGCAGGCGGCGCAGGCGGCTGGCGTGTACCGCGCCGAGTCGCTGACGACGGAAGGCTTTATTCACTGTTCCACGCCGGCGCAGGCACTCAAACCGGCAAATGAGCGGTTTCATGGGCAGAGTGGTTTGGCGCTTTTAGTGATCGATCCAGCGCGGGTGACGGCCGTCATCCGCTACGAGGATTGCTACGAAACCGGGATGGCCTTCCCCCACGTTTACGGCCCGCTCAACCTGGATGCGGTGATCAAGGCGGTGGATTTTCCCCCTAATGCGGACGGCTCGTTCTCGTTGCCGCCGTTGTGACGTTGGCGGCGCTGCTGTACCGCGCCACACACCCGTTCCCCCGGCGCCAATTTGATCAGCGGCTCTGTCTTGGTCGAATCCTGGCGGGGTAGACGGCCGTCCTCCGCCCGCGCCATCCGTGTACTCGTCACCAACCAGGCCGGCACGGCCGTGTCCCACACCGCCGCCACCGGGCTACGGCGGGCGATGAGCGATTTTCCCTTTGTGTTCGGCTTGGGCGGCGCGGGAACCCGCGATGCCGGCAGGCGACGGCCGTACCCATCCGCCGTCACCATTGCCATCTCCGCCGCCAACGTGGCCGCCATCACCCGGTCATCCGAGCCGCAGTTGAACGCCTGCGTGCCCGACCCGCGCAAATCGGCCACCCGCCAGCGCGCGCCCCGCCCCTTTTGCGAGATCAGCGTCAGCCAATCCGCCGGTTCGGCCGCTAGCGCCGCCACTGCCACGCCGTCCAGCGGTTGATCGAAGCGCAGGGGAACGGGAACCTCGATGTTATGGCGCATGATGTGGGTGGGATACGGCCGCGCCAGCCCGGCCGACGTCACCAGCAACAGCTTCGATTTGGCGGTGATCTCCGCCCACCGGATGACGGCGCATACCGATTCCTGCCGCTCTAGCCGATGCGCATCCGCCAACTGTAACCCGGCCGTTTGCAGCTCCGCCAGTTGGCGCGGCGTCATCAGGATGAAGCGGTAATGGGTGGTGATGAACAGCAGTTGTTCGTCAAAATCTGCCGCCACCCCGCCCGCCCAATCACCCGCCGGTAAAACCGTATCCTGCCCGGCAAAGGGAACGGCCGTCACCCCCTCACCCCCGCCGATCAATACCAACATCCGCTGCCCGCTTTCCACTTTCCGCTCCCCATTCCCCTCCGCCAACGCGATCCGCTTCAGCGCCACCGCCAGATTCACCGGCGGCACATTGGGGCGGTGTTCCTCTGCCGGTCTGGCCCAGGTGATGTCGTCCGGGCTGAAGGCGCGGCCGTCAATCTCTCCTCGTTCAATCCCATACGCCATCACCCCCAGCCCGGCCGTCACGCTGCTGAACGTATCCACCGCCAGCGCCTTGTCCGCGCCAAACTTGCGCGCCAGCATCTCACGAAACGCCGGGATTTGCGCCGAGCCGCCGGTGCGGATCACCCGGTCAATCGCTCCCGGTTCCAGGCCGGAGGCCGCCACCACCTCATCCACATGGGCATCAATCGCTCGAATATCGGCGCCGATGATGCGCTCAAATTCGGTGCGGGTGACAAAATCGCGCACGTGGAAGCCCTCTCCCTCCAGCAAAATCTCCGCCCCTCGCTTCTCGGACAAAGTCCGCTTGGCCCGTTCCACAATGTCGAACATCTTCAGCCCATAATTGCCGGAGACCAGGCTGAGCAAAGCCTCAAATTGGTGGCGGCGCTGGGCGGTGCGGGCGATCTCTTCCAGGATTTTGCGGTTTTCGGCGGCTTGCAGTTCCAAAATCCGCTGCCAGTCGGAAAAGGCGTCATAAATCCAACGGGGCGGCGTCATCCGCTTGTGGCGGGGACCGTGAAAACTACCCTCGCCAAAATGGCGCGGCAGTTTGGCCCGCACCAGCTTTTGGTCAAACACGTCCCCGGCCACCGGGATGCCGCCGGTGGCCAACACTTTTGGCTGACCAGCGTCTCCCAACCGCATCACGGTCAAATCCAGCGTGCCGCCGCCAAAGTCGAAGACCAGCGCGTTTTCTGGCCGGTTGAGGGTGGTTTCGTAGCTGTACGCCGCCGCCACCGGCTCTTGTTGCAGATAAACCGTTTCGTAGCCGGCGGCAAAGGCGGCTTGTAGCAGCCGGTCTTGCGCCAGTTGGTCGTGGACGTGGTCGCGGGCAAAGCGGACGGGCCGCCCCAGTACAACTTCTTTTAATTCCTGGCCCAGCATCTTTTCGGCGCGGGTTTTGACGACGGTGAGGTAGAGGGCGATGAGATTTTCCAGGGAGTAGAAGCTGCGGCCAACCACGGTTCCGGGGTAGTTTTGGTCGCGCAGACTGGTTTTGACGGAGAGGAAGAGCCGCCCCGGCGAGAGTACGTCCACCCAGGCGTAGGCGTCGGTGACGTAGTATACTTCGGAGGCGATGACTTCGATTTCGCCGATCCAGACGCGGCGCATTTTAACAGGCCGGCCGATGTTCTGGCTGAAGTATTGGTTGACGGCCGTGCGCCCAATGTGGACAGTCTGCTCATTAGTGACGTAGATGGCGGTGCGCAACACGCGCGGGTTGGGGCTGTCCGGGTCGAGCGGGAGAACGGTGACGGAACGGCCGTCATACACCGCCATCCCCGAATTGGTCGTGCCAAAATCCATGCCTACAATCATGGGGAGTTTACCTCCTAGAACAGTCAGGCGGATACGCGCAAACCGCAAGTCTAAACCGGGGACGATGTTTCGTCAAATGCGAGTGAGCGTGCGCCGTCCTCATTTCCCCTTCATCTTTTGCTAACAACTTCTATAGATTTGCCCGGTAAGATTCAACTATTCAGACCCTAAGGGTTTTTGCGCTCAATATGACAGCGCTCTCAAGAGTAAAACCCTTAGGGTCTCGGTAGTGAAGGAAATAACATGAACGCTTCTTTGAAACTGTTTACGGTACGCGGCATTGATGTGCGGATACATATCACGTTTCCGCTCATTTTGCTCTGGGCCGCTTTTCAATTTGGCCTGAGCGCCGGCGGCAATGTGGCGGGGGCTGTGTTTGGCGTCACGGCCGTATCGCTCTTGTTCGTCCTCATCATCTTGCACGAGTTAGGGCACAGCTTCGCCGCCCAATATTATGGCGTGCCGGTGAAGCAGATTGTGCTGTCTCCGCTTGGCGGCGTGGCCCAATTGGCGCACATGCCGGAAAAACCGATCCAGGAGTTTGTCATCGCCATCGCCGGCCCGGCGGTGAATGTGTTGGCAGCGGCAGTGATGTGGGCGACGGCCGTCATCTTGAGCATCAACATCAGCAACCCGCTCCACATCTTGATGGGCGCAGGCGGCGTCAGCTTGTCCGCTTTGTTCGCCTATGTGTTTGTCTACAACATCTTCCTGGCCGGGTTCAACCTGATTCCCGCCTTCCCCATGGACGGCGGCCGGGTGCTGCGCGCTTTGCTGGCGATGCGGCTGGAATTTAGCCGGGCCACTGCCATTGCCTCAGCCGTGGGCCGGGCGTTTGCCGTGATCATGGGTCTTTACGCCCTCTTTAACGGCGCTATCTTCCTGATTCTGATCGCCGTCTTCATCTTCTCCGCCGCCACTCAGGAAAACCGGGCGGTCAAAGTGCGGTCGGCGCTGCGCGGTTACGCCGTGCAGCAAGCGTATGCCCCAGCCGCTTACCGGCTCTCACCCTACCACAACTTGCAGCACGCGGTGGATTTCATGCTGATGAGCGGCCAATCCAGTTTCCCGGTCTGTCAGGGCGAGTTGTACCTGGGTTTTGTCACCCGCCCCCGGCTTGAGCAGGCATTGCAGACGCGCGGCCGTCACACCTGGGTCAGCCACATCATGCGCCGGGACATCTCGCCAGTCTCGCCCTGGGATGACCTGTATGATGTGCAAAAACGGATGGAAGTTGAAGGGGTGGATGCGCTGCCGGTGGTAGGGGACGGCCGTTGTCTGGGCATCATCACCCGCCGTCACATTTTCGACCTGCACCGGCTGGCGCAAAGCGCGCCCAGAACCCTACCCAAAGCACAGTCCGCCTAACGTTTGCTTGAGCGGCGGGCGGGCTGAGAGACTACGTTCGGATTCACCAAAACCTTAAAAAGCCCCGATCTCGCCCGTCCGCTCCAAGCGTTGTTAGGTACCCTTGGGTTCAGACGGTTAGTTACGCACAAGTCGGATTTCTAACCGACACCCAACAGCTTTAGCATATTTTCGTAATGTGGTTACAGAAGGCGAATGTTTTCTGCTGCCGCCGCCAGCTTCTAACCT
>JAJRVV010000206.1 GCA_024277135.1 Chloroflexota bacterium | reverse complement strand
GCGAAGACGGCCGTCCACTCCGCCAACGTCCTCCCCTGCAACACCGCCCGAATCGCCGCCTTCACCGCCTGCTGGCTCTCCCCGTCCAGCCGCAGCCCCGGCTCAATCAAATCGGGACGGCCGATTGTCTGACAAAACCCCTGCCAAAACTTCGGTTCCAAACTACCCACAGAGAGGTGACGGCCGTCCTTCGTCTCATAATAATCATAGAAGCCGCCCCCATTCAACACCCACGATTCCCGCTCCGGCACTTCGCCGCCCACCAGAGTGTGGCTGATCACATGCGCCTGCCACGCTGCCATCATGTCAAACATGCTGATGTCCACCATCTGCCCTTCGCCGGTAGTGAGGCGATGGATGACGGCCGTCAGCAGCCCCACCATCGCCCCCAACGATCCGCCGCCCACATCCGCCAACTGCACCCCCAACGGCGGCGGCCCCTGCCCTTTGCGCCCGGAATGGCTCATCACCCCGGCCAGCGCCAGGTAATTGTTGTCATGCCCGGCCCGATCTTTATACGGCCCTGTCTGCCCGTAGCCGGTGATGGCGCAGTAAATCAAGCCGGGATTGGCCGCCTTGAGCGATTCGTAGCCGATCCCCAACCGATCCATCACGCCGGGGCGAAACTGCTCGATGACGATATCATATTTCTGTACCAACCGCTTGACCACATCGGTTGCGCCCGGCTGCTTCAAATCCAGCGCCAGCGAGCGTTTGTTCCGGTTCAACACGCCGTGCCACGCCGAAATGTCGCCGTCAAACGGGGGCATCAGGCGCACCATGTCAGGCCGGTGGGGCGCTTCCACCCGCACCACCTCCGCGCCCAGGTCGGCCAACATCATGGTGGCAAACGGGCCGGGCAGCAGAGTGGTGAAATCAAGAATTTTGAGGGAAGAGAGGAGGTAGGTCATATCAGTTTCCAATGGTCAGTTTCCAGTGGTCAGTGGTCAGTGGTCAGTGTCCAGTTTTCAGTTTTCAGTTTTCACTGTTTACTGAATACTGCTTACGGATTCATCACCCCACACACCGGCGCGTCCCAATCCAACTGCTGATGTTCGGCCAAAACCGCGTCCATGCGGGCGGCGATGTCTGGCGGGAAGGGGGTGGTGCGCCGTTTGGCGATGTCAGCGTGAGAGCCGACTACTTCCAGCGTAGCCGCCAATTTGCCGGTGGTTTCGTTGACCATGAATTTCATGAAGTGGATACGCTTGGCGGTGCGCCCCAACAGGCGGCTGTGGACGGCGACCGTCTCCCCGGCGTGGACTTCGGCTAGGTAACGGATGTGCTGTTCCAGGGCAAAGGCGCCGCCGTTCTCGGTTTGATAATAGGCCATGTCCATGCCAAATTGGCTGAAAAAGTTCCAGGCGGCGTCATCAAACACGCCGATGTAGTAGCGGATGTTCATGTGCCCCATAGCATCGAGATAAGATTCGGGGATAGTTTCCCGGTTAAAGGAGGGGAGGGTTTGGATTTTTTCGATGGGAATCATGCGCTTTCTCCAGTTATTAGTTGCTTGATTATACATTTCTTGCCGCGGAACGGCTCTTAAATGGCGTCGTTGGCCGGCTGCCGAACAATGAAACAACCATTAAGAAAGAGGTCATATTTCGCGCGGCGCGTAATCCGGCTTACGCTGAAACTGACAAATTTTCCTTAGACTGGTCTTAATCTTCTGAACCTAAGGAAAAATCTGATGAATCGAAAATCCCAAGTACGACTGATTATTTTGTTAACGGCCGTCGCCATCCTGGCAGCGGCCTGTACCACGACCGGCTCCCCGGCAGCGGCGCCCCCGGACGTTGAGGCTACGGCCGTTCCCGACACACCCGCCGAACCGGAAGCCACTGACACTGCTGAACCCGAAGAAAAACCCGCCGCCACGCCGCTGCCGGATGAGCCGGTCCCCTCGCGCATGGAGCGGGAATTCAGCACCGATTTCAGCCGCCGCTCCATCCCCTTCGACCAGATTCTCTCCGGCGACCCGCCCAAAGACGGCATCCCCGCCATTGACGACCCCCAATTTGTCTCTGTGGCCGAAGCGGACGAATGGCTGGCGGAGTTGGAGCCGGTCACCGTCTTCCAGGAAGGAGACGATGCTCGCATCTACCCCTTCCAGATTCTCATCTGGCACGAAATTGTGAACGATGTGGTGGGCGGCCGTCCTGTTGCCGTCACCTTCTGCCCCCTGTGCAACACGGCCATCGTGTTTGACGCCACCGTCAACGGGCAACAGCTCGATTTCGGCACCACCGGGCGGCTGCGCTTCAGCAATCTGTTGATGTATGACCGGCAGACAGAAACCTGGTGGCAGCAGGCCAGCGGCGATGCCGTCATCGGCGAACTACTGGGGACACAGTTGACCTTCTTGCCGGCCAGCTTCATTAGCTGGGCTGAGGCGCGGGACACCTACCCTGACGCCCAGGTGCTTTCACAAGAGACGGGCTTTAATAGAGATTACGGCCGTAACCCCTACGCCGGCTACGACAACGTCAACAGCTCTCCCTTCCTGTACGATGGCCCCATCACGCCCGACCAACTGCCGCCCATGGCTCGCATCACCACCGTCGAGCTAAATGACGACGCCGTCGCCTATCCTAATACTGTTTTGCAAGGGGCAGGCGTGGCTAATGACACCGTTGGCGGCGTAGATGTGGCCGTTTTCTGGCAGCCGGGGTTGGCCTCGGCGCTGGGCGACAGCAGCATAGCTCAGGGGGAAGATGTGGGCGCCAGCGGCGTATTTGAGCGCGCGCTGAACGGCCAGACGCTCACCTTTGTCACCGATGGACAAACCATCACTGACGAGCAAACTGGCAGTGTTTGGAACATCCTGGGGCAGGCGACGGATGGCGAACTGGCCGGAGAACAGTTGACGCCGGTCGTCAAAGTAGACCATTTCTGGTTCTCCTGGGCCGCCTTCCGTCCCGGCACGCGCATCTATCAACCGTGAATGGTATTCAGTGTTCAGTGTTCAATGTTCAGTGTTCAGTAATCGGTGTTCCCTTTGCGGTTAACGGCTTACGAATATGAGCCGGGCATGAAAAAACATCTCTTTTTACCCGGATCACGTGTAATTGAGGTCGCCCATAACATCATTGTTGATGATACTCGGCTAAATTTCTTGGCAAACTTCACCGGCTGCACCGACCGCCATGGATGAAAAATTCATAATTCATCCTTCATAATTCATAATTTTCATTGGAGAACAATCTATGCGGCAGAAACGAAAGGTTTTTACTCTTATTGGAGCGTTGGCAATGGTTCTTATATTGGCGGCATGCGGCGCGTCCGGCCAGACCGGCACGGCCGTCTCGTCCCCAATCCCTGCCGATGAACAAAATGAAGACGTGACTGAACTACGGAAAAATGTGGAACTGGTCGCCGGTAATTTGCCCGCTGATTTCCCGATTACGATTTATCAAGGCGCAGGCTATCAGGATGGCGACGAAGTGATGTTTTCCGAGTTGTTGGCCCAGGGACAGCCGGTTGTGCTCAACTTTTGGGCCGGGCTTTGTCCCCCTTGCCGCCTGGAAATGCCGGACTTGCAAGCGGTGAGCGATGCGTACCAGGGTCGGGCGCTTTTATTTGGATTGGATGTAGGGCCTTTTACGGGATTAGGCTCTAATGAAGACGGCCGTGCCCTGCTCCAGGAACTCGCCATCACCTACCCCGCCGGTACCACCGTTAACCAGAACGTGGTGAGAGAGTACGAGATTCTGGGCATGCCCACCACCTATTTCATCATGCCGGATGGGAATGTGTACCAAACGTGGACAGGGTTGTTAACTGAAGCTAAGTTAACCGAGCTGGTAGAAGAGTTACTGGCTGCCTCAGCTAATTCCTGATGAATGGAGCGAATGATGAGTGACACAATGACGCCTCAAAAAGAAGACGGCCGTACCCAAAAAAGCCGCTATCAATTGACCAGAAAAAGACGGTGGGGATTGGCGGCCTCTTTCGCCATCCCGGCCGTGGTGGTGGTGGGGCTGTTGGTCCTGCTGCTCAGCATCCGCAACGGCGCCGAGACGGCCATGGCCAACCTGGCTACCTTACTCCCGGTCGGCTACGCCTTTGGCGCGGGCATGGTCGCCAGCGTCAATCCGTGCGGCTTCTTCCTGCTGCCCTCCTACATTTCCTACCACCTGGGCACGGAGGAGACAGGCTTTTACCAATTATCAACCGGGACGCGAATTTATAAGGCGCTGCTGTTAGGTGGCGTGGCTACCATCGGATTTGTGGTCATTTTTGCCATCACCGGCGTGCTGATTTCGGCCGGGGGACAATGGTTGATCCGGGTCTTCCCCTTTGCCGGGGTGGCCATTGGCGTCCTCATGGTTTTGCTGGGATTGTGGCTGGTGGTGACGAAGCGCACGTTGGGCATTATGGCCGCCAGCCGGGTGACGGTCAGCCGGGAGCGCAATCTGCGTAACGTGTTCCTGTTTGGCATCGCCTACGCCACCGGTTCGTTAAGCTGCACCTTACCCATCTTTCTGGTGGTGGTGGGCGGTTCGTTAGCCACGCAAGGGCTGGCCGCTTCCTTCGGTCAGTTCATCAGCTATGCTCTGGGCATGGGCACGATTTTGATCGCGGTCACGATTG
Organism: Chloroflexota bacterium; assembly: GCA_024277135.1. Lineage (GTDB taxonomy): Bacteria > Chloroflexota > Anaerolineae > Promineifilales > Promineifilaceae > JAJRVV01. The sequence goes on along the minus strand of JAJRVV010000206.1, from coordinate 4,316 downwards.
GCAGCGCCCTGTTCCAGGGGTCGGTGGCTAAATGGCTGCGGCAGGCGATGCCTTACGTGCATCGCGCCAGCGCCATGTTCCTGGTGGCGGCCGGCGCTTACCTGATTTATTATTGGGTGTTTTTCGCCGGGCTTTCTTTTTAAGAAGGGTTAGGGGCCGGAGCAATAAGATACGCTCGTTGGAATTTAGCCGCAAAATGTGGGATAGTAGCAACCTGAAATCCATTTTCCCGAATTCAGGTGCAAGATGCCCACGCATATCCTGTTTGTAGAAGATAACACTCTCCTAAGACGCAGCCTGGCTTTTAACCTGGAAAGCGCCGGCTACCGGGTGACGACGGCCGTCAGCGCCGAAAATGCGTTAGCTTTCTCTCGTCGTGATCCACCCGATTTAGTTCTCCTGGACATCGGGCTGCCGGGCATGGACGGCCTGGATGCCCTGCCCCATTTCCGCGATCAGGTCGGCGCGCCCGTCATCTTCCTCACCGGGCGGCGGCGGCAGTTGGATGAAGCGTTGGGCTTGGAATTAGGCGCGGATGATTACATTACCAAGCCGTTTGACGAAAACGTCCTCCTGGCACGCATCAAAGCGGTGCTGCGCCGGGCCAAACGGGCCGCTGCGCCAGCCGCCGCCCGGGTAGAGACGCTGCTGGTTGTGGGCGACCTGGCGATCGATCCGGCGGCGCACATCGTGCGCCTGAACCAGGAGACGATCACCCTCTCCCCGCGCGAATTTGCTTTGCTGCATACATTGGCGCTGGAAGCCGGCCGTGTCGTGTCCGTAGACAACATCCTGGCCCGCGTTTGGGGGGCGGAGTATGAGGGACAGCCGCAAGTCGTTTACGTCCATATTCGCTGGCTGCGCGAGAAGTTGGAAAAGAATCCCAATCAGCCGCAGCGCATCATCACCGTGCGCGGCGTTGGCTACCGGCTGCAATCCGGGGAACCGGCATGATACGCACGCTGACAGGACGACTTATCTTAAGTCATGTACTGCCATTCTTGATCATCATCATACTTGCCGGTTTGGCTCTGGACTATGTGTTAGAAACGCGCTTCTTATTAGCTAATCTGACTGATGAATTAACCGCATAAACCGTTCTGGTGGCGCAGTTGGCAACCGACCATCCTGAGATTTGGGATGATCCGGCTGAGGCGCAGGCTTTTGTTAATCGGGTCAGCCTGCCGGTGGCGGCGCAAGCGATGTTGTTAGATGTGAATGGTCTCTTGTTAGCCTCGACGGCCGCAGCCGACACCGAACGTGTGGGACGGCCGTTGGAAAATATGCCCGACCTGACCGACCTGTTAAGCAACCAGGTCACGGTGCGGACGGATTCCGGGCGCGATTTAGAGACCAACGTGGCGGATGTTTTTGTACCCGTCCGCGGGCCGGAGCGCCAGGTCATGGGCGTGGTGCGTCTGACACAGCAGTTGACCAATGTGTACAATCAATTTTTGATGCTGCGTTATCTGATTGCGGCCGTGTTAGCGGCGGGATTGCTGGTAGGCGGCGGGGCGGCCTGGTTCCTGGGCAACAACCTGGGTCAACTTTTGCGCCAGGTAACGCAGGCAGCGCATAGGCTGTCAAACCGGCAGCGGCTGGAGCCGATCCCGGAACAGGGGCCGGAGGAAATCAAGCAGTTGTCACGCGCCGTCAATACCCTGGTGGCGCAGTTGGAGGCGTTGGAACAAAACCGGCGGCAACTGCTGTCCAACCTGGTGCATGAACTGAGCAACCCGTTAAGCGCGCTGCGTTCGGCGACCAACGCGCTGCTCAGTGGGGCTGGAAAGGATGAAAAACTGCGCCGGGAACTATTGATCGGGATGCAGGGGGAAGAAGAACGTCTGAACCGTCTGTTAGCCGATCTGGCCGGGTTGTACGATCAACTGTTAGGCTCTTTAGAATTGCAGATGCGGCCGCTCCCCCTGACCTCATTCTTGTTCCGCGCGGTGCGAGTGTGGCGCGAAGCCGCCCAGTATAAAGGGCTGGAATGGCAGGTTGATATTCCCGACGGGCTGCCCACGATAGCCGCCGATGAAGATAGGCTGGCCCAGGTGGTAGGCAATTTGTTGAGCAATGCAATTAAATATACCCCGCCGGACGGCCGTGTGTCGGTCAGCGCTGGCCGTGAGAGAGATGAAGTTTGGATTCGGGTCAGCGATACCGGCGTGGGTATCGCCCAGGAGGAGCAGGCGCATATCTTCACCCCCTTTTATCGCGGCACATCCAACAGTCGCTTCGCCGATGGCATGGGGCTAGGGTTGAGCATCGCCCATGATCTGGTGACGGCACTTAGCGGGCGGTTGATAGTGACGAGCAGCCCTGGCGCGGGCAGTCAGTTCACCGTCTGGCTGCCTCTGGCATAACCAGAGTTTTTCCAAAATCCAAAGATCACCGAAAGTTAATTGAGCAAGCGGGATTAGGGGGGTAACACACGTGTTGCCAGGATCCGTTTTCGTATTGTTTGAATTGGCGCGTTATAGGTTTGTAACCAATATATTTGCGATTTTTGAGTGATGGATTCCCCATGTTTCAAATAGGTACTCCGCCCATTTTTTAACGTTAGCACAATGTTGGACGGCCGTCTTAGATTCCAAAATATCCGCTACAGTGATAGCCTTCAGGTCTTCAGGCGGCGTTAACCAAACAAATGTGTCTTTATATCTTGTCATTTTCTTTCTGATGCTTGAAAGTTCACTAATACGCCGTCCAAACATAAAATAACTGTAAAGACTTGCCAGATGAATGTAGATTGAGCCTATGGTCTGGGGGCTTTCTTTGCCGGGGTGTTGCAATGCGTAGGCATCAACCGTTAATTCATGCACGGACATATATTCATAATTCTCGTATTCTCTGGCAAGCAATTCGCCGTATTTGGCCCAACACCCCGGTGAAGACTCCAGATACCTATGGACAGCCCCGGCAGACTTTTCTGTTTTCAGACCACACCAGACACAACATTCATATTCCATCATAATTTCTCCGCGTTAGCAACAACTGCATTAACATTGACTGTCGCAACGATTATAGAAATCCTTAATGAAAAGGAAAGCAACTCTTAGCGAGGGCGAAATCCCAGAGCCCCGAAAAATCCACAATAGCGCATGACCATAAGGTTCTCTTGAGGTAGCCATGAGCTTCCTGTAAGGACAAACCGATACGCTATTCTGTACCATTCTGAGACCTGCGAGTTTAAAAACCTCGCAGGTCTAATTTTTGTTCTGGAGAACAGGTTCATGGAATTACTGACGGCCGAAAATCTCATCGCATTTTTAACCCTCCTGGCGCTGGAGATCGTGCTGGGCATTGATAATGTCATTTTCATCTCGATCTTGTCTGACAAATTACCGGCGTCACAGAGAATGTTGGGCCAGCGGCTGGGGATTGGTCTAGCTGTGGTGGGTCGCATTTTGTTGCTAGTGGCAATTACCTGGGTGCAATCTTTGGAAAATACGCAGGTGATGACGCTGTTTGGCAATGCCATCAGCGGTAAAGGGCTGGTTTTATTGTTGGGTGGGCTTTTTCTGATTGGGAAAAGTACGTATGAGATACATGAAAAGCTGGAGGTGGAGGAGTATGATAAGCATGGTGTGGGCAAGGCAGCGATGACGCTGACGGCGATGGTGGCGCAAGTACTTGTGATCGATCTCGTTTTTTCGTTGGATTCGGTGATAACGGCCGTTGGCATTTCCAACGTCATGGCCGTCATGGTAACAGCCATCTTGATTGCCGCCGGTATCATGGTCATCTTCGCCAGCCGGGTCAGCGATTTTGTCAATCGCCATCCCACCGTCAAAATGCTGGCCCTCTCCTTTCTCATCCTCATTGGCGTCCTGCTGGTGGCCGAAGGGTGGAACGCCGAAGCCGCTCACGCCCTGCGCTTGAAAAATTACATTTACTTTGCCATGGCCTTTTCCTTTCTCATCGAGATGCTCAATTTGCAGCTGCGTCGAGCCAGGCAACCCGTCCAATTGCATAACTCTCCCCACTTGCCAGATGTGAAACGCAAAACGTGAGTTTCTCTGGTTGTAACTACAGACCTGCCAGGTCTCCATCAAAACCTGGCAGGTCTCTTTTCCCGGGCCAAACCCCACAAATCCCCAATTGAGAATAAATGTATGGAGAATTTATCCTTGTACAACCCAATCATTTTTATCGTTAGTTTTTCTGTAGTCGCGCTGGCGTCCAAACAAATAGGCGCTTTTTCCGCCAGAATCAAAATCCCAAAAATCACCGGTTATCTTTTCACTGGTTTGATAGCTGGCGGGTTCGTTCTGGGCTTTGTTTCTGAAGAAGCGGTTCACAGCCTGCGTTTC
>JAJRVV010000205.1 GCA_024277135.1 Chloroflexota bacterium | reverse complement strand
TATCAAATTGTTCTTCTCCAACTGTTTCTGTTAACCGATGGACATCGGCGATGACGTCTACATCTTCTCCTGCTTCAATGTCAGTTCCCCAGTAGACGCCAGCATTAGGTACCCAGGACTCATGTCGCGTTGACCGCGTGAGTATCGAACGTTTGGTGCCCAACTCTAGTACTTTTGGTTGTTGCATAGCCTGACAACACACGATAAATTCATCTAAAAGCCAGTTACTATCCGGTTGTTCTGGCTCTTGCTTCAAAGTTGTCAACAAGGAGTAAAAATACTGTATGGAAGACCATTTCGATGTAATTCCCTCAAATAAGTTCATATTTCTTATTCTCATGTACTGACGTATCATAGCCGTTCGGAATTAACTTAGCGATTTATAACGATGACTCCACCTAAACCTCCTAAAGCGCGTTCGCCAATTCCATAACTTATTTGCGAACGCGCCCTAACCGCCCCCTGATTTTATTTTCCAAACGGTTAATCTTTCACTCTCATAGAATGGTTTTTGTAAGATTGAATCGATTTTGTTTTGTATGAGGGACGCATCTTGGGGGGAAACCATATCTTTATGCAAAATAACCAAGTTGGCGCCTAATGTAGAAAGAGTTTTATACGCACTGGACAATAGCAATACGTTATCCAATTGATAAGGTGCGTTATCCTGATAAATGCGTACACGGAGTTCCCTTAAAAATGGATCCTCAAAAATCCGGGTTGCCTTTGCAGGAGTACGTGATATGTATCCAGGTATGATAGGTTTTTGATGTATGGTCTGATACAGCATGTACTCACCAGCTGGCCCTTGGGCCCCCACAAGATCAATCGGAATATCCAAAATAGCGCCTGAGTCGTTTGGGAACATTTGTTGATAGTAAAATTCCGGAACATTCTCAAAGCGAGCATCTACTCTGATAGGGATGATAAGAAATTCCACAAAGATCAACATGCCGATTATCGGCGTGAACCATCTGAATTTGTTATATCGAGCCGCAAATGCCATTAATCCATAGCCACTCATAACAGTAATAGCCAGCATCAGAAAAATCGCAAATCGGCTAGGTACTCTACCAAAGCTTAGTAGCGGCAATTTATTTAGCCATTCATATGGAAGATGAGCAATGATTTCTTGGCCCCCAATACGTAAAGTTGAGCCTAAACTTAAAATAAAAAAGACGCCAGCTATGATAAACCAATTTTGACGATATGGAACACGAATGGGAAGGAAAAGAGTAGTAATCACAACAATTAAAGTGATATATCCAATGAAAACGCTTTTTTCTGCGGGGTTGCCATAAAATTGTGCGTAAATGTTTGAAATAGTTTGGCTGGCATGGGGGATAACCCGTTTGAAAATAGGGTTGGTTGAATTATCCGGGATCACGAAGCTCAACAAATCAGCGCTATTTGATTCGGAGGCCGTTGCTTGGTTTGACTGGTCTTGGAAATCAGAATAGTTCCAAACCATTGGTAAAATGAAAGGCAAAACTAAAATGAAAGTCGTCGATCCTAGCAGGAAAAGATTGTTTGCTTCTTGTCGAAGACGTTGTGTTAATTGCTTGAGGTCAGGAATAGCCAGATAGAGAAATAAAAATATACAAACCAGTATGATAGTGCCAAATCCTAAGTACAAACTTATACCAAAGGTTAACGCAATGCTGATAGCCGTAAGAAGTGCATAACGTCGTTGACGAGTTTGGAACAGCCTTAAAAAGAAAAGCATGGAAAGGGGGATGAATTGTGAACTAAACATCTCGAGGTTGCCAAAAAACACGCGGCTCATACGAAATGGGGAGAATGTAAATATAAGGCCAGCTACAAAAGCGGCCATTTTGTTATTTGTTAATCTATGCACCAGCAAATAAGTAAAAAGACCAGATGTCACGAAAGTGAACAGAACGATCAAATTATAGGTGGTGACAAGATTTAGCCCGAACCCTATTTGCAGTAAAACACCAAGCCAACCGTTTACTAAACCCAACGGATGGTAAGCCAGACTGACACCTTTTGGATAATAAATCATTGACGTATAGTAAGGGAAAACATTACCCTCACGCATTGCTCTTTGTATCCACCACAAATTCCAGATATTTTGCACCGTGTCACCGCCACCAAGAACAGCGCTGTTAAAAATGGTTATTAATGGATAAGTGGCAATGAGGGCTAATAAAATGTATGTCGTAGCGACCATCAGTCCTGCAATTACGGCCGGGAACGGCGTCAAATTTTTGAAAAGATTATTACGAACATGCAGACCTGTCACCTTATGTTTACCTGTTAATTTAGTGATAGAGAGCGAGAGATTATAGGAAGGAATATCTGGTTTGTTCCTACAAGGATCTGTCCATACATCTGGTTGTTTGTTGTATTTGTTTCAGTTATGCTATCGGGCGGCGTCACTTGAACGTATACGTTGTGTACACCTGGATCGATATTTGTCCAGAGTATGTCAACTACATCGTGGTCGCCACAACCAGCTAATTTCACACCCTGGTCTGTACCGATTTGGTTGCCCCCGGCTTGGGGGGCGCCATCGTAGAATTGAACAGTGGCGGTGATCTCTTTGGTTAAATTGCCGCTGTTGGCGATAACCGTGCGCAAGGTAACTGTCACGAGTTGGCCTTGAGAATAGGGTATGGGCGGCGCAGTGGTGATGAGACTGGGGTAGAAATCCACCTCGGTGGTTATGCCGCTGGTGTAGTTGGCATAGAAATCTCCCATTTCTGTAGGCAAAAAATTGCTTTTGTCGAATAAAGTGCCGTTATAGGTCTCGTCTGTGGTGCTGAACCATGACCATTGCTGCACCAGTTTGAAGCCGTCATTGGGGTTGCCCAATTGTGGATCGGTGGCTGTGAGCATGTAATCGAAAGTGCTGGCCATGAAAGTGTTGACCCGCGATGGCGGAAAGTTGTTGCCGTCTTCATCGAAAAAATCTTCGGGCATGAGAACCCCATATTCGGTGAGGTAAACGGGTTGGCCGGTATAGCCCCGGTCAGCCATCCATTGACGGAAACGGGTGATGCGGTCAACAAAAATATCTATCCTATCAGTATCTTTTAAGCCCCAAACCTCGCCAAAACCCCAGTTTATGCCGGGAGGAATGACGGCGCCCCAGCAGTTGGTGTTATCATAGTCGCAGCTTACTTCGTTTAGGATGTAGTTGTGAATGCTCCAGCCATCTGTAGGGAGGGGGGTGTTGAATTGGTCGTAGTAACTGCTGAGTACCCTATCCAGGTAGAGCAGGCGTACTGGCGTGGCTTGCACAATGGAGCCGACAATGATCTGGGCGGTTGCGTCCTGACTTTTTATGAGATGGTAGAGTTCATTGTAGGCGCGGGCATAGATATCTGGGGTCAGATTGTCCTGGTAAGGGCTGTCCGGCTCGTTGCTGATGAGCCATTTGGCGCCGAGGTTTTGAGTGATGATATTAGTTAAGGTAATTCCGGTGGGTTTGTAGGTGTAACCGGGTGATGAGAGATTGGGTTTGATGCGGATGGTTTGCATGTATTCCATGCCGCTGGGACGAGGCGGGTTGTTTTGCGCCGTGAAATTCATATACCAACCTGCTCGTAAAGAAGGAAGATTGGTGAGGGTGGGGTTTTCCAGGGCGTTGACGCCGAATCGGCAAAGCAGTTCGGAGGATGAGGCAACGGCCGTTTCTTTCCCACCGGTCATAGGTTGTGCCTGGATATGCATTACCAAGAGCAGCATACCGACAACGAGTATGAATAATGAGAGGGGGAATTTATATGCAGTAAGGCGGCTATTCATGGGCCAGGGACCTGTACGTAAATGGGTTGGTCGGTAATGGTAACGGTGATATATCCATCTCCATCGCTGTCAACGGCCGTGCCTATCGTATTCCCCACCCCATCTAGGATCGTGGCCGAGGCTGCTGGAATCCGCAGCGGTTTTACCTCTGTTGTGTTGTAAGGATTCATCCATGCAGTGTAAACGACGGTATTGCCAGTGTCCATCCGGTAAGCTTCCATAGCGTTGGCACCAGTTTCGGTATCAGTTAACTGTCGGGTAGATTGGGTGTTGGCTAACAGCGAGACGGCCGTTTGATACGCCGTGTAAGCTTCCTTAGGCACCGGAGGCGAATCATCTGTTACCAGCCCGTAATCCGGGAGATACGAAGGCGGGTCCCAGAGCATCCACCATATCAGCACTTTTACATCTGCCGTAAAACTCTGAGAGACAATTTGTACCAGACGGGCGACTTGCTCTTCATCGCTAGAGCTTGGTATAGTGTCCGGGCTGTTATGCCAGCCTGCTTCGGTGATGACGACGGGTTTTTCCAGCCCATACTCGGCCAGTTTTTCGCGGATGGCAGCCGTTTTACCCAGCAACCCCGTACTCCCCCCGCCCCAGTTCGGTTCAAAAAGTGGATAAAGATGGAAATTCATAATATCAAAAAAATCACCGCTGCCGGCCGTCAATACATCATCCAGAAAAGAATCAACAAATGGACCCCCTTGACTTTCAAACCAATCATACCCAAGCCCGCCAAACAGTACCTGAGCCAAAGGGTCTGATCGTTTTACAGCAGGATAGGCGATCTGAAGCATAGAAGCATATTCTGCTCCATAATAACCCCATCGGTTGTATCCCACATCTGGCTCATTATAAAACTCCCAATGGCGGACAACAGGGTTTCCCGGCGCATCTTCATAGCCATCCCCATCGTAACGCTCCACCAGAGCCTCCACAAATTCACCAAAATCAGCTAACGTCTCCGACTTTATCGGGCCGCCAGCGTCATCTGGGTTTAACCTGGCCCAAACTGGTGAATCATCAATAACGGCAATTAGTTGCAATCCCCCTTTATCGCTCCTGGCCGCAGACAACGCCTTATCCATTTGCGTCCAGAAATAATTTGCCGGTTCTTCATTGACCGGTTCAACATTCATCCATGAGAGATTCACCCGCACCCAACTTGTCTGGCTGCCAATTAAAGAAGGATAATACTTGCCGCTCTCCTCCGTGCTGCCATAAACTTGCACCCCAAACATCGGGGCCGGAAATTGGGGATCATACCGGTTGAAAATAACAGGTAAGTAAATAGAGTTCCCTGCGGAGGAAGCGGCCGCTACATTTTCAGGCGCGATTTGATCGGCTGGCGAGGATGATAAAAGCAGCAAAAAAATGCCGCAGAGTAGACAGAACAATGAAAATCGTGTCATTTGTTCAATTATCCCTGGTTAAGAATGATAGGTAGATAAACGGATAAAAAGTACGGCGGAGACCAGCGCAATAGGCGGCTGTTAGCGTAATCAGCTAACCAGATCGTGTCATCATCCAGCGCCACTATCCCGTATAATTCGCCGTCAGGAAAAGCGATGGGGAAGCCCCATTTATTGATGGCAGAGCCGCCTGACTCAGTCAGCATTTGTCCAGCGATTCCCGATGTTGACCCGGTGAACCATACCTGCCGGTTACTGCCTTGAGGCTTTAAAAACAGGCCGTCAAGGCTGGTGCTGGCTGAAGCAACTTGATACCATCGGAAAAATTGCACCGTGGCGGGTTCGAAGCGGCCAATGACACCGTCTTTTGTGCTAATCCACAGATCGCTCTGATTGCCTATAATCAATTGGATGGGGGTGTAAGGCGGCGTGTTGAAATTGGCGGTGGGAACATCGAAAAAAGCGGAAGTGGCTATTGTGAACGAACCTATTCGTTGAACACCTGGAGCGGTGAACCAGACGGCATCGCCACTGGACGTCGAATCCAAATCTTCCAGTAGTGCGTCACTGCGCGGATAAGTATATTCTGTAAATGAGTTTGCTTGCGGATCATATTTGCCGATGTTGTTGCCATCACGTTGCACAAACCACACATTCCCATTTGGCGTGACCGTGACGCCGGTTGGAGCGCTGTTGGCGGTAGGAATGGCGAATTCTTCGATGTTTCCCGTGTCCAGGGTGAGTTTACCGATGTTGTTGCCGGTGAGTTCGGTGAACCAAAGGAGGTTGCCATCTATAACCAAATCATATGGCTCGCTGTTCGGCGTTGGAATAGTGTAAAAGGTGAAGGCGTAATTGACGGTAGAGGTGTATACAAAACGGCCGATCGCATTGGCCCCAGGAGCGGTAAACCAAAGATCATTGCCATTTCGCGCCAGTTGCCGTGGTGTACCGGCGTTAGGCAAGGGGTATTCCTCGATAAATGCGGAGGGCGGTGTCGCAGGGGTGGCGGCAGCGATATTGAATTGGATCCACGCGATTGTCGACAACAGGATGCCGATCAGGGAAAGAAAAAAAATGCGTTTTTTGAACATAAGTCCATATCCTTGCCGCAGCGTCACCATACGATTAATCGTTTTCTGGATTTCAAGCTGATACCGCTTGTTGACCGCGCCTTTTATTCAATAAACAATAATCAAAACTCCCCCTATTTTAGCAAGTTCGCCGACGGCCGTAAAACACGATTCCACTACGGATGCCACGTTATCTCCGGAACCGCCGCCGGCGCCGCATACGGCCCCGCCGCCAAATCATCAAAATATCCCCGGCTGGCCAGCCCGCTGTAGGAGAAAATGGCGTGCCCGGCCGTTCCGATTTGGCGGGCGGCGTTGATCCGGTTCTCGATTTCAGCAAAATCATCAAAATTAGCGCCAATGCCGGGGATGACGTAACGGCCGTTACTGCTGTTCTGGAAATCCTGCGCCAACGTCTGCCAGCGCGAAAACGTCCAAAAACCAGAGCCGTAAATCATCGGCGAAATACTGTCAATGTAGCCGCCCGCCACCCACGCTTTCGAGTCTTGATAGTAATCGTAATACCCTTCAAGACCACTCCAACCCCAATAATCAATGTACATCGGCCACACCGCCGCCGACAGCCACAGCTTCGGTTTCAGGGCACAATCTGCTCATAAAACTTCTGCACCGTGCCGTTCACCTGCCGCCGCTGCCAATCCGCATACGACTCCTGCTCGTTAAAGCCGAAGCAGTCTGTGCCGTATCGCCCTTCACTCACCGGATCGCAGGAGACATTATTGAAATCATATCGGATATGATCCAGATGCAGGCCGTCCACGTCGTAATTCGTCACCAAATCCGTCGCCACCGCCATCAAATGATTGTCCAGGAAAATGGAAGCTGGAGACGCCCGCAGATAGCTGCCGCACCCCACCTCATCGCTGGTGTTCCATTGCAAGCCGTTCAACTTGCCGTTTGTCGTGCCGTGCGCTGTCTGCAACTGGTAGTACAGGTGGAGCGGATTGGTTCCCGATGGCGGCGGCGTGCAGCCCAGCCAGACCGGATACACATTGATGTAGGCGTGAACCTGGATGCCGCGAGCGTGCGCCTGCTGAATCATTCGCGCCAATGGGTCCCAGCCCGGGTTTTGTCCCAATGTTCCCGTCAACCGCTGCGACCAGGGTTCGACGCTGGAGTTGTAAAAAGCGTCCGCCTCGCCGCGCACCTGGAAGAAGATGACGTTGAATCCGGCGTCGGCGATGTCGTTAACGATGGCGTCAATCGTGGCTGGCGTGGCGCTGCTGTTGGCCCACTCAAACCGCGTCACCCAGATGCCGCGAAATTCAACCATTGTGGCCGGAATGGTGGGCGTGGGAGATGGTGTGGGCGTGGCGGTGGGGGTTGGGGTTGGTTGCGGTTTGTACACGACCGGCAGGAAAACAAATTTGTCTTGCGCCGCTTGCGCCAACAAGGTCGAGACCAACGCCAATGACAACAAAATAATGAACCAGCCGCTCAGAGGCACGCCGCGACGAGTGAAAATCCGCAAATGACGCAAACTTTTCTCTGTATCCTCTGTGTTCTCTGTGGCTGTTCTTCCAGGAGACGGCCGTTTCATCCAATACACCTCATACCGCCCGCTATTTTGCCCCATTCCCCCGATTTGTCGAACGGGATATACTTTGCAGGCAGAAAAGGAGGAACCATGCCCGACATCACCAACCTGGACTATGCCCGCCAACTGGACGCTGAAGATGAACTGGCCCACTTTCGCCAACAATTCGTCATCGCCGACCCCGATTTGATTTATCTGGACGGCAATTCGTTGGGACGCCTGCCCCGCGCCACGCAGCAGATGCTGGCCGATTTGACGAGGCGCGGCTGGGGCGAACGGCTCATTCACGGCTGGAACGAGGGCTGGATAGATGCGCCGGGACGCATCGGCGGCAAAATCGCCCGCCTGCTGGGGGCGCAGCCGGATGAGGTCATCATCGCCGATTCTACTTCGGTTAACCTGTTCAAGCTGGCGCTGACGGCCGTCCAAGCCCAATCTCCCCGCCACAAAATCATCACCGACGACCTCAACTTCCCCTCCGATTTATACATTTTGCAGGGGGTGGCGCAGGCGGCAGGGCGGCCAATGACCATCCAGGTCATTCCCTCCCCCGACGGCATACACGGCCCGATTGACGACTTGTTGGCCGCGATTGATGATGACACCGCTCTGGTGACGCTATCTCATACCGTCTTCAAAAGCGGCTATGTGTACGACATGACGGCCGTCACCCAACGCGCTCACCAAACCGGGGCAATGATGTTATGGGACTTGAGCCACTCCGCCGGTTCCGTGCCGGTGCATTTGAACGACGCCGGCGCCGATTTAGCCGTTGGCTGCACCTACAAATACCTCAACGGCGGCCCCGGCGCGCCCGCTTTCCTTTATGTCCGCCGGGATTTGCAGGCAAAATTGGGCAACCCCCTCTCTGGCTGGATGGGGCAGCGCAATGCCTTCGCCTTCAGCCTTGATTATGATCCGGAGCCGGGCATCCGCCGCTTCCTCACCGGCACGCCGCCCATCCTCTCCCTCAGCGCCATCGAGCCGGGCGTAGACCTGTTGCTAGCCGCCGGGATGGATAGGATTCGGGCCAAGTCGGCGCGGCAAACGGCGTACTTCATCGCCCTGTTCGACGAATGGCTGGCCCCGCTGGGCTTCAGCCTCAACTCGCCCCGCGACCTGTCCCGGCGCGGCTCCCACGTCTCCATCGGCCATGCAGAGGGGTGGCGGATTGATCAGGCGCTCATCCAGGAGATGGGCGTTCTCCCTGATTTTCGCCAGCCGGACAACATCCGCCTGGGGATCGCGCCGTTGTACACCAGCTATGAGGAGATTCGGACGGCCGTGTCCCGCATCCGCCAGGTAGTTGAAGAGAAGCGATACGAAAAGCACGGCCGTGATGCCCACACCGTCACCTGACGCTATAATTCTGCCATGAGTAAACTGCAAAAATTCACCACCAGCGCCGGACGGCGCATCTACACCTTCCCGGTGCAATCTTTTCCCAACTTGATCAACAACATCTATGTTATCAGCGACGACGACCATCTCATCCTGGTGGATACCGGCTCCGGCATCGAGCAGGCCAACCAAGAACTGCTGGCCGGATTCGACGCCCTGGCCGAGACTTATGATCCCCATATCCAACTGGCGAACCTGACCCACATCCTGATCACGCACGGCCACATTGACCATTTCGGCGGCCTGCCGCTGGTGCGCCAATTCAGCGACGCCCCCATCGGCGTGCATGTGCTGGATCGGCGGGTGCTGTCCAATTACGAAGAGCGCACCATTTTTGCGGCTCGCCGCCTGGACATTTTTCTGGAACGGGCCGGGGTGTCGGCCGTACACCGAAACAACTTGATGGAGATGTACAAATTCGCCAAGAATTTTTACCGTTCCACGCCGGTGCAGTTTTGCCTGAAAGAGGAGACGCCGACGGCCGCCGATATCCACGTCTATCACGTTCCCGGCCACTGCCCCGGCCAGGTTTGCCTGCAAGTGGACGACATTTTGCTCACGGCCGATCACGTCCTCTCCTACACCACCCCCCATCAAGCGCCGGAAATCATCACCAACAACATGGGGCTGGAGCATTACCTGGCCTCGCTGACCAAGATCGAGCGGCTGGACGGCATCCGCCTGGGGCTGGGCGGGCACGAAGAAGCGATGACGGATGTGGCCGGCCGCATCCGCGCCATCAAACAATCCCACCAGGATCGGCTGAACAAAGTGCTGGACATCTGCCGCCAGCCGAAAACGACGGCCGACATCAGCCGTGAACTGTTTGGCACAGTGGAGAGCTACCACGTGCTGCTGGCGCTGGAAGAAGCGGGGGCGCACGTCGAATACCTCTACCAACGGGGCGAACTCAGCGCCGCCAATCTGGACGAAATCGAACACCAGACGCATCCGGTGGTCAAGTACCGCCGTGCCTGAGTGATTTTAGATTTTGGATTTTGGATTCGTTTCGTCGTTTTCAATCTAAAATCCAAAATTGCCAATCCAAAATCCCATGGAAAACCTATCTGACAAGCTACTGGCCTGGTGGGACGCCAACCGCGCCGACCTGCCGTGGCGGCGCACAACGGACCCTTACGCCATCTGGATCGCCGAGGTGATGCTGCAGCAGACGCAAATCGCTGCCGTGATCCCGTACTATCAGCGGTGGCTGACCCGGTTTCCCACGGTGGCGGCGTTGGCGGCGGCATCGTGGGATGAAGCGCTGAAGTTGTGGGAGGGGTTGGGCTACTACGGCCGCGCCCGCAATCTCCACGCCGCCGCGCAAATGGTGGTGGCGGATTATGACGGCCGTCTTCCCGCTACCGTCTCTGAATTGATGAATCTGAAAGGGATTGGCCGCTACACCGCCGGGGCCATCGCCTCCATCGCCTTCGGTCAGCCGGCGCCGGTGTTGGATGGCAACGTGATCCGGGTGTTGACGCGGCTGTTTGATTTGGACGGGGATGTGACGCGAACCGCCGTCAAAAACGAGTTGTGGCGATTAGCTGACAGCCTGGTTCCCGGCCAACGACCGGGCGATTACAACCAGGCGCTCATGGAACTGGGTCAAACGCTCTGCCTGCCCGCCCAACCCCGTTGCCAACTCTGTCCAGTAACCGATATGTGCCGGGCGCGGCGGCAGGGAACCCAGTTGGAACGCCCCGCCCGCCCGCCGCGCAAACGCGCCCCGCATTACGATGTGGTGGCCGGGATCATATGGCACAAGTCGGGGGATGGCCGGTTTTTGATTGGGCAACGGCCGTTAGACGGACTACTGGGCGGCTTGTGGGAATTCCCCGGCGGCAAGCGGGAAAATGGGGAAACCCTGCCCGTCGCTCTGCGCCGCGAGATTCAAGAAGAATTGGCGATGACAATCGAAGTCGGCGACTTTCTCATCCAAATCAACCACGCTTACACCCACTTCCGCATCACCCTGCACGCCTTCCACGCCCGGCACACCGGCGGCCAGCCGCAGCATATCGGCGTCGCCGACCACGCCTGGGTCACTTTAGCCGACCTGGATAGATACGCCTTTGCCGTCACCGACCACCATATCATCGCCAGTCTGCGGCAACAATCAACAGTCAACGAATAACAGTCAACGGCGAACTGATCCCTCCTGAAACATCTCCAAACAACCCCGCCTTCTGCCTCCTGCTTTCGTCCCTTTGCCTTCATCAACCTTTCACGTTGATTTCATTGCTAATTCACGCGCCTGTTGTATCATAACTGCATGTCAGAAACAGCCCTCTCTGGTCTCTTCCACATGCCCGGCATTTCGGCAACGGCCATGGCCACCTACCAGGAAGGCCGCCAGGCTGCCAGCAACCAACAGCACCAGGACGCCATCCGTTATTACACCGAGGCCCTTGAATTTGAAGGCACGCCCAACGCGTTCAAAGCGCGGACGCTTGAATACCGGGGGCTGTGCTACTGGCTGCTCGGCCAATTTGATCAGGCTGAAGCCGATTACCGCCAATCATTGGCCTTGAGCGCCGATTCGGATCAAGTGGCGCGGGCGCGGGTTCGGCTGGGTGAAATCACCGATTTTCGCGGCGATTATGCCGAAGCGTCCCGCATCTTTCGGCAGGCGTTGCAAGAAGCGCTGGCGGCGGAAAATCTGCTGGTCATTGGCCGGGCGCGGCGCGGGTTGGGCATCATCAGCCGCCGCCAGGGAAACACCGAAGAAGCGATCAGTCATCTGACACAGGGGTTGGTGGCATTTCGGCAGGCAGGGGAGGTGCGGGAGCAGGCCAGGGTGCTGACCAGCCTGGGCCGCACTCGTCATGCCCGCGGCGAGTACCAGCCGGCGTTGAGCGCCCATCAAGAGGCGTTGACCATCTTCCAATCGGTCAATGATCGGTGGCGGGTGGTGCAATCGCTTAATGACATTGGCGAGTGTCATCAAGCGTTGTATGACATTGAGAACGCGCTCCATTTTCACGAAAAAGCGCTGGCGTTGGCGACTGAATATAACGCGAATCTACTCAAGCCGGAGATTCAACGGAATTTAGGGGTGGACTTGGTGGCGTGCGGCCGTTACCAGGATGGGCTGAATTATTTGCAAGAAGCCTTGATTGGCGCCACGGCGATGAATAACCACGAGCAGCGGGCGTTGATCCTCTACAACATCGTTCGCGCCACTTTACGGCAAGGACAAATGGACGCCGCTGGCGGGGCGGCAAAAGATTTGGATGAGGTTGCCGAAGAATTGGATGCGGATCGGTATCGGGCGTTGGCTTCATTTGCGCGGGGGGAACTGCTGTTTTACCAGGGAGAGCGGGAGGCGGCCGTGGCCGAACTCAACCAGGCGATGCTGGCGGCGCAAACCTCGGTAGATCGGGGCGTGCTGTGGAAATTGCACGCCACCATGAGTCATGTGGTGGATAACGAGGACATCGCCAATGTCCACCGCACCATTGCCGCTGAATTTATCCGGCAAACGGCCGAACCCCTGCAAGACCCCAAGCTGAAATCCGGTTTCGTCTACGCGCCGCCGGTGTTGGCCATATTGCACGCCGCCGGCATTGACCCGGATAAATTGTGACAAGGCGGCGGGATGACAAGGCGACTTGGCGACAAGGCGACACAGTTTTCTTGTCGTGCTGCCTTACTGAACACCGAATACTGATTACTGAATACTGATTGACGCCGAATCCCCAAAAAACCACTAAAATCAGCAATCGTCCCCCCAATTCCAGTTAAAAAACCAGTTAAAATTTGCCAGCATGTGGGTTTGTGATAAGGTTGCGCCATGTGTAAGCGCATCCATCGTGGACTGGGAACAGCCCTTGTTGTGCTTGGCGCAGCCAGTTTGGCAGCCTGTCAGTCTCAGCCGAAAACGGTTACGGTCACGATTACGCGGGTAGTTCCAGAGACGATTGTCTCGGTGCAAACGGTGGAAGTGATGGTGGAGACAGAGGCAGAGCCATCGCCGACGCCGGAGCCGCTGCCGAAAGATTTGGTGGTCTGTATGCGACAGGAGCCAACTTCTCTGTTTCGCTACGGCCGTACCTTACCCTCCGAAACGGCCGTCCTCCACGCTCTCTACGAAAACGACTATACTCATCTCAATTATGCTTACCAGCCACAAGGATTGGTCAAAATCCCCAGCTTGGCGGATGGAGACGCCCGCCTGGAACGGGTGACGGCGCTGGCCGGCGAGCGCGTGGTGGCGGCCGACGGCCGTGTCGTCACTCTGCAAAATGGGGTGGTCGTCAATACGGCCGATGGCGAGACCGCTGTGTTTGACGGCAGCCCGCTGGACATGGAGCAGTTAGTCGTCGAGTTTAGTCTAAAGGCGCGGGTGTGGGCGGATGGCACGGCCGTCACCGCCGCCGATTCCGTCTACAGCTTTCGGCTGGCCGGCCATCCCAACATTCCCGCCGACAAATTCAAAACTGACCGCACCGCCAGTTATGAAGCCATTGGCGAACGGCAGGTGCGCTGGACGGGCCTGCCCGGTTTCCGCGACGATACCTACTTCACCAATTTCTGGCCTCCGGTTCCCCGCCACCTGTGGGAAGCCATCCCGCCAAATGAGTTGGCGACGGCCGATCTGGCCGCCCGGCTGCCAGTGGGCGATGGCCCCTTCCGCCTGACTGCCTGGGAGCCGGGATCATTCATCCGGCTGGAACCCAATGAATTTTACTACCGCCGGGACGAAGGGTATCCACGTCTGAACAGCGTCACCTTCCGCTTTAACCCGGATCGGCAAGCGTTGGTGGATGGGTTGCTGCAAGGCGGCTGCGACATCATCACCCAGGACAGCGTGGACATCAGCCAATCCTCCTTTTTCCTGGTGGCGGAAGCAGATGACTTGATCGCTGCCCATTTCCAGGTGGGCACGGTGTTTGAACATATCGCTTTCGGGGTGGATTCGTGGCGGTACTACGGGGATGGCGACGGCCGTCCCGACTGGTTTGAAGACGCGCGCGTGCGTCAGGCGATGACCCAATGCACTGACCGGCAAAGCATGGTGGATGATGTCTTATTCGGCCGTGCGCAGGTTGTCAATGCCTTTGTGCCGGACACCCATCCTCTGTTCCCGGACAACGCCGTGTCGTGGCCTTACGATCCGGCGGCGGCCAACCGTCTGCTCGATGAAGTCGGCTTTGTGGACGAGGATGGCGATGGGTTCCGCGAAGACCCCGATTCCGGCCTGCCTTTTGCCGTGACGATGGGCGCCACCACCGCCAATATCATGGAACAGCAGTTGGCTAAAATCTTTCAAGATAATATGCGCGACTGTGGCATTGATGTGGAATTGTACTACCTGCCGGCCAATCAATGGCTGGCTGAAGGGCCGGGAAGCCCGCTTTTCGGCCGCCGCTTTGATCTGGGCCAGTTTGCCTGGACGACGGCCGATACCCCCTTGTGCCAACTGTTCGCCTCCTGGGAAATCACCGGCCCCCGCGAAGAAGTGAATCGGGAAACAGGACAGTTGTATGCTGGCTGGAATGGCTTGAATGAGACGGGGTGGTGGATCCCCACCTATGATCGGGCTTGTCAGGCGGCGATGAATGCGCTGCCGGGCACGCCTGAATATACCGAGAGCCATCAGCAGGCGATTGCAATTTTTACCCAAAATATGCCAGTTATTCCTTTGTTTCTTCGCCTCAAATTGGCGGTGACTCAACCCAATGTACTCAATTTCCAACCCAATCCCACACAGCCCTCTGATTTGTGGAATTTATTTGAAATTGATTTGCAGATGGATAATGAAAACCAATTGGCTGAGTGACGGCCGTTGTGCTAGAGTAGACGCTCGGTAAACTTGGAGAAAAGGCGAAGGCACGTGGAAAACAACAAACATAACATCCTGGAAATCAAAGGACTCAAAACCCAATTCTTCACCGAAGCGGGCATCGTCCGTGCCGTAGATGGCGTAGACCTCAACGTCCGCCGCGGCGAAGTCCTGGGCCTCGTTGGCGAATCTGGATGCGGCAAGAGCGTCACCTCCCTCTCTGTCATGAACCTGGTGGCCGACCCCGGCCGCATCGTCGAGGGAGAGATCATCTTCGACAACCAAAACCTGGTGACAGCCTCCGAATCAACCATGACCCGGATTCGAGGCAACCGCATCTCCATGATCTTCCAACAGCCCAAAAGCAGCCTGAACCCCGTCTTTCGCATCGGCGACCAGCTGACCGAGGTACTCGACATTCATCAAGATTTATCCGCCGAAGAATCGGAACAACGCGCCATTGAACTGCTCAAAATGGTCGGGATTCCTGAACCGGAAGCTCGTTTTCGCGCTTACCCCCACGAGCTATCTGGCGGCATGGCGCAGCGGGTGATGATCGCCATGGCGTTGGCCTGCGTCCCCGAACTGCTCATAGCCGACGAGCCGACCACCGCCCTCGATGTCACCATTCAAGCCCAAATTCTCGACTTGATGCGGAATTTACGCGCCAAAGTGGATACGGCCATCATCCTCATCACGCATGATCTGGGCGTGGTGGCCGAAATGTGTGACCGGGTGGATGTGATGTACGCCGGCCGTATCGTGGAAAAAGCCGCTGTCATCGAACTGTTTCAAAACCCCAAGCATCCGTATACGGCCGCCCTCATCGGCTCCACCCCCGTTTTAGGACAGGCGGACAAAGAGCTTGTCACCATCCCCGGCTCCGTGCCCAATCTCATCAACTTGCCCCCAGGCTGCAAATTTGCCCCCCGCTGCATGGCCCGTATTGAACACAACCTGGAAAAATGCACGGTGGCAGAACCTGAACTAAAAGAAACCGCTCCCGGCCACGCCGCTCGCTGCTGGCTTTACGAAGAGGAGAATTAACATCATGGCCGCCAAT
The DNA here is from genome assembly GCA_024277135.1 of Chloroflexota bacterium. Classification (GTDB taxonomy): domain Bacteria; phylum Chloroflexota; class Anaerolineae; order Promineifilales; family Promineifilaceae; genus JAJRVV01. Next base: position 26,511 of record JAJRVV010000205.1, on the reverse strand, counting down.
GAAAAAAACAACGGCAGCGTTACGGGTCACCAGAAAGCTCTGGTACAGGTGAAGAATCTAGTCAAGCATTTCCCCGTTCGTTCCGGGCTGATGCGCCGTGTTAGCGGCTGGGTGAAAGCGGTTGACGACGTTAGCTTTCACATTTACGAAGGGGAAACCCTGGGGCTGGTCGGCGAATCCGGCTGCGGCAAAACAACAGTCGGACGCACGATTTTGCGGTTGGTTCCCGCCACATCCGGCCACGTCATGTTTGACGACCAAGATATTTTCAACATGGGCGCCAACGACCTCAAAAATTTGCGCCGCTACATGCAAATCATCTTTCAAGCCCCGTATTCCTCGCGCGCTCCCCGGATGCCGGTAGGGGAAAGTATTGCCGAAGGGCTGCGCATCCATACCGACAAGAGCGCGCAAGAACGGTACGATGTCGTCATTGAGATGTTGGCCCGCGTGGGGATGCGGGCGGATCACGCTCGCCGTTACCCGCACGAGTTCTCCGGCGGACAGCGGCAGCGGATTGGCATCGCCCGGGCGTTGGCGTTGCGGCCTAAGTTTATCGTATGTGATGAGCCGGTGTCGGCGTTGGATGTGTCCATTCAAGCCCAGGTTCTGAACATCTTGCGCGAACTCCAACAAGAGTTTGGTCTGACCTATCTTTTCATCGCCCATAATCTGAGCGTGGTGGAGCATTTCAGTGACCGGGTAGGGGTGATGTACCTGGGCAAAATGGCGGAGCTGGCAGATCGAAATGAACTATATCGCAATCCATTACATCCATACACCCAATCGCTCATGTCAGCGATTCCGGTGCCGGATCCAACGTTGAAGCGGCAGCGGATTATTTTGGAAGGGGATGTGCCCAGTCCTTTGAATCCACCGTCGGGCTGCCGGTTCCATACCCGTTGCCCTCTGGCTTTTGAGAAATGTGCGGAAGAAGAACCCGCCTTTAAGGATTATGGGAATGAACACTTTGCGGCGTGTTGGTTGTTGGAGTCTGGCGAGGAAGGCGCCAGCCAGATTTTGCGCTGAATTCCATTTTCCCTGGAAACTTGGCGCTTTCGGGGAAATAGACTTAGCGCGTGTGAGTTGAAGGTCTGCTTTGGCAGTCCTTTTTTGTTGTCTGGTGGTTCTGTTTTATAATGGATGAACATTTCCGAGACGCAGGATCAAAAGTTAATTGTTTTTGGCGGGATTGTTATGGCTGATGTGAAGAAGATTCTGGTGGTGGATGACCATTTTGAGATGCTGGAATTGTTGCGCTCGATGTTGGAATCATCAGGCCAGGATTATGAAGTGCTGGCAGTGCCTTCGGCTGAAGAGGGGCTGCTGGAACTACGCAGCGCTCATTTTGACTTGTTGATTACGGATGTGCGGTTGCCGGGGATGAGCGGCTTTGATTTAATTCGCCGGGCAAGGGCGGTGAAGCCGGACATGCCAGTGTTGATGATCACGGCGTATTCGTCAGAACAGGGGAAGAAGGAAGCGGTAGATTTGGGAGTTTTTCGTTATTTTGAAAAGCCGCTGGATACCGACGAGGTGCTGGCAGCAGTGTATGCGTCGATGTTTGGCGAGGGGGAGATGATTGCCGCCCCAGGCGCGGCCGTCCCCCGTGAAATTGATGTCCATCTGCCCCGATCCGCCTCCCGCCGCCTGGATACGCTGCGGACCGATACCGGCGCTTCTGGTTTGGCGTTGGTAGCCGGCAACGGCCAGATTTTGCACCAGGTTGGCGGGCAAAGCGGGTTGAACCTGGCGCAATTGTCGGCGTTCGCCGCCAAAATTATGCGCGATAGTTTTGGTATGGCTGATGAATTAGGCAGCGATAACCCGGTGACGATCCAGTATCATGGCGGCGACGCGATTGAGTTGTATCTGGCCAATGTGGGGCGGGATTATTTCTTGGCGCTCTGGTTTGATGTGAAATCAAAGCGAGGCCGGATGGGAACGATATGGGTGTTTGCCCAGCGCGCTATCCGGGATTTGTTGGGAATTTTACCGGAATTGGGGCTGGAACCGGCAGCGTTGCCCGTGATGGAAACGGCCGTACCCGCCAATGAACCAGAACCAACCATGATCCCGGCCGATGTGATTCCCGCTCCAGTTAAACCCGAACCGGAACTGGTTGAATTTGATCCGGCGGCCGTTGCCGAAGCGCTGGGATTAGATGAATCGGCCTTGCTGGAAAGCGAGACAGACGTGGACACCTTTTGGGATACGGCCGTCACCGACTCCCAGATCGTCACCGGCGATGGCATCTCGTTTGCCGAAGCGCAGCAGCAGGGCTTGTTAGAATCAGAGCCGGCAACGGATGAACCGCTCCCCGAAGAATTGCAAGAATTGGCCGCCCTGGCCGAGGCGGAGACGGATGTGGATGTAGATGATTTCTGGGACACGGCCGTCACCGGCGAAGGCGGCGGCAGCCATTCCGGCCTCACCTTTGAAGAAGCGCAAAAACAAGGGCTGATTTCCAGCAAAATGGAAAACGAGGAATAACCGCTAAGGAAGCGTTCACAAATAACTTCACATTGAGGAAACGCTTCCACAAGCGGCGTTCGTTTACCTAAATCGCTAAGTTAAAAACGAATGCCGCCTAACGGCTTTTACGCCGTTTTCGTTTTTTATGGGATTGTTCTCTTTCCAAAAAACGCACAACCGCCCCGGCCACATCCGCCCCCGTCACCCCCTCAATCCCCTCCAGCCCCGGCGACGAATTGACCTCCAACAACATCGGCCCCTGGTTCGATTGAATCAGGTCTACCCCGGCCACGGCCAGCCCATGCGCCCGCGCCGCCGCCAGCGCCAATTGGCGCGTCTTTTCATCTAACGCCGCTGGCTCCGCCCTGCCGCCCATGTGTAAATTGGCGCGGAACTCCCCTTCAGCCGCGATACGGGTCATGGCGGCCACGCACGCATCGCCGACGACGATGACCCGCGTATCTCGACCCTGCGACTCCGCCACATATTCCTGCACCAAAATTTGTTTTCGTACCCGTTTTAATCGTTCCAGCACGGCGGCGACGGTGTTGAAATTGGGGGCCAGCAACACGCCGCGCCCCTGCGTCCCTTGCAACAGTTTGATGACGACGGGTGTGCCGCCGACGGCGTGGACGGCATTGTATAACATTTCGGGGCGGGCGATGACGGCCGTGCGCGGGATGGGCAAGCCGACCGCCCCCATCGTTTGCAGGCTGTGTAATTTATCGCGGGATTTGCCGATGGCTTCCGAGGAGGCGGTGGTGATGGCTCCATGCGCCTCAAACTGGCGCACCACCGCCAACCCGTAGTAGGTGATGGACGCCCCGATTCGAGGGATCACGGCGTCCACCTGGGGCAGGTAAGCGGTGTTATGAATGGGGATGCGTCCGGCCGTCAGCACGGAGTGGATGCCGCGTGGTTTGATGACCTTGACGCCCCGACGCACGGCCGTGGCCCCCACCTCCACCGCCACCGTCAGCGTATCAATCACCAGCGCTTCATGCCCCCGCGAACGAATAGATTCCACCAGGCGGCGGGTGCTGTACAAAGCTGGATTGCGAGATAAGATGCTAATCTTCATTTCATTCAACGGGGCGGAACCACTGGCCTGCTTCCCGTGCCTCTTCTGACCGAAGTATACCGGCGATTGTCCTCCTGCCAACAGTTACGCGCCGGCTAGCCAAAGATGAACTGCCCCTTGCTTGCCACTGTGCCTTCGGATATTATGAATTCAACTGGAGACATGAATATGGAAACCACAATAGATAAAGCCGAGCGGTTCGCCTATTATCTTAAAACCCACCGCCGCCAATCGGATGCGCTCATTGATACGGTTCTGGACAAACTACTTGATCGTGAACGGCAATCTTTATTAAAACAACGCGCCGAACTACGCGCCGAACTGGACCAATTCGAGAGCCAATATGCGTTAAAGTCATCCGAACTTTACGAAAAGTTTCAGCGCGGTGAAATGGGCGATGATATGGATTTTGTGGACTGGTCGGCCGTTTGGCGCGTCTACCAAACCATACTAAAATCTCTAGAAACGCTCGACTCCGCCCCATCGTGAATGAAATAATCATTGCCCGTTTTAAGCGATACCAGCGTCTTTTGGTTGAAAGCTGTGTGGTTTCGCGCTTTGTTATTGTCAGACAGCATACCACTGCGGAGGACGGCAATATCCGAATCAGGGCTGTCCTGACAGATGGCGGTTTATTGGAATTGGCTGAATATGTCGCTTTAGGCGGTGACGACCAGATTGTTGAACATACTTACTCGTTTCATTGGCAAAATGCAAGCCAACAATTGGTTCGGCGATGGGACAATGTTAAACATTATCCGCATTTGCCTTATGCCCCCAATCACATTCACCAGGCCGATGGTAGTGTAGTGGGAGAGCCAGAGTCTCCGACTTTATCCGCCGTGTTATCCGAGATCGAACAACGTATAATTCCATAAGCTGCCTAATCGAACGCCATCCGTAAACCAACCATTACCCACACATCTTTGTCCCCCGTCTTCCTTAACCCCAAGATTTATCTGCCCTAAAAACTCATCATAGGAATTCATCCATCCAGCTTTGCCCTGACCGTTTATTGCCGCTACAATCAGCGGGTTTAGAGGAGAAAATAGGCGTTATGAGCAAAATAGACACCTTTGTCATTGTTCCCACCTATAACGAGGCGGATAATTTGGATGATTTACTGGCCCAATTGCTGGCCTTGCCCGTCAACCTGGGCGTGGTGGTTGTGGATGACAATTCGCCGGATGGCACGGGCCAAAAGGCAGATCGATGGGTGGCAGAAAACCCAGGCCGGGTGTATGTGGTGCACCGGCCCGGTAAATTGGGATTGGGAACGGCTTACCTGGCTGGTTTTGATAAGGCAATGAACGAGTTAGGCGCGGCGCGTATCATGACGATGGACGCCGATTTTTCCCATAATCCACGCTACATTCCCGATATGATCGCGTTGAGCCAATCAAAGCATGTCGTCATCGGCTCTCGCTACGTGCCCGGCGGCGGTTCGCTCAACTGCGCCTGGAAGCGGATTATGATGAGCCGGATCGCCAACCTGATCGCACACACCTTTTTGGGGCTGAAGGCCAAAGACGCCACCGCCGGATTCCGGCTCTACCGGCGGGAAGTGCTGGCCTCAATTCCATTGGATGAAATTTTTTCCAGCGGCTACTCCTTCCTGGTGGAAATGTTGTTTATGTGCCAGCGGCGGGGATGGCAGATTGGCGAAGTGCCGATTTTGTTTGAAGACCGGCGCAAGGGAACGACGAAAATTTCGCGGCAAGAGGTGTATAAAGCGCAATATACGGTGCTGCGGTTGTTCTGGCGGCGTTTGCGCCGGAAAGAACCGCGCCGCCCGGCCATCCCGGTGATGAATGATTGAAGTGAACTGCAATTTGTGCGGCCGGGATGAGTGGCAGGTGCGTTTTCCGGCGACGCTGAACGGCCGTCTTTCAGACCCCCACGCACTCGACGTATCGGCGTTTCGCTGCACCAGCCCAGGCTATGGCAATCATGCCCAAATCGTGCAGTGCAACCATTGCGGGCTGGTGTACGCCAATCCCCGCTGGTCGGACGAGGATCTGCTGGCGGCGTACACGGCCGTCGAAGATGAAACGTACCAGGCAGAGCGGCACGGCCGTGAACTCACCTTCCGCAAACATTTGCGAGAATTGGAAAAGCGCGCCGGCCCGGCAGCCGCTCGTTCATTGCTGGATGTAGGCGCATACATCGGCGTCTTTGTGGAAGCGGCGGCGGCGGCGGGCTGGCAGGCGATGGGGATCGAACCCTCCGCCTGGGCGGTGGCCGCCGCCCAAAAGCAGGGCGTCAACGTCATCCAGGGCACGCAGGATGCGCCAGAGTTGGCGGGGCGGCAGTTTGACGTCATCACCTGGTGGGATGTGGTGGAACATCTGGATGATCCGGCGGCGGAAATCGCCAAATCCTGCCAACTGCTGAAACCGGGCGGCTGGCTGGCGCTGCACACGATGGATGTAGATAGCCTGACGGCGCGGCTGATGGGCCGCCGCTGGCCCTGGCTGATGGACATGCACCTCTACTACTTCAGCCAGCAAAGCCTGGCGCAGATGATGGCGCAGGCCGGTTTTGTGCAGATTGAGTCGGCGGTGCAGGGGCGGTATCTCAGCCTGGGCTACCTGGTCTCCCGGCTCACAGCGTGGAACCGGGGGCTGGGCTGGCTGGCGGGGAAAATAGTCAATGGCCTGCGCCTCAACCACACCGAAATCCCGGTCAATTTTGGCGATTTGTTCACCATTTACGGCCGGAAGCCAATGAACAATTAGCAATGAACAATTAGCAATGAACAATTAACAATGAACAATTAACAATGAACAATTAGCAATGAACAATTAGCAATGAACAATTAACAATGAACAATTAGCAATGAACAATTAACAATGAACAATGAACAATTAGCAATGAACAATTAACAATGAACAATTAGCAATGAACAATTAACAATGAACAATGAACAAACGTCCTTTTGTTCATTGTTCATTTCTCATTTCTCATTGAGTACTAAGCGTCTTTTCTCCGCTCTTTTTTTGCTGGCTTTGCTGGCTACGGCCGTGCGCGAGACGCTGGACCCGGATATGTGGTGGCATTTGCGCGCGGGGGAGTTCGTCCTGCAAAATGGCCTGCCCCGGCAAGATGTCTTTTCCTTCACCGTGCCCCATCACGCCTGGGTAACGCATGAATGGCTGTCACAACTGTTTATGTGGCTGGTGTATCGGGCGGGCGGTTTTTCCGGCCTGATCCTCGTTTTTGCCGGGCTGATTGCGCTGACGTTTTGGCTGGTGTACCGGGTGTGCGCCGGACGGCCGTACCTGGCCGGGTTTGTCACGTTGTGGGCGGCGTTTGCGGCGGCGATTGTGTGGGGGGTCAGGCCGCAGATTTTTAACTTGCTGCTGACGGCCGTCTTCTTTTTTATCCTGGAAAAAGTCCGCGCCGGAGCCAATGCCCGCTGGCTCTGGCTGCTGCCGCCGCTGACGGCGCTGTGGGCCAATCTGCACAGCGGCTACCTGCTGGGGGTGGTTTTGTTAGCGACGGTGGCGATTGGTGAGGCAGGGCAAAGAATTTTTGCTGCGAATTTCACTAATTTCACGAAAAAGAAGATTTTAATTCGTGTCATTCGTGAAATTCGCGGCGAAAAGCTCTTCCCGGTGACGGCCGTCTCCTTCCTGGCGGCGGCGCTCAATCCGGCGGGGCCGGGGCTGTGGCTCTACCCATTTCAAACGCTGGGCAGCCCGGCGATGCAGGCGTACATCCAGGAATGGCAATCCCCCAACTTTCACAACCCCATTTTCTGGCCCTTTGCCGGGCTGATTTTCTTGGGGGTGTTGGCCTGGGTGTTTGGCGGGCGACGGCCGTCCCTCACTGAACTGCTCCTCTTTTTGGGGACGGCCGCTGCCGGGCTGCTGTCGGCGCGGCACATCCCCCTGTTCGCCATCGCGGCCGCGCCCATCATCAGCCGCCATCTGGCCGATGCCCTGGCCGGAACCCGGTTTGATCTATTGGTGGACCCGCCGCAGACGGCCGTGCCGCGCCGATTGGCGCTTTTGAATTGGGCGGTTTTAGGGCTGATGGGGCTGGCGGTGTTGGCGTGGACGGCCGTCAAAATCAGCGGCAATGAGACGGCCGTGGCAGCCCGGTATCCGGCGGCGGCGGTAGATTACCTGGAAACGAGCGGATTGGCGCAGCAGCCGGGGTATAACAGCTACAACTGGGGCGGCTACCTCATCTGGCGCGGCATTCCGGTGTTTGTGGACGGCCGCGCCGATGTGTATGGCGACGCCTTTCTTTTTACCTATTTACAAACGTTTCAGGCGACGCCACAATGGCGGCAGCCGTTGGCGATGTATGACGTGGCCTATGTGTTGATGGAGCGGGGCAGCCCGTTGACGGCCGTGCTGGCCGCCGACCCCGATTGGCAGGAAGTGTACGCGGATGGGCTGGCGCAGGTGTTTGTCAATGAGAAATTAACAATTAACAATGAACAATGAGTAAAAAGCGATTTGCTCATTACTCATTGTTCATTATTCATTGATGTCTATGTGGGATCGAGAAACGAAGCGGGATTTGTTGTGGATCGTGCCCCTGGCGCTGGCGGTACAGGCGTTTTGGGCGCTGCGGATGACGCATCCCACCTATTTTGACGCCTACACCTACACGGTGAACGGCCGTCTGCTGGCGGAAGGGCAGGGATTCAACGCGCCGCTTATCTGGCAATACCTCGACGATCCGGCCGGGCTGCCCCAACCGACGCTCACCTACTGGATGCCGCTGACCGCGTTCATCGCCGCCGCCGGGTATGCCGTTGCCGGCACATTTCGCGGGGCGCAGTTCCCCTTTTGGCTGATGGCGGGGCTGCTGCCAATTTTAAGTTACGCCATCAGCCGCCGCTTGTCGCCGGCGCGGTGGCAGGCGCGGACGGCCGCCCTCTTCACGGCGGCGGGCGGTTATTTCACGGCGTATTGGGCGCAGCCCAGCACCTTTGTCCTTTTTGCCTGGGTGGGAGGCGGCTGTTTGCTGGCGCTGGCCTGGGCGACGGCGGACGGCCGTTCGGTGGACGGCCGTCACCGCTTCTGGTTCGCCGCCGGGCTGCTGGCCGGGCTGAGCCACCTGACGCGGGCGGATGGGATATTGTTCGTGGGCGTGGGCGGTCTGTTGTGGCTGTGGCAATTGAAACAGGAAGCAGAAGTACAGCGGGTCAGGGGGAATGGTCTCTCCCCGCTCCTCCGCTCCTCCGCTCCTCCGCTCCTTCTTTTCCTGGCGGGATACTTTCTTGTGATGGGGGGCTGGTTCTGGCGCGCGTGGCGGGTGACGGGGCAGCCGCTCTCTACGGTGGGGACGGAGACGATTTTCCTGACGCAGTACAACGATATTTTCGCTTACGGCCGTCACTTTGACCTTTCTAGCTATCTGGCGTGGGGCTGGCGTAACATCTTGCTGTCGAAGCTGCGGGCGGTGTGGCTGGCGGCGCAGTCGTTCATCGGCGTGGTGGGGCTGACGGCGTTTGTGATCTTTACCGTGTGGGGCTGGGTGGGGTACGGCCGTAATCAGGAAACGAAGGGGTGGGTACGGCCGTGTACCTGGTACGCCCTGCTATTGTACGGGGTGATGAGCCTCGTCTTCACCTTCCCCGGCCAGCGGGGGAGTTTGCTGCACTCCTCCACGGCGCTGTGGCCCTGGTCAATGGCGCTGACGGCGGGCGGCATCGGCCTGGCGGTGGATTGGGCCGCCAAACGGCTGCCCCATTGGCAGCCGGAGCGGGCCAAGCCGATTTTTGCTGCGCTCTTTATCGTGGTGGCCTTCGTCATCAGTCTGGCCGTCTCCCTGCGCCAGCCGTTGCAGCAAGAAGCGGCGGCAGTTTACCGCCAGTTGGCCGCCGACCTGCCGCCGGATGCGGTGGTCATGTCGGGGGATGCGCCGGGCCTCTTTTACCATACTGGACTGGCCTCCATTTCCACGCCGCATGAGCCGCCGCAGGGGATGATGGCGGCGGCGGGCCGGTTTGGCGCAAACTACCTACTGCTCGACCTGGACAGGCCGCCGCCGCTGGCGGATTTGTACGAAGGCAAGGCGCAGGTTCCCGGCGTTGTTTTGATGGACGAATATGGCGAAGGGTTTAAGTTATATGCGATTGCGCCGGAGGAAAATTGACAATTGTCAATTGACAATTCATGCGACGACGATTAGCGCTTTGGGGAATTGGAGCGACAATTTTGGCGGTTGCTGCGCTCTATCTCGGCCTGTCGGCGGCACAGGGCGGGCCGGGGTTTCCGCTGGACGACGCCTGGATTCACCTGACGTATGCTCGGAATTTAGCGCGGCACGGCCGTTGGGAATTTGTCCCCGGCGCAGTCAGCAGCGGTTCCACCTCGCCGCTGTGGACGATTTTGTTGGCGGCCGGGTACTGGCTGGGGCTGCCCTACCATCTGTGGGCGTATGCGCTGGGCGGGGCCTCGTTGTGGCTGCTGGCGGCGGCGGGGATGCGGTTGTGGCGGCTGCTCTGGCCGGAATGGGCGGATAAGGCGTGGCTGCCGGGGCTGGCGTTGGCGCTGACCTTTCCACTGACTTGGGCGGCGTTCAGCGGCATGGAGACGCTCTTTTTTGCGGCGCTGGGGCTGTGGACTTTGACATTGGCGATTGAGGGGAGAGGGGGATGGCGGTGGATGGCCGCGCTGGGGCTGTTATCCGGCCTGCTCATCCTCACCCGGCCGGATGGCCTGCTGGTCGTGGGATTAGCGGGCGCAGCCATTCTTTTCTCGAAAACGAAAAACGAAAAACGAAAAACTCTTGATGTTTTGGGATTTGCGTTATTTACCCTTTTGCCGCTGATTCCTTACCTCTGGTTCAATTTGCAAGTCAGCGGCTCCATCTGGCCCAACACTTTTTACGCTAAACAGACGGAGTACACGGCGCTACTGGCACGGCCGTTGGCGGCGCGATTCTTCAATTTGCTCTTTTTTAGCCTGGGCGGCCCGGCCGCGGGATGGCGGGGAATGAGCGGCCCCTATCTGCTGCTCCTGCCCGGCCTGCTGGCGACCCTCAATCCAAAATCCAAAATCCAAAATCTAAAATTCTACCTGCCGTTAGTGTGGGCGGGCGGGCATGTGCTGGCGTATGCGTGGCGGCTGCCGGTGACGTACCAGCACGGCCGTTACCTGCTGCCGATTCTGCCGGTGTGGGTACTGTTTGGGCTGGCGGGTTGGTTGGGACTGATGGGGCAATGGGGGGACGGCCGTCTGTCCCGCATTGGCAAACGCTCGTTGACGCTGACGGGGACGGTGATCTGGCTCGTTTTTCTGCTGTTGGGCGGGCAGGCGTATGCCACGGATGTGGCTTTTATTGAAGGAGAAATGGTGACGGTGGCGGAATGGCTAGCGGCCAATACGTCGCCGGACGCGCTGATTGCGGCGCATGACATCGGCGCGATTGGGTATTTTAGTGAACGGCCGTTGCTCGATCTGGCCGGGCTGGTGTCGCCGGAGATCATCCCCTGGCTGGCGGATGAGGCGCGGCTGGCGGATTACATCGGCCGCAGCGACGCCGATTATCTGGTGACAGCGCCGGGTTGGCCGTATGAGCGGGTGGCAGGAACGGCCGTGCCGCTTTTTGACACAGATTATATATGGACGAGGGAGCAAGGCTTTAATAACATGATCGTGTACCGGTTACGGCCGTAACTGGCGGGTTTGCCAAGCATTTCTCATTCATGGTATACTGAAATCGTTCCGCACCTCCTAAAAACAATCAAAATATCCTTAGAAAATTGTCCTATGGCAAACGCAATCAATCAAGGCAAAGAGGGTAAAAACCGTGTCACAAGATGAAATTCAAGTCATGATCGTGGATGACCATCCAGTATTCCGCCAGGGCTTGCGCGACGTTCTGGAAACAAACCCGTCTATGAAGGTCGTTGGTGAAGCGGCTGATGGCGAAGTGGCAATTGAAATTGCACTGGAAACAAATCCCAATGTAATTTTGATGGACATCAATCTGCCTACCATCAACGGGCTGCAAGTCACCCGGAAAATTCGCGCTCAACTGCCGGATGTCAAGGTGATCATGATCACAGGGTATGATGACGCCGAGCAGGTGTTTCATACCATTCGGGCCGGGGCTTCGGCTTACTGCCCCAAAGACATCACCCCAGAAGCATTGATTAATGTGATCCGGGCTGTGCGTGACGGCAATTATTACGTTGATGAAAAGACGATGAATTATGATGAGTTGATGCAGTGGGTGGAGCAAAAAATCGGCCGGTTTGCCGGGCCTCTGATCACCGATAGCGATGAACTATTTATACCCCTCTCTCCCCGTGAAATGGAAATTTTGGAGCATGTCACCCGTGGGTTGAGCAACAAGGAAATCGCGTATAAGTTAGGGATCAGCCACCAAACGGTGAAGAACCATATGACGGCGATCTTACGCAAATTACGGGTAGATGACCGCACGCAAGCGGCCGTTTATGCGCTCCGGCATGGCTGGGTTCGGTTGGAGGATAGTTAGAGACAGGAGCCTTAATCTCATGGCAGAAGCTGATTTCAATGGCGAAACCCCCTTCTTCATTTTCTTGGAGAAAGTCGAAGAGGCATACGAACAAACGCAGCGCGATCTGAAGGAGATCAATATCCTCATTAATCAAAGCGCGGCTGAGGTTGAACGTCTGGCTCAGCGTAATGCGCAAAGTGTCAACCGGCTGCGCCAACTTCAATCAAATTTTGACACCCAACCGCGCGATTACATCCGTGAGGTGTATGAAGCGCAAAATGATATTCAGCAGCGGCTGTTTACCATGCGCGGGCAGTTGGAGAAATTGCAGAGCGATCAGCGAAATTTAGAGAAACTGGCTGCGTTTCAGCGTGAATTAGTTCAGTTAACGACTGGCATGACGGCCGTGCCCCCGGCTGGCGGCAGCGCCAAACCCCGCCTGAGCGCAGGGGACAAGTTTAGCATCATTCGGGTGATTCAAACGGAAGAGGCGGCCAAACAGAGCCTGGTGCGGGAAATGCACGACGGTCCGGCGTCGGCGTTGAGCAATTTCATCTTGCAAGCGGAAATTTGCCAGCGGTTTTTTGATGTGGACCCGGATCGGGCGCGGGCGGAGTTGAATGCCCTGAAAAATGCGGCGGCGACGACGTTTAGCGATATCAAGGATTTTATTTTTGATTTACGGCCGATGATGCTGGATGATCTGGGTGTGGTGCCGACTTTGCGCCGATATGTGGAATCATTCCAAGAGAAGAACGATTTGGCGGTGCCTATCACAGTGACCGGGGTGGAACGTCGTTTGGAGAGCTATGTTGAGGTGACCATCTTCCGCGGTGTGCAAGAGCTGCTGAATAATGCGCTGGCGCACGCGCAGCCCACCCAAATTCAAGTGCTGCTGGACATGGCGCAAAATCAGGTGACGGCCGTTGTGGATGATAATGGCAGCGGTTTTAACGCGGATGAGGCGTTGAGTGAGACGAGCAAAACGATTGGTTTGTCTTCGTTGCAGCAGCGTATTGAAACGTTGGGCGGTCAATTGACGATTCAAAGCCGTTTGGGAAAAGGGAGCCGGATTGAATTTTCTGTGCCGATTGAGATGGATATGGGGATATGATCGCCGGGGGAAACGGCGCAACTCGCAGGTCTACCAGCCAAGCAGGAGAATTTTTTTAGTCAGGGGGAGCGGCTGTTTGATGAACGCCATATGGTTCATCACCGAGAAATTCTGACGTACTTCAGCCAGATTCTCGCCTAGTTGTTGGATACGGCCGTCATTCACCGTGCCATCAAGAGTTAAAGTATACATCAAGTAATCAATCCGCTCCGGGTAAACGCCCATGATACGGGCGGCAGTGGCGTCAACGGCCGACAATCGATCCCCCATCACAATGACGCCGCTCTGAATCGCATCCCCATGCAGTGGGCCGTCCCCTTCCATTCCCTCCACCCCATCCACAATGGCGAAACCAGGCCGAATGGTATGGTTGATGTCCAGAATGCTTTCAGAAATCCCATGCCAATGCAGCAAATTCTTGGGCCAGCCATACTTGACCCCCGGAACTGTGCCAAACATATTCTTCATAGACAACGTGACGCCAGCCCAATGATGCGTCTTCAATTTGGGCAGCGACACCACCAGATCGGCCCCTAAAATTGTGTTTGGGAAAAACATCTGGCCCAGCTCGGTGAAATTAGAGGCCAACTTCACCCGGCTGATAGCATCCAGATTCAGGTCAACAAAATCGAGCTTCTCCTGCCGCAGCGCATCGCCAACGCCCGATAACTCCAACAGCATCTCCGTATCGCGGCGATGGCCGGGGCCTTCCGCCACAATCACTTCCGCCGCGCCATAATGGCGAAAGGCGGCGGCGACGGCGGCGATAAACAGCGGATGCGTATTCACCGGATGCGCGGCGTAATGATCGACGATGTTGGGCTTGAGGACAACCCGCCCCCCTTTGGCCTGGGCTAACACTGCCGGGTACTCTTGCAAACCGCGCCGGATCAGATCAAATAAATCTTGCCGGTACGATGCCGCCTTCAAAATCGCGACCTGGGCGCGGGGCTGCTCGACCCGCCTGAACCAGGGTAGGCCGATGCTGCCCATGATGCCGCCGCCCAGCGCCGCGCCGCCCAATTTCAAAAAGCTGCGGCGGGTGTACCCCTTAAATTTTGAAGACATTGCCGCCTCCCATCACACTTTGCAAGGCCAGCGCCGACAAAGCGGTCAACTGCGTCATCTGTCGCCAACTGCCATCCTCTAATTGGCGGCGCAACAGCAAATCCACAAAACTATCGGCAGGCTGCCGGTAAGCTTGCATACACAACAGAGTCAAGGCCAGCGACAAGGTGGAGTAAGCGCGATTGGTTTCGTCGCGCAAAAAGGCCAGCCCTTGTTCGATGATCTCATCCGCAGCCACATCTTGTAAAGCCAGCAGGGCTAAGGCGGTGGTGGGCAAAAAGGCATCCAACGCTTTGTCCCACACGATGGGATTGCCCACATTCCATCCCCCGCCAACGCAAACCCGATCAAACAACAACTTTTCTGCTTCGGTAAGGCGTGGATGGGTGCGAATGGCGGCCCGTTTCAAAGCTATCAAACCATAACTGGTTGGCTCAACCCAACTGAAGGTGTCGCTAATCCATGACCAGCCAACCAGTTCGTTATTTAAGGGAATGGCGCCCCACGGATCGCTTTGGGCTGGCGCACCTTGCCAGGTTAGCAGCCAATCAATGGCACGGTCGCGCAATGTTGCGTGTTGACCCAGGTGGGTCAGGGTAATAGCTAAATGGGCGGTACTCCAATGGGGTTCGTCATCTCCTGCCAACGTAACTGCGCCATCGGCGTTGACTTGCGCCGTCAGCCAGTTTAGCGCCTGCTGCAATGCGGGATCGTCGGTCGGGGGACGGCCGTCACTCAATGCCAACAGACTGTAACAAGTGGGTTCCGGGGAACCTTGTGACGAAGTCAGATAGTAGGGCCAACTGCCATCGGTCAGCTGGGTTACTTGCAGAAATTGTTGGGCGGCGTGTAGCTGTTTTTCCATTGCACCCAGCATAACAATCGCTCATAAACATGTCAATCGGCCATTGTTCCCAGGATCGGTGAATGCGTCTCTGCACCAGGAAACGTCTCCCTGACAAGTCATTCACGCACCCATATCTGGGTATAGCAAGGCACGTGGGGCGTAGAATCGAGCGTGTTTTGGCGGTTCCGCCGTCATTTTACAAAGCGTTACTATATTCCCCGTACCCCACTCCTATTGAAAAACTTAATCATAAATGATATTCTATAGTCCATATACTCAATTGTGACAAAACAATAACTTTTGTTGTTTACCAGTAAATTTTTATAGGAGGTTTGATACCATGTTGTTCATGCATCGTGAAAATGGCCAAGGTTTGGTTGAGTACGCCCTCGTACTCGTGTTGGTCGCTGTGGTTGTTATCGCAATCCTTACCCTGCTCGGCCCGCAGATCAGCAACGTCTTCAGCCGGATCACCTCTGGCCTCAGCTAATTTTTATTGGCATATAGATTTCAAGATCTATTAAGTTATTTGTTTCGGGAAAGAGCCTTATCGTTCGATAAGGCTCTTTTTCCGTAAAAAGAGCCAAAACACGTTTTGCAGATTGTTTGTCTGTTCCCCAAATGTCACGCAAAGTGGTGGTTCGTGCCTGATGGGATGATAATCCCCTGAATTTTTATCATGGAATCAGGTGTCTATTTAGGTGTCTATTTAGGTGTCTATTTAGGCATTCGTGCTATCATCTTGCAATCTTCCCTATCAAAAGTGTATGATTATATTGACGTAATGGTCGAATAGAGCCATTCATTTAAAATTTGTAAATTATTGCAGGTACCTAATGTCAGATACGATTCGTGTTATCATTGTTGACGATCTTCCTGAAACCAGAGAAAACGTTCGTAAATTGTTGCAGTTTGAACAGGATATGGATGTGATAGGCCAAGCAGGCACTGGCGAGGAAGCGATTGAACTGGCCCAAGCACACCAGCCCGATATTATCCTCATGGATATCAATATGCCGGGGGTGGATGGGATTGGCGCCAGCCAAAAAATTTCAGAACTGGTGCCGCACGCTCAGATCATTATCATGTCGGTGCAAAGTGATTCCAATTACTTGCGCCGGGCGATGATGGCTGGCGCCAGGGATTTCTTAACGAAGCCTTTTGGCGGGGATGAATTGGTGGCGGCGGTGCGCCGGGTACACGCCAAAAGACCAGCCGTGACGGCCGTCGCTCCCTCAACACAAACGGCCGCCACCGGCCCTACCGCATCCACTCTAGCCATGCCCAGCAGCGAAGGCAGCATCATCGCCGTCTTCAGCCCCAAAGGCGGAACTGGGTGTTCGACAGTGGCTATCAATACGGCCGTGTCCCTGGCCCGCCAAAACCATCGCACCATACTGGTTGATGGCAGCCTCCAATTCGGCGATGTCGCCGTCATGCTCAACCTCAAACCCATGACCAGCATCGTAGATGTCAGCACCCGATCCAACGAATTGGACCAAGACCTCATCAGCAGCGTTGTCCAGTTGCACAGCAGCGAACTCAACGTGCTCATGTCCCCGCCACGTCCCGAAATGGCAGACATGGTGACCGACGAACACATCAAAAACCTGCTGATCATACTGCGGCAAATGTACGATTTCATCATCATAGATACCAGCTCCAGTCTAAACGACATCGCTCTGACCATTCTCGATCTGGCCGATCGAATCATTCTTATCGCCGAGCAAACCCTGCCCAGCCTGAAAAACGTCAGTCGCTTTCTCAACCTCACTGAAAGCCTGGAATATGAGCCAGATAAAATCTGGCTGACTGTCAACCGGGCTTCTGACCGGCAAGGTATTTCCATAAAAAGCATTGGCGACACCTTAAAACGGCCGGTCATTATAAGCATCCCTGAAGACGAGCCCCGGGTGCGCACGGCCGCAAATCAGGGGGTGCCATTGGTGACTGGCGCTAATCGAAAACAGGCCGTGAGCGCCGCCTTGATAAAACTTGGCGACCATATCGTCGGCGAATTACAAAAAGAACCAGCTATTGGAAAACAAGACGAAGCCCCCAATTCATCTGGCATTTTAGGCCGCTTGTTGCGAAAACGGACCTGAGATTCGGAGGTTTACCATGTCCCTTCTCAAACGAATTGAGCGAAACCAACAAGAAACCGTTCAACATTCAGAGCCATCCAAATTGCAGGAACTGCGTGTCAAACGGGCTTCGCCGGCTATCGGTTCTCGCGACGCCTATGTAGACTTAAAAAATCGGGTGCAGCAACGGTTGATCGCTGAATTGGACCCCAGCATGGACATCACAAAAACGGCCGAAGTCCGCGCCACCATTCAGGAAATGTATGATGCCATGTTGTCCGAAGAAAGTATCGTCCTCACCCGCAAGGAAAAACGGCGGCTGTTCGAGCAAATTGTGGCCGAAATCCTCGGCTTTGGCCCCCTGGAACGTTTCTTACACATGGATGGCGTGACAGAAATAATGGTCAACGGTCCCAAAAACGTGTACATTGAGCAAGGGGGGAAAATCACGCGAGTTAATGTCACCTTTGAGGATGATGACCATTTGCTGCGGATTATTGACCGGATTGTGGCGCCGCTGGGTCGTCGCATTGACGAAGGGTCGCCGATGGTAGACGCTCGTTTGCCCGATGGCTCTCGTGTGAACGCGGTGATTCCGCCAATTGCCCTCAAGGGCGCGGCGCTCACCATTCGTATATTTTCCAAGATTCCGCTTACCGTGGAAAATCTCATCGAATTTGGCAGCATCACGCCCGAAGCGGTCGAATTCTTGAAAGCATGTGTCACGGCTCGGATGAACATCTTCATTTCTGGCGGCACCGGTTCTGGAAAAACAACATTGCTCAACATTTTGTCTGGCTTCATCCCGGATGACGAGCGTATTGTCACCATTGAAAATGCGGCCGAGCTGCAACTCCGGCAGGATCATGTGGTGACGCTAGAATCCCGGTCGGCCAACGTCGAAGGGCGCGGTGAAATCACCATTCAGGATTTGGTGATTAACTCCCTGCGTATGCGGCCGGATCGCGTCATCATTGGCGAGGTTCGCGGCGGTGAGGCGTTGGACATGTTGCAGGCGATGAACACCGGTCATGACGGCAGTTTAGCCACCGGCCATGCCAACAGCCCGCGCGACATGTTAGCTCGTTTGGAAACGATGGTGCTGATGGCCGGTATGGACCTGCCTCACCGGGCTATTCGCGAACAAATTGCAGCGGCGATTCACCTCGTCGTTCACGGCGACCGTCTGCGGGATGGTTCGCGTAAAATCACCTCTATCAGCGAAATTCAGGGGATGGAAGGGGACATTATTACCACCTCTGAAATTTTCCGATTTGAGCAGACGAATATTGAAAACGGCAAGGTGATTGGACGGCTGCGGCCAACTGGCTTGCGGCCTAAATTTATGTGGAAATTGCAGGAAACCGGCATTATGCTGCCGCCATCTGTCTTTGGTATTGGCAGCCGCAAACGGTAAGAGCGCGTCCAGAAACAAGTTGTAGAATTGCTGAACGCGCTTAAGAAGCCGTCATGAGTGCAAATAGCCAAGTTAATTCCAAACGGCTTCTAAATTAAAGCGGCCCCAGGTCAGGGAGTTTGTGATATGAATTCACTTATATTGCTGCTAGTTCTCTTATTGTTGCTGATGATTTTTGGGGCGCTCATTGCCTTTGTGGTCAGCCGCCGCAGTTCGGATGTGGACGAACGGCTGGAGCAGTTTGTCGGGGTGGAAACGACGCTGGACATCCCGGATGATTTTGAAGAAACGCGCTCTGGCCCAGACGCGGCTGACCGGCTGGATAAATTGCTGTCGGGGCGGTCGTTTTTTGAACCGATTCGTTCTCGAATTTCTAAGGCGGATGTCAAACTGCGGGTCAGCGAGTATTTTATGGCGATGGGGGTGGCCGGTCTGACTGCGGCTGGCTTGGCCTATGTCTTGATCAATCATAACCCGGTGGTGCTGATCGTGGCCTTTGTGGTCGGTATGCGAATTCCCAAGATATATATTAATTTTACCGCCAATAAACGGATGCGGACGTTTGATGACCAGCTTGGAGACACATTGAATCTTTGGGTGAACGCACTCCGTTCCGGGTATAGTGTGCTGCAAGCATTGGAAACGATTGCCACGGAACTGCCGCCGCCGGTTTCGAAGGAGTTTGAGCGGGTGGTGCAGGAGGTTCGGCTGGGGTTGAGTATGCCTAAAGCGCTGGACAACATGTATCATCGGGTTCCCAGCGAGGACCTGGATTTGGTGATTACGGCCGTCAATATTCAACGAGAGGTCGGCGGTAATTTGGCCGAAGTGTTGGACACTATCAGCTTCACTATTCGAGAACGTGTCCGCATCAAAGGTGAAATTCGGGCGCTGACAGCCCAGGGGCGCGCATCTGGTTGGATCATCAGCATTTTGCCGATTGCACTTGGTTTGCTGCTATACATCATTAATCCCACTTACGTGTCAGAATTATGGGTGATGGAAGACCCGTTCGTCATCCCTGGCGTCATCCCTTGTGGTTGGTTGGTACTGGGGTTTGGCGGTATCATGATTGGGTCAGGCGCATTTGCCATCAGTAAAATTGTTGACATCGAAGTGTGAGGCGGCGTTCGTTTTTAACTTAGCGATTTAGGTAAACGAACGCCGCTCGTGGAAGCGTTTCCCGATATGAAGTTATTTGTGAACGCTTCCTGATGAAGGCAAGTTAGAAAAAGACGGAGTTTTTTTATGTCAGCACCACTTATTTTGGGCGGCGTTGTAGTCATTATTTTAATCATCGGTTTCAGCATTATGTTGTTGCGCCGATCTGAAGATAATCCGCTGGCTGCCCGCATTGATGATTTTGCGGCGCGGGAAGAGATCGTTTCTATCGAAGAAATTGAGCTTTCCATGCCGATCACGGATCGCATATTTGTGCCCATGATTCGGCGGGCCAGTGAATTTGTGGTGCGTTTTACGCCGCAGAAATCATTGGAGCAAACGACCCGGCTGCTGGAACTGGCCGGCAATCCGCGCAATATGTCGGCCGCCGAATTTTTGGTGATGCGCATTATCGCCACCGGCTTGTTTGCCGTACTGACATTCATGATGATGACCCGGTTTAACCAGACGGTAAGCCGCCGCATCATGTTCACTTTGGGCGCGGGCATCCTCGGTTTTGTGATCCCTCTGATGCTGCTGCGCTCGATGATTGACCGGCGCAAGCAAGCCATTGTCAAGAAATTGCCGGACGCGCTGGACTTGATGACGATTTGTGTGGATGCCGGTTTGACTTTTAATGCGGCCATGCAAAAAGTGGATGAGAAATGGGAAGATGTGCTGGCTAAGGAGTTTGGCCGGGTCATTTATGAGATGCAGTTGGGCAAATCGCGCAGGCAAGCATTGAAGGACATGGTAGACCGAATGGATGTGCCGGACGTGACCAGCTTTATTGCGGCGGTTTTGCAGGCAGACCAGTTGGGTGTGGGCATCGGCAAGGTGTTGCGTATCCAATCGGAGCAAATGCGGATCAAGCGGAGGCAGCGGGCGCAGGAAAAAGCGCAGCAAGCGCCGGTGAAAATGTTGTTTCCCATGGTGTTTTTGATCTTTCCATCCATTTTTATCGTGTTGCTGGGACCGGCCGGATTCCAGCTTGTACGTAGCAGCGCGCTAGGTGGCGTTACCGGTTAGTTGCGTTGGTGGTGACGGCCGTTTCCTAGAAACGAGCGTTCTTTATCATTCTTTTCCAATCTAAAGGCGGAGTTGTTGCTAGATAACCACCAGGTGTCGGCGAATGCCTGGCAGGTGCGCGCCAGGCACATAAAAAAAGCGTTTTTCAACCTGATCTTCCCCCCTGTTTGCGCCAGTTGCGGCTCAGTGGGGGCCTTGCTCTGCCACAATTGTCGCACCCAAATCCCACGCATAAACGGCAAAATTTGCGTCCATTGCGGCCGACTGGTTGCCGCGGCTCAACCGGTTTGTCTGGCATGTCAGAAACAGGCGATTCCCTTATCCCAAATTCGGGCGGCGCTACTGTTTACGCCGCCTGTTCCCGATTTGATTCACCAATTGAAATATAAAGGCGCGTTTGGTCTGGCGGAACCTTTGGCTGAGTTGATGGCTGATTGCTGGCCCCGGTGGCAGACGGCCGTCGATCTTATCTTGCCCATCCCACTCCATCCAAACCGGCAAAAAAGGAGAGGATATAATCAATCAGATTTGTTAGTCCATCATTTTGCCCAGCAATTGGGAATTCCTGGTGATACCGCCGCTCTCCGGCGAGTGCGCAACACCCCGCCCCAGGTCGGATTGAGCGCCACTGAGCGCGCAGAAAACATGGTTGACGCCTTTCGGGCGGAGAACGGCCGTGTGGCTGGGAAACGGATATTGCTGGTTGATGATGTCTGTACCACTGGCGCCACATTAACCGAAGCGGCCCATGCGCTGTTGGCGGCCGGAGCCAACTCCGTGTCCGCTTATTGTCTGGCGCGAGCGACTTAGTACCAGTAATCAGTAAGCAGTAATCAGTTTTCAGTGGGCGTCTGCCAGAGGTAAACTATCAAGTCCTGATAACCGTATACTGATTACTGATCACTGAACACTGATGCTAATACACAAGGGTAGAAATCGGAAAACTTCCAAAATAAAGGAGAAAATAATGGAACTTACAATTAATGGACACAATATGGAAGTTACGCAGCGATTGTCGAACTACGTCGAAAAGAAAACCGGCCGTTTGGATCGATATATGCCCAATCTGGCGGAAGTGCGTGTAGATCTTTCTGCAGAAAACGCCCGCAACGCGCTGGAACGACAGGCCGCCCAAATCACCATTCGGGATGATCGCGGCACCATTCTGCGGGCCGAAGAGCGCAGTAACGATATGTTTGCGTCCATTGATGCGGTGGTAGATAAACTGTACCGGCAAATTGACCGGTATCGGGGCAAGCGGAAGCGTCGGTGGCGGGCTGGCAACGGTGAAGAACTGATGATGGGAGAACCGCTGCCGGTGGAAACGGCCGTTGACGAGGAAGATGAAAGCATTGTGGTGCGGCACAAGCAATTTGCCGTACAGCCCATGTCGGAAGAAGAAGCGATTGAGCAAATGGAGCTGTTAGGCCATGATTTCTTTATTTTCTTCAATGCCGACGCCGACGCCATTAATGTGCTCTACCGGCGGCTAGACAACAATTACGGAGTGTTACAGCCCGTTCTGGATTGATGGCAGGGTGACGGCCGTGCTGGAAATGGCCTGAACCAGCTTCTCCCTGCAAAAAACGAGACCTGCCGGCAACTCCTGCTGGCAGGTCTTCTCATTTTCAGGGACAATAGGGGCGCTATGCCACACATCATCTTTGTTTGCACGGCCAATATTTGCCGCTCGCCCGTCGCCGAAGCGGTTTTGCGCGACCGGCTGCAAAAGCGGGGATTGGCGGAGTGGACGGTCAGTTCTGCCGGTACATGGGCCATGATGAAAAGGGGCGCTTCCCGCAACAGCGTGTTGGTGTTGGCCGAGCAGGGGTTGGACATCAGCCATCATCAATCGCAGTTGATTGAAGGGCGTCATCTGGTTGCGGCCGACCTGGTGGTGTGCATGGAGTCGGGCCATGCAGAAGCGTTGCGGGTGGAGTTCCCTCAACATGCCGGCAAAATCTTTATGTTAAGCGAGATGGTAAATTGTCACTTCAGCGTCAACGATCCTTATGGGCAGTCGTTGGATGCGTACCAGGAGATGGCGCAGGAAGTGACGGAGCTGATTGATTCGGGGCTGGAGCGGATTTTGGAACTGGCGGCAGCGAACGCCGCGCAGCGCGCCTGATTAGACTCTCACCACCCTTCGATAAACTGAACCCACTCTTCATGCCGCTTGAGGTATTTGCCAAAGCGATAAACGGCCGTTGGGTTGGGTTCTCTAGGCAGGCGGGGGAGACGCATGTTGGCTTCGTCGGGGCGTTTGCCCCCCTTGCGCCGATTGCAGGGGGCGCAGGCGGCGACCAGGTTCTCCCAGGAGTGACCGCCTCCCTGACGGCGCGGCACCACATGATCAAGCGTCAGGTAGCTGGTTTTGCGACCGCAGTATTGGCAGGTGTGGTTGTCCCGGCGCAAGATTTCCCATTTGGATAATGAAACGCGCGGACGCGGCCGTTTGATCATGTATCCCAGCCGGACGACAGAGGGCACTTCGAACTCGGCTGCGGCGCTGCGAATCACGCCACGGCCGTTCAAAATGATCTCTGCTTTGCCCGAAAACACAAGCGCCAGCGCTCGTTTCGTATTACAAACGTGTAACGGTTCAAAATTCACGTTTAGGACGAGAACCGGTTTGTGTAAGATGCCGTTCTTGACCATGCCGCCGGGATTTTACCTGAGTAAGCTAGTCTCCGTCAATTTTCTGTCGGCCGCAGATATCCGATTTCTCGCTGTTGGGTATGCCGGAGCCATGATTGATAAGAAATCGGATGCTTGGTAAATAGAGGATGTTTACGGCCGCATCCGGTTCAACGTGCGCGGGAAAGGCGAGGTCTGGCGGATGTGGGGGATGCCGCAAATCCAGGTGACGGTGCGTTCCAGTCCCAGGCCAAAGCCGCTGTGGGGCACGCTGCCAAACTTGCGTAAATCCACATACCAACTGAAATGCTCCTGCGGCAGTTCATGCCGTTCAATCGCCTCAATCAGCAAATCGGGATCGCTCATGCGCTCGCTGCCACCGATGATTTCACCGTAGCCTTCGGGGGCCAGCAAGTCCACGCTTTTGCACACTTCGGGACGGCCGGGCCACGGTTCCATGTAAAACGCCTTCACCTGCGTCGGATAGCCATACACAAACACAGGCTTGTCAAACTGCTTGGTCAGCTCCGTTTCGTGCGGCGAGCCGAAATCATCCCCCCACTCAATCGCCAGCTGCGCCTTTAATTCCGGGTCATCGGCGGCGTCGCGGATGGCGTGAACTCGCTCAATTGCCTCGTCGTAGCTGATACGGGGGAAGGGGGGCGTGATGTTCTCTAACATGCTCAAGTCCCGGCCCAGGAATTCCAATTCATTCCGCCGTTTTTGCAGTGTGGTCTGGATGATGTAACTGACGAACTGCTCTTCAAAATCCATCAAATCATCCAGATCGAAGAAGGCCATTTCCGGCTCCACCATCCAAAATTCGGCCAAATGGCGGCGGGTTTTCGATTTTTCAGCGCGGAAAGTGGGGCCAAAGCAGTACACTTTGCCAAAGGCCATGATGTTGGCCTCGTTGTACAATTGGCCGGTTTGGGCCAGGTACGCTTTTTCGTCGAAGTAATCCACCTCAAACAGGGTGCTGGTGCCTTCAGCGGCGGAGGGAGTGATGATGGGGGTGTCTATGTTGAGGAAGCCGTTGTCGTCCAGGAAGTCAATGATGGCGCGTTTGATGGTGGTGCGGATGCGCATGACGGCCCATTGTTGGCTGGAACGGAGCCAGAGGTGGCGGTTGTCCATGAGAAATTCGACGCCGTGCTCTTTGGGGGTGATGGGGTAGTCGCTGACATCTTGCAAAACTTGCACGGCTTCGATGCCGATTTCGTACCCTTTGGGGATGCCGGGGGCACGGCCGTTTTCACGAACTGTGCCGGTGACGATGAGGGAGGATTCCTGTCCCAATCGTTTCAGCAGTTCAAATAATTCATCCCCGACTTCGGGGCGGAAGGCGACGCCCTGGGTCATACCGGTTCCATCGCGCAGCCGGACGAACATGAGCTTGCCTTTGCGGGTGATGGCGTAGAGCCACCCCTTAATAGTGACGGTTTGGCCGACGTAATCGGCGATTTTTTCGATGGTGATGGTGGTCATGCTTTTCTCCTTCCGGGTTGACAGGGTGACAAGGCGAATTTTCTTTTTCGCTTCCTGGTTTGTCGCCTTCGGCTGGGGATTTTACCACAGAGGCACAGGGAGACATTATTTTAGTGGCGAAATAAGCGCCAGCGCAGGCCGGGGCGATTGAGGTAGGCCAGGTTGTCTTGAATTCGGGCCGGGCGGAAATTGAATTGGCGGATGACGCTGTCGAATTGGGTAACTTCGGGGACGAAGAAGCGATCCACAAAGTAGCGGCTGATGGCGGGCCACCACCACCAACTGAAACCGGCGGCGGAGACGGGATGCAGGAGGAGCATGGGTAGTTTGGCGGGGATGCGGCGCAAGCCGGCAGCTCTTAGCAGGGTTAGCGCCAGTTCCCGGTAGCTGAGACGTTCTTCCCCAGCGACGGTGAGGGTCTGGTTAAGGCAAGATGGGTGATCAATAGCGGCAATGAGGCAGCGGATGTAATCTTCGATCCAGAGGGGCTGCATGGGGGTAGCGCCGCCGCCGGGCAGCCAGACGAAGGGCCAGCTCCAGCGGGCCAGTCCCAGGATGAGTTCAAAATACCGGTCATGACGGCCGTACAGCGAGGCTGTGCGCAGGATGGTGTAGGGAATGCCGCTGTGGCGGAGGCGCTGTTCCACTTCGCCTTTGACGCGCAGGAGAGGGTGCAGGGAAAGCGGGTCGGCGCCGATGCGGCTGGGCAGGATAATCTGGCGCGCGTCGGCTTTCTGGCTTTCTTCGATGAGCCGCTCTGTGCCTTCGATGTCCACATGGTGCAGCAGCCGGTTGCGCCCTCTGGCTTCGGCCCCGGCCAGGTGGATGACGATGTCCACGCCGGCCAGTTGGTCGCGGAGGGAGAGGGGGTTGTTGATACGGCCGTGATAGGCCCGCCATTCCATCCCCTGCCGGTCGAGGGCGGCGGTGAGGGAACGGCCGATGAAGCCGGTGGCGCCGGTGATGAGGATCATGGGGGAATTGTAGTGCGATTAGGGGAAAGCGTAAATGGTGGGTTCAGCTATAATTGGCGGCATGACTCGCTTTTGTGTGATCGGCCCAACTTATCCCTATCGGGGCGGCATCGCTCATTACACGACGCTGTTAACCCAACATCTGCGTGAGGCGCATGATACGCTGTTGATTTCGTTTTCGCGGCAGTATCCGGGTTGGTTGTTTCCAGGGAAAAGTGACAAGGATCCGAGTACACGGCCGTTGCGCACCGAGGCGGAATACATTTTGGACCCGATCAACCCGCTGACCTGGCGGCGAACCGTCAAACGGATCAAAGCGTGGCGACCGGATGTGGCGCTGATTCCCTGGTGGCATCCGTATTTTGCGCCGGCCTGGTTCTTTTTGAGCCGGATGATCAAACGGCCGTCATCTGCACCCCGGCTGATTTTTATCTGCCATAATGTGCTGCCGCATGAACAGGGGCGGTTAAGCAGGTTGTTTTTGCCGTTTGTGATCAAGCTGGCGTTGGGGCGGGGGGATGGGTTTGTGGTTCACGCGCAGGCGGATGGGCAGATTTTGGGTCAGATTTTGCCAGAGGCGCGGTATGTGGTGACGCCGCACCCTACATACGCTCCATTGGCGGATATAAAACCGTCGCCCTTGTCGGTGTCGCTGCCAGATGATCGGCCGTTGTTGTTGTTTGCG
>JAJRVV010000204.1 GCA_024277135.1 Chloroflexota bacterium | reverse complement strand
TTGCCCAGATAGTGTGATTGACACCATTGATGGGGCATATCGGGCCACATCGTTTCCAATGCTTTCCTGACGCTGCCTTGTTTATCGCTTACTGTAGACAAAACAGGCAATCCCAACTCTTCTACTGGCTTTAGCAGAGCCATCAATGTCTCATAGTTTACCCGCGGCAACCAGCCCACTACCAGAGTGATTCCTGTTTGTACTTCTCGCACCATCCATAATTGTTCCGATGCGCCTTCTGGTTCTAACCCATCTATGCTTATCTGCAAACCGCCTCGATCCTCGACAACTTTCTCTAGCCGTTGTTTATCAAGCCGCGAGGAACACCCCAGCAATATCTGGTAGTGAGCGTACAAATTGTCCACCTCGCGCTCACTGAGTTGAACGCCGTACTCCCTCAACCGAGAGTGGATTTGCACCCGATTCAAATGTTCACGATCACGCTACCAACCAATTTGCGAAATCACATCCAACCCGTAAGTGCATTCCGGTACAGTAACCATTTGGGCCGCAGCAGATACATGAGGTTTTCCTTGATGATCGCACTTTGGATTTATGCATTCTTTGGCTTGACTGGTAACGTACACAGCTCCATCTAGCTGCTGAACTGTCTTACGCCATTGATAGTGTGAGCGCGCTTTAACTCTATTGCCACAATGTGGACAGGTTTCAATTTTCGGCTTATAGATATGTCGGGCTTGTATTTCCAAACGTTTGGCTCTTTTTGCCATGAATTGCTATCCTTTGTACTCTAATTTAGTGAGCGTTCATGATACCAAATCTTTGCCCTTATGACACTTTTGCCCTAATGCGATTTAACAATACCGTCCACTGAATACTGAATACCACGTCTGGTACGCGCACATATTTCATTATTTCCCCCTTCCGTTATAATAGACCCGAATATCTTTGATTTGGAGGCAGTTTTGACGACGATTCGACGCGCCACCGGGATGCTGGACATCCTGCCCGAAGACCGGCGGTATTGGGATTGGGTCATTGCCGTTGGCAGCGACCTGGCCGGCCGGTATGGTTTTCAACGATTGGATGTGCCCATCCTGGAATATACCGACCTATTTGCCCGCGGCGTGGGCATGGCGTCCGACTTTTTTGTGCAAAAAGAGATGTATACCATTGAAGAACTGGACGGAACCAGCATTACTTTGCGCCCGGAATTTACGGCCGGCATCGTCCGCGCCTATATTCAAAATGGGATGAGCAGTTGGTCGCAGCCGGTGAAGCTGTTCACCATCGGCCCCATTTTCCGGCGAGAACGGCCGCAAGCGGGTCGCTACCGCCAGCACAGCCAATTCAACTGCGAGATTTTGGGCGAAACCGACCCGGCTGCCGACCTGGAAGTGATGATGGTGGCCATGAACCTGTACCGGGATTTGGGGTATCAGGGATTGACCTTCCAGTTGAACAGCACCGGCTGCCGAGAATGCAAGCCGGTTTACGTGGTCGCGCTCAAGGAGTTCTTGGCCGACCACTTGCACAAACTGGCCGACATTGACAAGGAGCGCATCCAACGAAACGCGCTGCGGGTGCTGGACAGCAAGGAACCGGGCATGGATGATCTGCTGGCCGATGCGCCGCACATCATTGATTATTTGTGTGAAGATTGCGCTTCTCACCTGGCCGATTTACGCTGTTTGCTGGAAGCGTTGGGCCAATCCTACATCATTAACTTCCGGCTGGTGCGCGGTATTGATTATTACACCAAGACAGTGTTTGAGGTGTGGGCGCAGGGGATTGGGGCGCAGGCGGCGGTGTGCGGCGGCGGCCGGTATGACGGGCTGGCGGAGGCGGTTGGCGGCGCGTCTACGCCGGGCGTCGGTTTTGGCAGCGGCATTGAACGGATCGTGATGGGCATGAAGCAGCAGGGATTGGAACCGCCAACCGCGTCGCAGCCGGAAATCCTCATCGCCCATTTTGGCGGGGAGACGAAAACGGCCGCCGTCCGTCTCGCCTTTCTACTGCGGGATGCCGGGCTGGGCGCGCGGCTGGCGTTTGCTCGCCACCGGCGCAGCATGAAGAGCCAGATGCGGGAAGCGAACCGGCGTCAGGCCAAAACGGTGCTGATTTTGGGCGAGTCGGAAGTGGCCGAGGGGATGGTGGCGGTGCGGCCGTTGGATGGCGGCGACCAGACCCGTGTGCCTTTGACCGCAATCGTCAGTCTCCTAAAAAAATAACCCATCATGGAACATATCGGCATCCTGCACCAGAGCAAAATCCCCAACTCGAAACCATTGGCGGAAGAGGTCAAATCCTGGCTGGTAGAGCGAGGCGTGGAAACGTGGGTGGGATCCATTTGGAATGAAACGGCCGTCAATCAGCAAATGGCCGACTTTGACATGGTGATCGTCCTGGGCGGCGATGGCTCCACTTTGCACGCCGCCCGGCTGGCGCTGCCCCACAGCGTGCCCATTTTTGGCATCAACATGGGGCGGGTTGGTTTTTTAAGCGAAGCCCAGCCTTACAACTGGCCGGAGCGGCTGGAAAAAGTGTTGGCCGGCGATTATTGGCGGGAAAAACGGCTGATGGCGCACGCGGCGCTGCATCGAGACGGCCGTATCATCGAGAATTTTTACGCCCTGAACGACATCGTAGTGGGGCGGGGCGGGGCGGTGCGAGTGCTGCGGCTGCAATTGCGGGTAGATGGCGATCTCGTCACCACCTACACCGCCGACGCCATCATCGTGGCTACTCCCACCGGCTCGACCGCCTACGCCATGGCGGCCGGCGGGCCGCTGCTGCCGCCGATGCTGCAAAATTTCGTGGTCGTGCCTGTGGCTGCCCATCTGACGTTGAATCGGCCGTTGGTGCTGCATGAAAATGCGGAGATTTCCATCCATGTGGAAATGGATCATGAAGCGACCTTAACGGCAGATGGGCAGGCCGGTGTGCCATTGGCTGATGGCGATATAATCGTGGTTAAGAAACACGCCAATGATGGCTGTTTTGTTCGCGTAGACACGCCGGGGTATTTCTACCGGCGGTTGATGCGGCGGCTGGGGTTTCGGCGGTGAGACGCTCCCGTGTTCAGTGACCAGCGTTCAGTGTTCAGTGACTAGTGGAAGCCATCAACTGAATACTGAATACTGTTGATAGAGACGGAACATTATGACGATAAGTGAACCCCGTCTGCGCTCTTTGGTGCGGCAGGCGAAAAAATTACAAGATTCGGGCAAGTTGTCGGCGGCAAAGCAAGTGTATCGGCAAATTTTGGCGGAAGCGCCGGATATGGCCGCAGCCTGGGCAGGGTTGGCTGAACTAACTGCTAATCCAGTAGATAAAGCGCAGTTTTATCAGAAGGCGCTGGCGCTTGATCCGGAAAATGGAGTGGCGCAAACGGGATTGGCTCGATTGCGCGGAGAACTGATATCGGAGCCGGTGGTGGAAACGGCCGTCGCTCCCCTCCTGCCTGAACCTGAACCTATCATGGAAATGGCCGTGCCCGACCCCCCCCACGAAGAGGATGAGGATGTGTTGGCGGTGTGCTATCGGCATCCCAATCGAGAGACCTCCCTGCGTTGCTACACCTGCGGCAAGCCCATCTGCACTCAGTGCGCCGTCAAAACCCCGGTGGGTTATAGTTGCCCCGATTGCATCCGCGACCTGCGGGCCGGCTACTATAACGCCACCTTCTTCGACTATATTTTGGCTTTTGTGGTGACGCTGCTGTTGTCGGTGGTAGCGGCTTATTTTGTGGGGCTGCTCGGCTTTTTTGTGATTTTCGTATCGCCGGTGGCGGGCACGCTCATTGGCCGGATCGTCTTTCGGGCGATTCGCCGCCGCCGGGGGCGCTGGCTGCCCCATCTGGTGGCGGGAACGGTGGCGCTGGGCGCATTGGCGACGGCCGTGCTGCCCGTCATTTTGTATCTCTTGCTCGCCATCCTTACCTCCCCAGATCAACTGCAAACCTTGTCCGAATCGGGCGGTTTGCTGCCCTTGTTGTTGTCCGGCGGCGGCTCTTTGCTGTGGAAGGGGGTGTTTGCCTTTCTGGCGGGCGGGGCCGCCTATTACTTCATCAAGGTATAAGCTGTGTTGTTGGAACTGCATATCCGTAATTTTGCCATCATTGACGACCTGTTTGTCCAGTTTGCCCCTGGCTTTAATGTGCTGACGGGCGAAACCGGCGCGGGCAAATCCATCATTCTCGATGCCGTGATGCTGGTGTTGGGCGAACGGGCGGACACCGGTATGATTCGAGCGGGCAGCCAGGAGGCGCTGGTCGAGGTCACGTTCAGGTTAAGCGCGGAGATGATGGCCTCTTTGCAGCCTCTTCTGCAGGCAGAGGGATTGGAAAGCGAGGGCGAGGCCGGAGATGTGTTGGTGTTGGCCCGTGAGCTGCGGCAAAACGGCCGTACCATCGCCCGGGTCAACGGCCGCAGCGTCAACCTCTCCCTTTTACGTCAAATCGCCTCCCCTTTGATTGATATTCATGGGCAGGGCCAGCATTTATCCCTGCTCAAACCGCGCAGCCATCTGCCATTGCTGGATGTCTTTGCCGGATTGGCAGCCGAGCGGACGGCCGTTGCCCAACAAGTGGCTCGTTTGCAAACCGTCCAGCGGGAACTGGAAAATTTACGGCAAGATGAGCGTTTCAAAGCCCAACGCCTGGACATGCTCCAATATCAGATTCAGGAAATCAGCACGGCAAACTTGCAGGAAGGGGAAGAAGAAGAATTGCGGGCCGAGCGCACTCGTCTGGCCAATGCAGAGCAGTTGATGCGTTCGGCAGGCGAAGCCGTCGCCCAACTAACTGGCGCGGAAGATGATGGTGCAGAATCCATCGCCGATCGCCTGGGTTTGGTGGAGCGGGCATTAACCCAGCTTGTGAAGTTTGATGAAACCCAGACCGGTAAACTGGAGCAGTTGCAAGGGCTGGCTTTCCAATTAGGTGAATTGGCCGAAGAATTGCAGGATTATCTAGAAGAGTTGGAATTTAACCCTGGCAGATTGGGGTACGTGGAAGAGCGGTTGGAGTTAATTAACACGCTCAAGCGGAAGTATGGGGATGGCGTTCCGGCGATTTTGACGATGGGCGATCAAGCGCGAAATGAGCTAGACCAAATCAGCCACAGTGAGGAAAGGATCGCGGAACTGGTTGAAGCAGAAACGGCCGCCCTCCATCAAATTGGTCGGTTGGCGGCAGATTTGTCCCAAAAACGGAAGGCGGCGGCGAAAAGGTTGGGCGCGGCGGTGGAGCGGCAGTTAACCGAACTGTATATGGACGGCACAAAATTCCAGGTAGATTTCCGGGTGGAGCCGCACCCCAACGGCGCTTTTGTGGGCGAACAGCGGCTGGCTTTTGACCGTTCCGGCATTGACCGGGCTGAGTTTCTCATTTCGCCCAATCCCGGCGAGCCGCTCAAGCCGATGGCCAAGGTGGCCTCCGGTGGCGAAACGGCGCGGCTGATGCTGGCCTTGAAAACGGCGCTGACGGAAGCGGACGCCACGCCCACGCTTATTTTTGATGAAATTGACCAGGGCATTGGCGGCCGGGTGGGGGATGTGGTGGGGCGTAAGCTGTGGCGTTTGACGACCCGCGCCCAGCATCAGGTCATCGTCGTCACCCATTTGCCGCAGTTGGCCGGTTATGGGGATGCTCATTTCCATGTGAGCAAGCGAGCGAGCGACGGCCGTACCATCACCGCCGTAGCCAACCTAGACAGAGATGGCCGGATCACTGAGTTGGCTGCCATGCTGGGGACGCAAGACGAACATGCCCGTGGCGGGGCAGCGGCCATTCTGCAGCAGGCGCAGGCGGCAAAGCGGCGAATGAGCAATTAACAATGAGCAATTAACAAAATTAACGCGCATGGCGTTGGGTCACTGTTACTGAAAACTGCTTTTACTGCTTACTGTTTTTTCACCCCTGTTCATCTGGCGGGATGCTGATCACTGGCCGGCCCAACAAGAAATCAACCGCCGCCTGTAACTGGGTGTCGTTCTCCGGATTTTCCCGGTCTATGGCGACAAAATAATCTGGGTCAATGCCAATTTGGTGAATCCAGTTGTTATCGGGCGTCAGCCAATGGGCGATGGTCAGGCGTAAGCCGCCGCCGTTGCTGAGATGGGGCCATGCCTGCACTGTGCCTTTGCCAAAGGAGGTCTGGCCGATGAGCGCCCCCCGTTCTCGGTCTTGAATGGCACCGGCCAGCAGTTCGGAAGCGCTGGCGCTGCCTTCGTCAATGAGGACGACCAGGGGGATTTCCTGGGCCAGCCCATCTTTCTCAGAACGGAAGACGTTGGTACGGCCGTCGCCAAACTCCTCGGTCAACACCACCCCTTCATCTAAAAACTGATCGGCCACGTCAACGGCCGTGCGCAAGCCGCCGCCCGGATTACGGCGCAAATCCAGCGCCAGACCAACCGGGTTCTGCGCCAGCAAATCAGTGAGCGCCTCCTCCAATTCTGCGAGGGTGTTGTCGCCAAACTGGGTCAGCCGGATGTAAGCTATATTTTCCGGCAGCATTTCGGCGCGAACGCTGTCCCGCTGGATGACGCCGCGTTCGATGACGACATCAAACAGATCGCCGTCCCGCTCGATGGTGAGGGTGACGGCCGTGCCGGCCGGTCCGCGCACTAACTGCACCGCGCCCATCAACCCCAAACCAGTCAAATCCACCCCGTCGGCCCGGCGCAAAATATCGCCCGGTAGCAGCCCGGCCGCTTCGGCCGGGGAACCTTCGATGGGGGACACAATGGTAATGTCGCCATCCACTTCCTCAACCTCGGCGCCGATGCCTTGTAGTTCGCCTTGCATGTCCTGACGCGCCATAGCTTCTTCTTCGGGGGGGAGATAGCGGGTGTGCGGGTCATCCAACACGGCTAACATCCCGTCAATGGCGCCCTCGACCAATGCTTCGTTGTCCACCGGCTGCGCGAAAAAACGGGTCTGAACCTGATCCCATACTTCCCAAAACGGCTCGAATTCTTGCTGCACATCAGCTGGCGTGCCCGCTTGATTGGTCATGATGGGAGCGTAGGGAGATTGGGCCAGCCAATACCCGGCGGAGAAACTGCTCAATGTAAAAAAAAGTACAGCGATTGTGGTTAATGCGCGATGTTTCATTATTTGATCCTTTTGTTGGATGTGGAAAGTGTCAAGGCGAATCCTCCCGGAGGTTCCGAATCTCCGGGAGGATGGTTGCATAATAATCAAAATGAATGAGCAGGGTGTTGGCGTAGACTAAGAGCCTCTTAAACGCCATGCAAATCAGCTATGCAGCCGGTAAACTTTGTGGGAAACGGCCGTCGGAACGGTTGTCAATTGGTAGCTGCTTTAGGGTATGCTAAAATGGGCGCAAGAGCATGATGACCACACAAAAAATTCGGACAATCTACACCATATCCCTTGTCATTTTGGATGCTGTTTTGGTAGGCGTCGCATTCATTCTGGCCTACCAAATCCGGCAGGCTGTGCCCTGGCCTGACGAACTGGCGCTGGTTGTTCCCCTGGCTGAATATGCCGGTTTGATGGTCATACAAATCGTGGCCGTTATCGCCGCCCTTTTCTTCTACAAATTATATTACATTCCTCGCGCCGTTTCCCGCGTGGATCAGTTTTACTACGTTTTTTCCGGCGTTTCAATTGGCACTTTGATCGCCGTAGCCCTTTCCACGTTCATCTTCAAGAGCAACGACAACATCTTGAACTACCCCCGCGGCATGATCATTTATGCCTGGCTGCTCACCATCATTTTTATTGTGATCGGCCGTTTGACGCACCAGTTGGTTCGCTCTGCCTTGCGTCAGCGCGGCATTGGCAAAGACCGCCTGCTGCTAGTGGGCACAGGGGAAATGGCCCGCATTGTGTTGCAGCGGATCATCTGGTCGCCTCATTTAGGATATGAAGTGGTGGGTATCGTGAATGGCGAAGCCGGCGCTAACCAGATTTTAGATGTGCCGGTGCTGGGTAAGCCGGAGGATTTGCCTGACCTCATCGAAAATCATGCGGTGGATGAAGTGATCATCGCCATTCCAGAGAAAGGGCATCGGGAAACGATGCGCGTGATCTCCTACTGTGAGCGAGGCCGGGTTTCTATCAAGATATTCCCCGATGTGTTCCAGTTTGTCACCAATCGGGCCACGATTGACGATTTGGGCGGCTTGCCGTTGTTGTCGGTGCGGGATTATGCCCTGCGCGGCTACATGCTGATCTTCAAACGGTTGATGGATATTATCGGTTCTGGTTTGGGGCTGGTTTTTCTGTCGCCGTTTATGCTGTTGATAGCAGTAGCCATCAAACTGGAATCACCGGGGCCGGTCTTTTTCATTCAGGAACGTATGGGCTTGGATGGCAAGCCGTTCCGCATGTTGAAGTTCCGCTCGATGCGCAGTGACGCCGAGAAGGATGGGCCGGGCTGGACAACGGAAAATGATCCCCGGCAAACTCGCTTGGGGCGGCTGATTCGCAAGATTGAAATTGATGAGCTGCCCAATTTGATTAATGTTATTTTAGGCGAGATGAGCCTGGTTGGCCCTCGTCCGGAGCAGGCTCATTACGTGGAGCGGTTTCTGCAAATTGTGCCTCGTTACATGGATCGGCACCGGGAGAAGGGGGGGATGACTGGTTGGGCGCAGGTGAATGGTTTGCGGGGGGATACTTCGATTACAGAACGGACCAAGTATGATTTATGGTACTCAGAGAATTGGTCAATTTTGTTGGATTTGAAGATTATTATGCGCACGATCTGGCAAATTGTGGAACGAAAAAATGAAAATCAGCCGGCGTTGGCGACACGGCCGTCTGAAACTACCGATCCGTTGTCCGCTAAATTGGAAAACTAACGCCGGCATTGTCTGGTTAACATTCACGCCTGGTAGAAAGTGAGTATAGCAACGTTTTGTGGGGAACGTTCTGGATTTGTTGCCGGAGTCGAGGCTTTGGCCGG
Source organism: Chloroflexota bacterium (assembly GCA_024277135.1). Taxonomy (GTDB): domain Bacteria; phylum Chloroflexota; class Anaerolineae; order Promineifilales; family Promineifilaceae; genus JAJRVV01. Next base: position 1,568 of record JAJRVV010000204.1, on the reverse strand, counting down.
GCTTTGTCTGGCAAACGACCGGCTAAAGCCTCGACTCCGCTAATCCCCGCGATTTCTTGCTTTTCTCGGTAGAAACCTGGCAGGTCTTGACAGAGGTTTTTTGTTGTATAATCTCCCCCCCTTATGTCCGCTTTCTACCTCACCCCCACCGCCATCAGCGACCTGGCGCTGCTCATCTTCGCCGGGTTTATCACCGGATATTTGGTGTATCTGACATGGTACACGCGGGCAAAACGGCCGTACCAAATCATCTTCCTCACCCTCGCCTTCGTCTCCGTCAGCGGCTACATCCTGCTCGACTTCCTCAACCAAACCCTCTACCCTGACCTCGCCTTTTGGTTCCTGCCTCTGCAAAGCGTGGATCACCCTGGGCATGGTTTGGCTGGTGCAATTTGCCTACTACCTGCCCGAACTGTACCCGCAACGGCGGCGCGAAAGCCGCATCGTCCTTGGCCTGACTTTGCTGCTGCCCTTGTGGGAAATAGGGTATGCCACACGTTGCTACGCCAGCCTGATGGAAGGCTGCGTCGTCTACCGCCCCGCCAATGCTGATTATGCCCTGACGGCCGTTTTTCTCTGGCTGTTGATCGTTTTTCTGTGCCAGATAGGGCGCGCCGACAGCCGCCCGCTCTCCCTGTGGCGCAAACTGTGGCAGCCCCACACCCGCACAGCTCGTATTGCGCGGAACCTGGCGTTGATTTCCTTGCTGCCGGTGGGATTGACGGCCGTTCTCATCATGCAAGGCAAATTCAATTTACCAACAACGACAGCCAGTATACTCCTCTTTGGGACTGTTGTTCACGGCGCTGCTGTTTGCCTTGGTCTACTTGAACTACCTGTCAGAGCAGACACCCTTCATGGTCAGATTAAGCGCCATCACATCGGCCTTTTTCCTGGGCGTCTTAGGCGCCGTCGGGCAAGCGATGACGCCATCATTTGTGGCCGCCTACCATAACCAAAACCTGATTGCCGTCCCTCAAAACCTGCGCTTTACCCCCGACACGCAAGGCGGTTATGACATCGCCCGGATACCCTACCAGTTCGAGTCCTTCGACAAGCAGCCTTTGGCTGCCCAACCATAGGCTGCCGCCTATCCGATCCAAGCAGCGGCGTATTCGCGCATATGTCACCGGAACAGTTGACCCTCACCTGGCTGAACATGCCGGAAAAAGACGCCGACCAGAAACAGTATACTTTCCAACTGCGATTATATGCCGGCGGGGATTTTGAAATGACATTTGTCGATCTATCCGCCTCCCGGCTGTACAACATCAACAGACGGTGGCAGACAGCCCGCGTATTGGGCGCTTTGCCGGGTTACAGGTGCGACGCGCTTTTGAAGTGCGTCGCCACCTTCCGTGGCGCCTTCATAGCGCGGTAAACCGCAAATGAACAATGAGCAATGAACAATGAGCAATGAACAATGACAGCAATTCCAATTCTAAAATCAGCGTAGAAAAAATACCGTCTTGTGATACCATCAAGTTTTGGATTTAGCTTGCACAAATAGAAAAATGGAAAGGAATATGCTCAAAGGATTATCATTAGGCCACATCATCAATTATTTT
>JAJRVV010000203.1 GCA_024277135.1 Chloroflexota bacterium | reverse complement strand
GCGGGCGGATGAAATCGCCGCCGCTCAGGCCCAGGTAGACGCCGCTGCCGCCCAGCGCGACATCGCCGCCGCCAATCTGAACGCATTGACCAACGGCGCCCGCGCCGAAGAAATCGCCGCCGCCCAGGCCGGGGTGGACGCGGCCCAGTCCCAACTGGACGCGCTGGATGTGCAGTTGGCTAAGTTTACCCTAGCTGCCCCCTGGGATGGCATCGTACTCACTCGCAGCGCCGAACCGGGGGCGACAGTTTTGCCGGGGGCGACGGTGTTGGAAATCGGCCGTCTGGATGTGCTTAAATTAACTGTTTTCCTGGCAGAGGATCGTTTTGGGCAGGCTGCGCCTGGTCAGAAAGTGATTATTAGCGTAGATTCGTATCCGGATCGCCGCTTTGCAGGCACAGTGTTGCGGATTGCTGATGAAGCGGAGTTTACGCCCACGAACATTCAGACGAAGGATGACCGGGTGCGATTGGTGTACGCCGTCACCATCAGCCTGGCAAATGAAGATTTGGCGCTCAAGCCGGGCATGATTGCGGATGCGGTGTTTGAATAAATAATTTAGACCTGCGAGGTTGGCAACTAAGGTTGGCAGCTAAGGTTGGCAACCAAAGGTTGCGCGAAACCTCGCAGGTCTTGTGGAACTCTCTTATGAACGCATTAGACCCTGAAAACCCACCCACCCGGCTGGCTTTGCTAGCAACCATTTCTGATCTGCATAACGAGCCAGTGAGCTATGATCTGAAGAGTTTACAGAGCATCATCACCGAGCTGGCCCCGGATTTGCTTTGCGCCGAAATCACGCGCGAGATGTGGGAAGGGGAGGATTTATCTCAGGCGGCGTTGGAGGTGCGGGAAGCGTTGGCTCCAGTGGTGGCGGCGACGGATGTGGTGTTGGTTCCAATAGCGCCCAACGGCCACCGCTTTGCCGATTTTGCCCCGGATTCCGGCTGGCGGCGGGGGATGGTGCGCGCGTTTGATCGTATGTTGCAATGGGGTCAGCGCAAAGCGAATACCCCGGAAGCAGTGAATGGCATGTGGTTTGAATCATTTTGCCATCCGCTGTGTTGGATGACGGAATGGTCGTGGACGGCCGATAAACGAGAAGCATGGGATGAACAGAACAAAATGATTGCCGACAATATCATCCGGGCGGTGCGGCGGGATAGCGGCCGTCGGGTTTTGGTGGCTGTTCAATGCCAACGTATCCATATTTTGGTGCCGATGCTCAAGAAGTATGGGGATGAACTGGAAATTGTTGACTACTGGAATCTATGAGAAAAACTGGAGAGTTAATCTATGAGTGTCCCTCTGGCCCGACGTAACTTATTTCATGAAAAAGGAAAACTGGCTTTAAGCGTGGCCGGCGTGGCGGCGGCCATCACTCTCATCCTGCTTTTGATGGGTTTTCGCACCGGGTTATACGCTACCCTGACTGCCTTCATAGACAATATTGGGGCGGACATCATTGTTGCCCAGAGCGGGGTACAGGGCATGTTTTCCTCAAATTCCGCCATTGCGCTCGACGTCCACGATGAGATCGCCGCCGTTGCCCAGGCAACAGAAGCCGGTCACATCATTGTGGCCGACATCATCTTCACCCGCGATGAGACGAAGACGCCGGTGCTGCTGGTGGGCTATGATCCGGAAACAACCTTTGGCACTCCCTGGAATATCGGCCAGGGGCGCGGGGTGGCAGCGGACGACGAGATTTTGTTGGACACCTGGCTGGCGAAACGGGCCGGCGCTGAGGTGGGTGATTCGGTGAGCGTGTTAGGCCAGACGTTCAAAGTGGTGGGGCTGACGCGGGAGACTTCTTCCTGGATGAGTCCTTACATCTTTGTCTCGCTGAATGCGGCCGAATCGGCGTTGGGGCTGAATAATCTGGTCAGCTATCACTTGCTGCGCCTGGCGGATGGGGCCGATGCTTCCACGTCCATGTTAGCTGTCGAGAATGAAGTGGCTGGAATTGACGCCATGTATCCAGACGAAATGGCGGACGCCGACAGGCGGGTGCTGGCGACGATCATGGACGCGCCGCTGAATGTGATATTGTTCATTGGCGTCGTCATCGGCATGGCGGTGATGGGGTTGACAGCTTACACGGCCGTTGCCGACCAGATGCGCGAATATGGCGTATTGAAAGCGGTTGGCGCCAGCGGCCGGCGGTTGGCCTGGCAGGTCATCGTCGAAACCCTGTACCGGGCCATTTTAGGTTACATCCTGGGTGTCGGGCTGGCCTTCGCGGCCGCGGCCGTCATCATGGCCCGCTGGCCCCAATTCAATATCGTCATCCAATCGGACATCATCATCAAAACAGGCCTGTTAGCGCTGATTATGACCATCCTGTCCGCCTTGTTACCCATCCGCCGTCTCAACCAGATTGACCCGGTGATGGTCTTTAAATAATGAGCAGTATTCGGTATTCGGTGATTGGTGATTGGTGATTGGTGATTGGGCATAGACTGATTACTGATCACTGGATACTGATTACTGAAACGGAGGTTTCCAATGCTAAAACTTGCCTGGCGTAACCTGATACATGAACGCACCCGGCTGGCGATCAGCAGCGGCGGCGTGGCCCTGGCTATGCTGCTCATCCTGGTCATGGCCGGTATTTTTGCCGGATCAGAAGAACACGCCGTCGCTTACATAAAAAACCAGCCGGCTCCCTTATGGTTAATGCAGTCGGGGGTCGAAAATTTACATATGTCGTCGTCCATTCTGCCGCCGGAAACGATTGAGCAGGCGCAGGGCGTGGCTGGCGTGGCGGATGCGGTGGGCGTGCTGTATGGGAATGCGGGCGTAGACCTGGGGGATAATCTGGTTTACAGCTATGTTTTTGCCGTTGATGGCGACGCCGCTTTTGGCGGGCCGTGGCAGTTGGCCGCGGGCACGGCCGATGTAGCCTTTGATGAACTGGTGATTGACCGTGACCTGGCCGCCCGCTATGGCAAGGGGCTGGGGGATACGGTGAATGTCATGGGGTATGACCTGACCATTGCCGGACTCAGCCGGGAAACGTTCGGCATCGCCACCAGCATCACTTTTGTGAATAAGCAGGCGTTGGCCTTGTTGATGGGCGTCTCGCCGCAGGCGGCCAGCTATATCCTGGTCAGGCCAGAACCAGGGGCTGATCTGGAGAAGCTGGCGGCGGATTTGCGCGCGGCCGTACCCGATACCAACTTGTTGACGCAGGCGGAATTCGTCGCCAGCGACCAAGAGATGATCCGGCAAATGGGGGCCGACATCCTGCGCGCCATGAACAGTGTCGCCTACGTGATTGGCGTCCTGGTCATCGCTTTGACGATTTACACGGCCGTCATCGAACGCGCCCGTGAATATGGCATGTTGAAAGCGATTGGGGCCAACACCGGCGACCTGACGCGGCTGATTTTTGCCCAGGCGTTTGTTAGCGTTGGCTTGGGCTTCCTGGCCGGCGTGGGATTATCGTATGTCACGGCGGCGCTGATCGGCGCCTTGTTCCCGGAGATGTTGGTTCTCATCGAACCGGCTCTACTGTTGCGCCAGATACCAATCCTAATCGTCGTCACCTTACTGGCAGCGTTGTTACCGCTCGGCCGTATCAGCCGTTTAGACCCGATGATGGTGTTTCGGGCTTAAGAAGGAATCGAATAATGGACAATGTCCTTGAACTACAAAACGTGAGCAAAATTTATGGCAGCGGCCGCACGGCCGTTAAAGCCAGCGATAGCATCAACTTACACGTCAAGCCGGGCGAAATTGTCCTCATCATGGGGCCGTCAGGCAGCGGTAAGACGACGCTTTTGAGCATGGCCGGGCTGTTGCTGCGGCCGACGGAAGGGCGTATTCGCATGGTTGGCGAAGATGTGACTGATTTCGGCCAGCGCCGGATGGCCGCTCTGCGCCTGCGCTCTCTTGGCTTTGTCTTCCAGGCATACAACCTGTTGGGCGCTTTGACCGCTCGTGAAAACGTGGAGTTGGTGTTGAATATGGGTGGAGTGAAAGGGCGCAAAGCGCAGGAACGGGCCATAGAATTGTTGGAAATGTTGGGGTTGGGCCACCGCCTGGATCACAAACCGGCCGATCTTTCCGGCGGCGAGAAACAGCGGGTAGCCATTTCCCGCGCCCTGGCCAACGACCCGCCGCTCATCTTGGCTGACGAACCGACGGGTAACCTGGACAGCAAGACGGGTTATGAGGTGATGGAACTGCTCTGTTGCGGCCTGGGCCGCGACCAGGGGCGGGCGATTGTGATTGTCACTCACGATCATCGCCTACGCGATATTGCCGACCGGGCGCTGTGGCTGGAAGATGGGCAATTGGGTGATGGCGACGGCCGTTTTGACCCCCGGAAAAATTGACATCCCGGCGCAAATAAGCGAGAATGAATCGAAATCTGACGACGAGTGTGTTTGAGATGCCCCAATTAAAACAGCTTCAATGTCCCAGTTGCAGCGCGCCGCTCGACTGGGACGGCAAATATAGCCAGCCGATTACCTGCGCCTATTGCGGTAATGTTTTCATGCCGGCCGCCACCGGCATGGACGATGTTTGGCTGATGACTGATCCGGTGGCGTGCGCCCGTTATGAATTTAACGGCACGCTTGATAAATTAGAGCATGATATTCGCTTTGAGGTGATGCGCGGCCGGGATTGGACTGCGTTGGATCGCGCTTACCTGGGTGAAATCGGCCGGTTGCAGCAAGATGGGTTAGTGCGTCAACTGGCTACCTTCTGGGCCGTCAGTCCCCACCCGCCGGTGTACCGCGCCCTGGCCGATGGCGAGTTCAATCTGGGCGGGCAAAAATTATCTTTCCGCAAAGGGGACGAGATCGTGTGGGCCTGCCCCATGACCCGCGACCGGTTTGACCTGGCCCTGCCGCTGTTGATCGCCGATCTCCAGGACGCGCGCACGCAGCAATTGTGCAGCGATATGGCCAACGCCATGCAAGGCCGCATGGGATAAGTATTTTCCTAAATAATCCATAGGAGACGCAGCGCGGCGCACCACGAATGAATGAAAACAGCTAGAGGGCGGAGCTAGAGCTAGAGGAGGAACGCCCCCTCTATCTCTAGCTATTTACATTGGAGGACAATCATGAACATTCTCAAAAGATTATTTGGCTCCCCACAATATATTTCCAAAACCGACACCACCGCCGATAGCCCCGACCCTGATCCCAACGACGTCTGGGCTTTCACTGACCCGGACGCCCGCGACACGTATGAAGAGAAAGGGCAGGGGCGCGAATTAGAGCAGGACATCTGTTTTGAAGTGATGCGCGGCCAGCCGTGGCAGCCGGCGGAACTGGAATACAAACGGGAAATCCGCCGCCTGTTGCGAGACGGCCGTATCAAAGACAAAGGCACGTACTGGTTCAGCAGTCCTTTCCCAACGGTCTATCAAGGGGTGAAAAATGGCTCGCTCACCATTGGCGGACAGACATATCGCTTCCGGCGCAACGACGACATCGTTTTCCAATGCCGCATGACCCGCGACATGAATGCCGAACTGACCGGCCCCGTTCTGATCGCCCGCTTGCAGCCTACCCAGAAATCCAAACTATGCGGTACGATGGGCGGCGCGATGAAGGGGATGGGCGGGAAAATGTAATGGTTGATTCCAGTAATTCCCGCATAGCAGGTACCGAAGCTCTGTTACATTTAACACCCAGCCAATCGGGGTGAAAACAAGTCTCCAAATGGTCAATAACATCCTCGTACCGCGCAGCTCGCGCCTGATTTCAATGGGTGATAACGGTCAAATAGTTCCCTGATGATATATTCAACCAACCCAAACTACCGCAGAATCACCTTGAAACTTCTGCGAAGCAGGGCAGTATATTGTAGAGAGACAGGTAACAGAATGATGCATCAGGTCAACTTGTATCGTCGAGAATGACTATTTTCTCGATGCGATATCCATAGACGATAGCTTTGTACAACATTTCCATGCGCTCTCCCCCCGCGCATGAGAGCATATGCGTTGCCGCATCTGACAATGATGTCTGTTACCCAGGAGAAATGCCTTTCTCCCCCGTCCGTTATTTCCCAGTATTCAAGAAAATTGACGAGTAAGTCTGTATTGGACTCGTTCGTCACGTTGCGCTTTTCCTGTTTGGCTTGAGACACTTGTTCAAAAAGAAACTTATGGTCTCCCGGCTTGACCCCCTTTTTGTTGGGATGCACAATGGCAGCGCCCAGCATGTAATGATAGTAAAGAGTTTCCCCGCTTCTTAACTTTTTCTGTAGACAATGCTGGCAATGAATCTTTTTGGAGGCAAAATATCCCGTTCCGTCCGGTGACAACAAATGAACAGATATTGTTCCAGCGCTTTACCTCGCTGTACCTGCCCGAAATACATTCTTGTACACAGGTCTCAGGTCTTCAGGGGCGACCTCATCCAGAATAGTGCGCATATACGTATCACAGGTATTTGTTCAATGCCATAGACGGTGTGTAGATTTTCTGGTTCGTCTTTCCGTTGGGCATCAAAGGCCAACAGAGAAGGATCCTTCAGTGAAAAGAGAGCAAATCCTGACATAAGCGCATCGGGCAAAGAAACGCTGGCATCTTCTGTGCGCCAATCCTCAATTTTAGCGTTTGTTCACCACAATGTTTACGAAAACTCGCCCCGCATTCTTTTTCTGTCCGCCTTGCGGGAATTGCTGGGTTGATTCCGACCTTCGCCTAAAGCGGCTACCTCGCCAATCACAATCGTCGCCGGCGGGGCCAGCCCACGTGCCCGCTCAACAATGTCGGCCAACGTGCCGGTGACGACCTGCTGCCGGGGCGTCGTCCCCCATTGAATCACCGCCGCCTGAGTGGTAGACGGCCGTCCCGCTGCCGCCAATCGGGCCACAATCCGGGGCAAATTCCGCATCCCCATCAAAATCACCAACGTATCCATCCGCGCCAACGCCTCCCAATCCTGGCAATCCGCGCCAGGCTGGCGGCAGCCGGTCGCCACCGCGAAATTGGCGGCGTACTCCCGGTGCGTCAGCGGGATACCGGCGGCGGCGGGCGCAGCCACCGCGCTGGTGACGCCGGGGATGATTTCGTAGGGCACGCCCGCCGCTCGCAGCGCCGCCGCCTCCTCGCCGCCGCGCCCAAAGACGAAGGGATCGCCCCCCTTCAGCCGCGCCACCCGCCGCCCGGCGCGCGCCTGTTGGATGAGCAGGGCGTTGATTTCCGCCTGGCTCAGACGCTGCTGGCCCGGCCGTTTACCGGCGTCAATCAGCCGGGCGTCGGGGCGGGCGTCGTCCAGCAGCGCGGCCGGAGCCAGGGCGTCGTACACGATCACGTCGGCCGCCTTCAGCCGGGCCAACCCTTTCACCGTGATCAGTTCCGGGTCGCCGGGGCCGGCGCCAACCAGGGAGACCGGCGGGCAGTTTTCAATTTTCACCAACGGGTATGTTTCAAACAGATTATTTGTGGTAGGGGCGGGATGGCGCGGGCTGGCCTTGGCCGAAACAAACGACCTCGTCTCCGCGCCATCTCGCCCCGCTTGTGGCAGGGAGTCGGCAATGGCCGTTCCCATCAGTTCAGCTACCCAGGCGCGGGCTTCGGGGAGACGGCCGTCCGCCAACAAAGCCAACAGCGGCGAATCCACCAGCGCGTACCAGCGCGCCTTGCGCTCATCCGGGTCAGAAAAAGCCGCTTTAACGGCCGGGCGCATCGCCGCGCACCAATCAACCAGAACGCCATACGCCAGGCCGAAGCGGGTTTCCAGTTCCCGGCGCACACGCGCCGCCAGCGCCGGCGCCGCCCCGCCGCTGGCGATGCTGACCACGAAATCCCCCCGCCGGATCAGCGACGGCGCATAAAAATGGCATAACGTCGGTTCATCCACCACGTTCACCAACGCGCCCTGCCGGGCGGCGGCGGCCCACACCTGCCGGTTCAAGTCAGGATGATCGGTGGCGGCAATCACCAGGAACGCGCCCGCCACATCCTGCGGGTCAAACGGGCGCGCCTGGTATTCAATCCGGCCTTCTGCCGCCAGCGCCGCCAGTTCCGGCGTGATGGATGGGCTGATCACAACCGGCCGCGCCCCGGCCTCAATCAGCCCCAAGACCTTGCCCGACGCTACTTCGCCGCCGCCGATGACCAGGCAGCGTTTCTTTTCTAACCCGACCAGGTTAACCGGATACGTTTTCATGGCAAACTGCTCCCGCGATTGATTGATGGCTGCGCCCGTTCCGGCCATTACTCAGGTGAAGGCCGCATTCCGTTTTGACAAACCCGGCCCAACGCCCGGCGCGGGGGTCTTCCCCCGGCCGGACGGCCCGCGTGCAAGGCCGGCAGCCGATACTGGGATACCCTTGCCGGTGCAGCGGGTTCACGGGCAGATCGTGCTGGCGAATATGTTCCCAAACCTTGGCTGATGTCCAAGTAGCCAGCGGGTTGATCTTGACCAGTCCGTT
>JAJRVV010000202.1 GCA_024277135.1 Chloroflexota bacterium | reverse complement strand
TTTTAATCAAGATGAAGTGCAGCGCAATATAAATGAATGGCTCGTTCTCTCCTTATTCACTGATGGCTCTATTTCCACCGGGAAAGCGGCCAGACTGCTAAACATACCGCGAATTGGATTTTTGGCGCTGCTGCGTAAGCGGGGCATAGCGTACATTGACTATTCCCCATCAGAGTTAGCTGATGAATTCGCATCCGCAAGCTCAATATGTCGTCAGGTATGATTCAACACGGCCGTCTCCGCCTCCACCAACAACTCCTCAAACTCAGCCTCATCTTCCGTCTGGAACATCTGCTGCATGATCGCTTTCAGGGCGTAGCCGGAAAAGTAGCGGCGCAGATGTTTGCGGAACAAGACCAAGCCGTGAGGACGGCCGTAATAAGCCAACATCTCCTGCAAGTGCAACCGGATCGCGGCTGTAATCTCCGTAAACGGCAGCGCAGCCCGATCCTGCCGGGAAAAAATCCAGGGATTGCCCACCGCCGCCCGCCCCACCATCACCCCGTCGCAGCCAGTGTAAGCCAACATCCAGTCAATATCGGCCGGGACGCGCACATCCCCATTGCCCAACACCGGGATGCTGACCGCCTGTTTCAATTCGGCAATCGCATCCCAATCCGCGGCCTCGTTATACTTTTGCGCCCGGGTACGGCCGTGCAACGCTGCCAGCGCCGCCCCGTTATCCTCCATGATACGCCCGATCTCCAGGAAATTGCGCTCATCCTCATCCCAGCCCAGCCGGATTTTGCCCGTCACCGGCACAGAAAGATGGGTCGTCAACAGGCGGAACGTCTCCGCCACCAATTCCGGCCGGCGCATCATGCCTACCCCGGCGCCGCGGCCGCTCACTTTGCGCGTGGAACAGCCCATGTTGATGTCAATGATGTCCGGCCCCAGCGATTCGATGTTTTGCGCCGCCCGCAAAATCATGCGGGCGTCATTGCCGAAAATCTGGAACACGACCGGATACTCGCCCGGCCTCTTGTCCAATCGCCGCCACAGCGGGTTGCGCTTGCCCTGCAAGGCATCGGCGGGCACAAATTCGGTGTACTGCATCGCCGAGCCATAGGCGGTACACAACGCCCGGTAAGGCACATCGGAAAAACCGGCCATCGGCGCCAAAATCACGTCGCCATAAACGGGCACATCCCGCACCCAAAAGGTTGGTTCACTGCGCATTTTCTTGTTTGCAGACATCCGATTTCTTGAAGAAATCAGATGTCTCCAGCCAGCCCTGCACAAAATCCAGCACGGCCGTCTCCGCCCCCATCTCATCCATGTCAAACCAGTGAATCGCCGGATCATCAGGACGGAACCAACTGTTTTGCTGGCGGGCAAAACGATGGGTTTCAAACTTGATGCGTTCCACCGCCTGCGGCAGCGTCATTTCGCCATCCAGGTACGCCCAAAGCTGGCGATAGCCCAACCCGCTCATGGCCGGCAGGTGACGGCCGTACCCCGCATCTCGCAACTTCTCCACTTCCGCCAGCAAACCGGCATTCATCATGCTGTCTACACGAAGGTCAATGCGCTGATAAAGCGTTTCCCGGCTGCGCCTCAGCCCAATCTGGCAAATGCGGTAGGGCGGCGGCGTTTTGCGCTGCAATTGGGAGATGGGACGGCCGCTCACCAACGTCACCTCCAACGCCCGCACCACCCGGCGCACATTGCGTTTGTCCAGGACGGCCGTTTTGGCCGGATCGAGCATCTCCAGCCAACGAGCCAGTTCTGCACCGCCCAACCTTTCCAACTCGTGACGCAATTCAGGCTGCGGCGGCACTGCGGGGATGCCCCACCCTTCCACCACCGCCTTCACATATTGGCCGGTGCCGCCGACGAGAATAGGGAGACGGCCGTCCGCCTGAATCCGGTTGATGAGCGCATACGCCTGCCGCTGATATTGGCCTAACGTCAACGTCTCATCCGGGCGGCACACATCCACGAAATGGTGGGGAACCCGCGACCGCTCGGCCGGCGACGGCTTAGCAGTGCCAATGTCCATCCCCCGATAAAAAAGGCGGGAATCGGCCGAAATGATCTCGCCGCCGAAGCGTTCAGCCAGTTGTAGAGAAAGAGCCGTTTTGCCTACGGCCGTCGGCCCCGCCAACACCAGCAGCGGCAGTTTCTGCCCCCTGCCCTCTGCCTTCTGCCCTCTGCCTTCCGCCTTCCGCTTCACCACCCCAGCACCGCATCTGGAATATGCTCGCAGCGCAGCAACTTGCCGCCAGCATCCAACTCCACCGCCACCAAATCAACCCGCCAATCAGCGTCATCCAATTCTTGTTGGGCCAGATAAAGCTGTCCTAATTGTAAGAGTTGTTTGGCTTTGCGCGGGGTCAACGCTTCTTCGGGCGTTCCCAGGCCACGGCCGCGCCGGGTTTTCACTTCCACAAAGACCAGTTCCGCCCCGTCCTGCGCCACCAGATCAATTTCCCCCCGGCGGCAGCGCCAGTTTCGCGCCAGGATCGTCATCCCTTTGGCTTGCAAATGGATGGCGGCGACGGATTCACCCCACTGCCCTAATTTTTTACGGCCGTCCGGGGCACGGCCGTCACGCTTACCAGCCACCATACCCATCATCGCTATTTTCAGCTATGTTGAACAGTCGTTTCAAGCTCAAGGGACCCGTGCCCGCTTTTTCCGGCGGCCACACGATTTGAGTCAATTGATCCAACAGGGGTTGCAGCCGTCCCCGATTTTTGGCCCAACGGCCGTGCTCCTTTTCCCGGCGCAAATCCGGCCGTTCCACCTGGAGCCGTTCATACAATTCCACTGTCCGCCCAATGGTGCGTTTGATGTCAAAGCGATGGCTGGCCGTCTGCGCCGCCTGCGCCATGCGCCGCCGCCGGTTCTCGTCCAGCGCCAGCCCCACCATCGCCGCTGCCAATCCCCCATCTGGCTCTCTGGTCAACAGCCCATTGACGCCGGAATCCACCGTATCCACAACGCCGGGAGAGCGCGTGGCCGCCACCGGCAGTCCGGCAGCCATGGCTTCGATAATGGTCAACGGATGCACTTCGGTCACTGAGGCAGTCACAAACAAGTCGGCGGCCGCCAGATAATCGGCGACGCCGGCATAGGGCACAGCCCCGGCAAAGTGAACCGCCGCCGCCACGCCCAATTCAGCCGCCAAATCCGGCAAACCATCCGCCAACGACCCTTTGCCCACCAGCATTAGATGGGCATTGGGAACCAAATCGCGGGCGATGGCGAATTGGCGTAAAAGCAGTTCCAGGTTTTTTTCCGGGGATAAACGTCCTACGTAGATGAACAAAATGGCATTGGCCGGAACGCCCAAATCCTCTTTGGCGCAGGGATGGGTAGGATGGGAAAACGGCCGTAAATCCACCCCATTTTCAATCACTTCGATAGGCCGCTGCACGCCAAAATTGCGCATGATCTGACGCACGCTCTCCGATGGCGTGATCACCACATCCGCCAAATCGGTAAAATCCGGCCACAATTGGCGCATAAGGGCATCCGCCGCCGGTTGGGGCAAGGAGATGTAAGCGCCGGTATAAAGGTCGTAGCGGGTATGATTGGTATACACAACCGGGCAATTAGCGTATCGGTGCGCCATCTCCACGCTCATAAAGAGATGATGGCAGTGTATGATGTCCATCTTCCGCAGCAAATCCTGCGCCGCATGGGTATAGCGCATCGTCACATAATACCCGTCGCCCACCGGGATAGCCGGGGAGCGCACCACGCCCGCTTCTTCGCCGGCTGGATCAGGATCGCCCAACGTGAAGACGATCACATCATGACCCAGCGCCTCCAATTCCCGCTTATACAATTCCACCATCCGGGTGACGCCGTTAATGACCGGCTTGTAACATGCCGTTACCATTCCAATTCTCATCGGACAAACTCCAATGTAACCAGCAACGAATTGACACGAATTGACACGAATTCGCGGAAATTGGCGTAAATTCGATGCAACCGACTGCTAAACATGTTGAGCCAAAGTAACCAGCAACGAATTGACACGAATTGACACGAATTCGCGGAAATTGGCGTAAATTCGATGCAACCGACTGCTAAACATGTTGAGCCAAAAGCCAGCGGCGCAAATGGGACAACCCCAACGTGGCCGCCCACAAATTGATGTTTTCCGGGTGGCCGCCAAAAGTACGCTGAGTCACCGACACCCCTAAATGGGAGGCCAACGTCACCAATATCTGCACGCCGCCCTGGGTGACGTTACTGAAGACGATGAGAGAAACATCTACATGGGATTGGTCAAGTAATTTTTCAGCGGCCTGACGACACCACAACGTGAGATCATCGAAATCGGCCAATGGCGGCATGGCTAACTGCTGGGACAGCTCTTCCGCGTTTTTGGCGGAGAGGATGGTCACGGCCGTATCCGATGCGGCCACCCCCTGGAACATTTTGAGCAACGTGTGATCTATGCAACACTCAGCCAGCGCTAAATGATTATGGCTGTGGCGCAACGCTTCGACCAGCACCCGCTCCAACCGATCTTCACCTTCGCCATAAATGTAGTTGCCTAACCGAAACAGGACTTCCTGTTTGAATTGAGCCAACTCCTCGGCTGCGGCCGGTTCACTGTCCGCCTGCGCCCACAGATGGATAGTGGTTTGCCCGGCAAAAGAATCATAGGTGATGTGCCGGTTACCCGTTTCCGCCAAATCTGCCAATTTGAGCTTGAGACTGCTCTCCATCACCCCCACCGTCCGCAAAATAACGCGCTTTTGCGGATGCGCCGCTTCTATCATTTTTTGCAGGTAGGGCAACACGGCCGTTTCCAACAAATAACTCATTTCCCGGCGAAAACCGGGTAAACAAATGATCACTTTATTGTCATGATTAAGCAGCATCCCCGGCCGGTGAGGTTCATCCGCCAACATGACCGCCCCGGCCACGCTGACGGTTCCGGGCACGGGATCACGTCTCGTCAGCCGAGAGACGGCCGTCAACGTCGGCGGATCATTCCCCTGCCAGCCGCCAATCAATAAAACAGCATCAGCCCGTTGGGTAGCAACCCGCAGCGCGTCTTCGATGATGTCCGGATCATCGCCAACGGTGGTGCGGCTGATGAGCGTGGCCTGGATTTCCCTAAGAGAGTAGGCGACATAGGCAATATGGGTATTGAGAATGTCGCCCATCAGCCACTGGTCGCCGATGCTGATTACTTCTACCTTCATGCCGAGGGTGGCGACAGAAAAATCGCGCAGCCAGTCTGGCGCGCAATTTTCTATATCGCTATTGTTTTTTATCCGGTAAGGTTGCCATCTGGATCATATGGGTTGCTGGAATGAATGGCAAATTTTGTGGTTGACGGCCGTTCCCCCACGCTGTGTTGCGTCTCCATCACTTTTTTTCCATCGCCTGAGACAGCATCAATTGGTATTGGCGCACGGTGAGGTCGGTGTTCCGAATCTTGAACGCCAGATCGGCGGCCAGGTTTTTCATCAGTTTGTAACCCAGTTCAGGGTAGGTTTCGCAAAGGAGCATAATCCGCTGCCGCGGAATGCGGAGCAGCCGCGTGTCGTCCCGGCTGACGCGGGCGGTGGCGGAACGCATCCCCTGATCCACCAGGGCGACTTCGCCAAACACTTGCCCCTGCCGCAGTTGGGTCAGGACGATGGGTTCTATTTTATCGTCGGCGGCCGTGCCCACCACCATCGGATCCATCAAAATTTCAACCGAGCCGCGGGCGATGACGTAAAACTCGTCGGTGTCATCATTTTC
This sequence comes from Chloroflexota bacterium, assembly GCA_024277135.1. Lineage (GTDB taxonomy): Bacteria > Chloroflexota > Anaerolineae > Promineifilales > Promineifilaceae > JAJRVV01. The sequence goes on along the minus strand of JAJRVV010000202.1, from coordinate 3,734 downwards.
GCGCAGCAACACATCCCCTGTTTTGTAAACGCCCGGTTCACAAATGGCGGCCACCAGTTGCAGTTGGGTTTCGGTTAAATTGTCGAAAATGTCGGTCAGGGACAACGTGGTCAGGATATTGGTTTCCATGACACCCCTTTTCTTCCGTTGATTTGGGCGATTGTAGCATGAAGAAACGGCCGTCGCAATCGCGCCGGTGGCGAATAAATTCGCGGCCACAGTTGCAAAACCGACCTGCGTCGGTTGGCGACCAGTCGGCGCAGGCCGACTTCGCAGGGCCGCAGATTTATCTGCCGCCCGTCAAAGTCGCTCGCTTCCGTTCAATCGCCTGCATCAACTTGTCAAACGAAGCGGCAAAGGCATTAACGCCATCCTCTTGCAGCTTTTCGGTGATGGCGTCCAGATCAATGCCGATCTGGGCCAGCCGGGCCAACGTCCGCCGCGCCTCATCCCCCCCGGATTCCAGGGTAGCGGCCACACGGCCGTGATCCCGAAAAGCGTCAACGGTCTGCGGCGGGATGGTGTTCACCGTCTCCGGGCCGATTAACTCATCAATGTAAAGCGTGTCGGGATAGGCCGGGTTCTTGGCGCTGGTGGAAGCCCACAGCAGCCGTTGGGGGCGGGCGCCCGCCTCTCGCAGCGCGGCAAAGGCGTCGCCGTGGAAAATTTCTTGGTACCGTTGGTAGACGACTTTGGAATTGGACACGGCCGTTTTGCCCATCAGCGCATTGGTGGCGGGAACGTTAAGGGCGGCTAGTTTGTTGTCTACGGCCGTATCCACCCGGCTCACAAAAAACGAAGCCACCGACGCCGGTTGGCGCGCATCGCCGCCAGATTCGGCCAACAGATTCAACCCGTCAATGTAAGCCTGGGACACCGCTTCGTAATGGGCCATGCTAAACATCAAGGTGACGTTGATGTTCAGCCCGGCGCCGATCAACGCCCGGATGGCGGGGATGCCTTCGGGCGTGGCTGGCACTTTGATCATCAGGTTGGGGCGGTTGACGGCCGTGAACAACCGCTTCGCCTCGGCCGCCGTACCGGCCGTGTCCCGCGCCAGATGGGGCGACACCTCCAGGCTGACATACCCGTCCCCGCCGCCGGATTCGGCGAACAGGCCGGCAAACAAGTCGCACGCATCCTGAATGTCCTGAACTGCCAATGCCTCATAAATCGCCCCGGTTTCGGCTCCGGCCGCCGCCAGTTGACGGATCTGGTCGTCATAATCGTCGCTGCCGCCAATGGCTTTTTCAAAAATGGAAGGATTGGAGGTCATGCCGCGTAAGCCATCCGCGTCAATCAGCCCTGCCAATGCGCCATCATGCAAAAATTTGCGGCGGATGTTGTCGTACCAAAAGCTCTGCCCCTGCGCTTGTAATTCTACCAATGGATTCATACCTAACTCCTATGACAGACATCCGATTTCTTGAAGAAATCGGATGTCTTGCACTTTTTCATATCTTGATGACTTCAAGAGCGTTGATATTACTTGATCACTTCGATGCCGCCCATGTACGGCCGTAACGCCTCCGGCACTGCCACACTGCCATCCGCCCGCTGGTTGTTCTCCAGGATAGCGATCATCACTCGCGGCAAAGCCAGACCGCTGGCGTTGAGCGTGTGCGCCAATTGGGGACGGCCGCCCGCCGCCGGCCGGAACTTCACATTGGCCCGCCGCGCCTGGAAATCAGTGCAATTGCTGGCCGAACTCACCTCCAGCCACTCCTGGCAGCCCGCCGCCCAAATCTCGATGTCATACGTCTTCACCGACGCATAGCCCAAATCGCCCGTCGCCAATTCCAACACCCGGTAACGAAAGCCCAACGCCTCACAAATGTCCATGGCGTGCTGCTTCATATCTTCCAGCAAAGCGTAGCTCTGGTCGGGATGGGCAAACTGGTACATCTCCACCTTGTCAAACTGGTGGCCCCGCTTGATGCCGCGCACATCCTTGCCCGCGCTCATCTTTTCCCGCCGCCAGCACGGGGTGTAGGCCACATATTGAATGGGCAATTCCGCTTCGTCCAGAATTTCATCCCGATGCACGTTGGTCAGGGCGACTTCGGCCGTACTCAACAGCATGAAATCCTCCTCCGCATCCCGGTAAATGTTGTCGTAGAATTTGGGTAGCTGCCCCGCATTCTCAAAGCAGACCGAGCGCACGATGAACGGCGGGTACGCCTCGGTGTAGCCATGTTGGTCAACGTGAAAATCAAGCATGAATTGGATGATGGCCCGCTGCAAACGCGCCCCCAGCCCCTTGAGCAGGTAGAAGCGGCTGCCGCTCAGTTTGACGCCCCGCTCAAAATCAATGATGTCCAGCGCCGTGCCCAAATCCCAATGGGGTTTGGGTTCAAAATCAAACGCCGGTTCGGGCGCGCCTTGCGGTTCGTGAATTTTGTTGTAGCTCTCGTCCGGGCCAACGGGGACGCTTTCATGGGGCAGGTTGGGAACCCAGAGCTGGTTCCCACGCAGCTCGGCCTCCACCTGGCGCAGTTCTGCGTCCAACTCGGCAATGCGCTCGCCGATGACGCGGGTTTCGTCTTTCGACTGGTCGGCGTTGGCCTGCATCGCCGCAATTTGAGCGCGCAAGCCATCCACCGGCTGCCCCACATCCTGCCCCGATTCAGCGCGGCGCAAGTCAGCTTCCAGCTTTTTCAGCGCGCCCAGCCAACGGCCGATTTGTTTGGAGCTTTGGTTGCGTTGGCGGCGCAGTTCTTCCACTTCTTGCAAAATTTCACGACGCCGCTTGTCCCCAGCCAAAATCTCGTCAATCGGCGACTGGTCGTTTCGCTTGGCTATTTGCTCTTTCACCCACTCCGGGTTGCTGCGGATTATGTTTATGTCAATCATCTGTTACCTCCTAGTTCTCGGTTTCCCCGGAAACTGACAGTTTCCGGGGAAATAAAAAAGCCTCCTCGTCTCTTCCAGGACGAGGAGGCCCGTGGTGCCACCTGGGTTCGTAGAAATTAACAATTAACAATTAACAATTAACAATTAACAATTAACAATTAACAATTAATCATTAACCATTTTTCTACCTCATTATCGCGCTAACGGGCGAACCCGGCTTCCCTCATTTCGGGAAGCGACTCAGGAGTGGAATTCGGGCTGGTGAATGGCTGGCTCGCATTAACCGCCAGCTTTCTGCGCATTCGACACGGCCGTACTTTTCTCCGTCATCGTCGTTCAAACTATTGTGAGCATTATAACCAGCCGGGGAACGGCCGTCAATCCCTTGTAACCGTGGGAATTCGAGGCAAAAGAATTGGCCTCTAATCGGCCTAGAATACGCTGTACGCAAATTTTCGTTTTTACAAGCCGCCATCAACCCCGCGTATTTCGGAATGACGCCTCAAATTGGGCTGTAAAGCGCCTATTTTCGTTCTTGATTTTTGATTTGTTCGAATTCCCGCGTCTTGTCTTTTGAAACCTGGAACGAGCCGTTCGCTTTATTTTCTCAAACCTTTCCCCGGGTTTTTTGCAGATGATTTGCAGTAAGTTTGCAGTTGATTTGTAGACCATTAAAGATGACTTGTAGTAGAATTTTGATATTCACCCTGTCGCCCATGATGATGGGTTCGGGATTTTCTATAATGACCCCCAGAATTTAGACCACACATGATGTAACATAATATAATAGAGATTCTCGGTTAAACGAAAATAACGCACAGGGTGTTGTTTCCATCTTCTGATATAAGCACTTTACCAACTGAATCGAACCCGATAGCTAA
>JAJRVV010000201.1 GCA_024277135.1 Chloroflexota bacterium | reverse complement strand
AGGGCGATCTGCCGCGCCGGCGTCCCCGTCTCCGCCAGGAGCTGCCCCAGACCGCCCAAACCATCGGGCCCTGATTTCATATCGACAATTTCAGCGTCCGCCAGCATGAGCTGATCATTATCAGTCGTCACCCGTTGTTCGCGGAAAAAAAGCTCTGCCGCCCGGATCCACAGCGGGTCGGTCTGGCCCTCCAGGAGCCCGGCGAGGATCAGATGCACCAGCTGGTCGACAAAGAGTGGCGGTATGGAAATCTTGTCCTGCTGAAAAAGCGCCAGATACGCGCCCTCAACGGTTCCCGCATCAATCAGACCGTCACGAAACTTAAGGAGTGTACGGTAGTTATCCGCCGCGTCCGGATCAACGATGGCATCGATTTCAGCCGCTGTCACAGCCACGAACGGGTCCGCCATCAGCGCTTCGAACAGCGCATGTTCCGCCGCGCAGCTTTCTTCGATGGGGTGAATTTCAGGCCGTGTGTAATAGGCGCGCAAAAAATCTGGCGTAATATTGAGCCAGCCATTTTGCGCCCGTGTCACCAGATGCAACCCAGCAGATTTCCAGAACGTCGTCATTTGGCGGCGCCGCCGCGTAAAACCGGGTCATCATCGACAATTTCCCAGACTCTGGTATGGGCTCGAACCTGATTGGCCCCATCTGCGGGCACAATGGTGCGAAATTCCTCGTGGATTTCCTCGGCCTCGTTGTAGCTTCGGCGCAAGCTGAACACGGTGTTGATATCGGCGTCCCGGCACAGTTCAACCACAAAATCCAGCTCGCCCCTTGCAGCTTGCATCGCCGCCGCCCGGTCCGGTGCGCCATAAGACAAGGCCAAATGATCGGCCAGCCCTTCGACAAGGGTGCTCAACTCCGCATCGGATATTTCCACTACGCTGGCAAAGGTCGAATGGCCATGGCTGACCAGAGAGATAAAACCATTGGCAAATGCCTGACGAACTTTGCCAACCAGCGCATCGCGCGGCAGATGGGCGAATGTAAAACCGCCGGGAATGGCCCACTCGCCCGGTGCGGCGGCAATCTCGAATACATGGTCATCCGAAGGGTCAAAGCGGATCGTTGCCAGAAATTTCACTGGCCGGTCCTCAAATTGGCGGCAACCTGCAATCCAATGGTGCCATCCGCGCACCGCAGCAGCAATCCGCCATGCTCGTCAAGGCCAATGGGCTGCCCGGTTACCTCGCGGCCCTGATATTCCCGTGTCAGTTCAGCGCGTTCGGCCATCCGCCCCTGCCAGGTGGCATGCACGGGGCCAAATCCGTCCTCTTCCCATGAATGTACCCAGACAAGGAAATGTCGCGCCGTGGTCTCCAGCAGGTCAAGAGCCTCGATCGCTCCGCATCCCTCATCGTAAAGCGTGGTGCGCTGTTGGTCATACCCAGGCTCCGGGTCGTCTTTATTTGGCGCCAGGCGCAGCGTCAGCGCCACCACCATCCAGTCCGGCACACCGTCATGCTCATTCTCCGAAACAGCAATCGACGCTTTGCCCACACACGCATCGTTGACGAGAATGATATCCGGCCACTCATGGTCAAGGCCCACCTCCGGCGGGGAAAGCGCGCCAAAAGCATCTCCAAACGCCACCATCAGGACAAATAACATCTCATGGCAACGCGCCCGGGCAACTTCGGGCTCGAGCACCACAGCAACCCGCAGCTCATTGCCGTCAAGGGTCCATAAAAGATCCCCCGCACCATATGTTCCAGACTTGGCGCCAGCAATCGCGGCGTCAAACGGCGCCGCATCGCCTTTGCAGTGGTGCCCGGTGAGCAGCGGCGGAAAATGAGGATCAGTCAAAGCCGGCACAATTTCAGCCCAAGTCGATTTTGCCGGTCACAACATGATTGAGATCGGTTCCCTCGGCGGTCAGAACCATTTTAACGTCAAGAGTTTTAGTACCATCGGGCAGGCCCTCGCGGACAGTGCGTTCAATTTCCTGCTGCGAGGTCACGCCGACCTGTTTGAGGAATTTGCGCATCGACATATTGAATTCGTCATTGGACATAATCTGCAAGGCCTTGGGTTTTAGGTTGAACCGATTTGGTTTTTGAACCGCGCAAAAAGCGGTAAAGATGCCGATGAAATCGTATCCGTAACCCTATAGCGTTTTTCGAGTTCACGGGACGGTACCGTTATCATCTAAACAGGCTTTCGCCCTAGCCGCCCAAACGCACCGAACCCGACTGGGAGGTAAAAATGGATTTGGAACTGAAATCCAGGGCATCCAGCGCCACAGCAGCGCCGGCCGCCACCAGGATCATTAAAATGAGGCCTCCAAGAACCGATTTCATGGGTTATCTCCGCTTGGTCCGTTAAGTGGCAATTTGAATTACTTGGCCGGTGGCGCCGTTGATGTTTGCGCCGCCTGCTCTTCAACCCAAACGCTGTGATGCTCCTTGGCCCAGTTCTCATCGACCTCGCCGGTGGTCATGGCGCTGATCGCGCCTTCCATGCCCACCGAGCCGATATAGATGTGGGCGATGATGATGACGGTCATGAATACCGCCACGATGGAATGCCACAACGCCGCATATTGCTGCTCCTGGATCAGTGTCAATTCTGTTGGCAGTTTTGTGCCGAACCAGCCGTTGAGCAGAATAAACGTGTCGGCAAAAAAGGTCGTTGTGAACGGGAACAGCAATGTCCACCCCGAAACCGACAGCGCGATTCCGCTGAACAGCACTAGCCAGAAGAGAATTTTTTGACCGGCATTGAATTTTCGCGCCGGTGGATGGCTTTTGGTAAAAAACCCGCCGCCTTTCAGCAGCCAGATCACGTCATACCGGTTGAGGAAATTGTGGCGAACCCACTGAAAGAAGATCAGGACCAGCCCCAGCATGAAGGCAAACGCCACATAGTTGTGAAGCAGTTTTCCCATTTGGGTGATCGTGGCAAATGCATCCTTGCCGATCAGGGGTATAAACAAATATCGCCCGAAGAGCAGGTTGAGGCCGGTCAGGCCCAGTACGATGAACGACAAAGCCAAAAGCCAATGGCTGACCCGCTCGGTCATGTTAAAGCGGGCGATGATGCGCCCGCTCATTCCCCGGTCAACCCGGATACGGCCACGCAAAGCGTAAAACAAACACAGCAAACCAGTCATCGCCAAAAGCGCCCAGGCCGAATAGGTGATCAACGGCCCCAGCCGCCAGTTGCGCCAGTCTTCACCCGCAGACTGGATCAGGCGGGCAGCGTTTTTGTCCTGAATGGAGACCGAGCCTTGATCGCTGGCGCGTATTTTCCCCCAGATCTCAGTATCGGATGTCGAGCCCAGAGCCTCCCCGGGCACATTGCCGCTGACGGGATTTTGTTTGGCCGGATCCGGCGCAAGACCGCTCTGCGCCATGGCGGTCCCGGCCATGGCCACGGCAAGACAGCAAAACCAGACCCTGATCAGAGGCAGCAGCCAGGTGCGAGCCCGGCGCGCCAAACCCATTTGCTCTCCGCGCAGCAGCGATATTTCGTTTGAACCCTTGAAGGAATTTAACATTGTTCCCGCCTTCATCTCGAAAGTGGGTTCGCAAACCCACGTTACGCTTGGCTCTGAAAATCATGATCGAATTGGCAAAAAAGGCGGCTCCAGGTAAAGAGCCGCCAATCAGCTGCCCGTGGCAGCGGCCAATATTTGGCGCAAAGCGGCGAGCCCCAAAGGGCCCGCCGCTGGCAGCTAAGGCCTAACCGCCGAGCTTCTGGTTGTAGGCTGTGCCCCAACCCCAGGCACCGGCACCGAACCCGCGGGCAACAACCCGCTCGCGGTAGATCGCCGACACCACATCACCGTCGCCGGCGAGCAGGGCCTTGGTGGAGCACATCTCCGCGCAAAGCGGCAATTTACCTTCGGCAAGCCGGTTACGGCCGTACTTCTGGAACTCGATGGACGACATGTCCTCCTCCGGCCCACCGGCGCAGAAGGTGCACTTGTCCATCTTGCCGCGGCTGCCAAAATTTCCAGCTTGCGGAAATTGCGGCGCCCCGAACGGGCAGGCATAGAAGCAATACCCGCACCCAATACACAGATCCTTGGAGTGCAGCACCACGCCTTCTTCGGTGGAATAAAAACAATCGACCGGACAGACCGCCGTGCACGGTGCGTCGGAGCAATGCATGCAAGCGACCGAGATCGAGCGCTCGCCCGGCTTGCCGTCATTGATGGTGACGACCCGACGGCGGTTGACCCCCCACGGCACTTCGTTTTCGTTTTTGCAGGCCGTGACGCAGGCGTTGCATTCGATGCACCGCTCGGCGTCACAAAGGAATTTCATTCTAGCCATTGTT
>JAJRVV010000200.1 GCA_024277135.1 Chloroflexota bacterium | reverse complement strand
GGTCAAACCCCTTCTCGGCCGCGTTGTTGGAAATGCGAATCCAGGCGATGTCCCGCTGGCCGATGTGCTGGATGCCGGATGCGCCGTTGATGAAGTAGTGAATCTGCCGCTCCAGCACCGGTTCAAAATCATCCTGCATCTTGCGCCCGGACACTTTAACCACGATGCCCAAATCCATGGCCCCTTTTTCGGCAATTTCTTCAAAGCCAGGGCCGACAACTTCGATTTGGCCGTCAACCACTTCATCCATCGGGGCCATGTACAAATATTCGTAGGCGCGGGAGTATTTGCCGCCAAATTCAACGCGCATATCCGTCTTGCGCACGACTTCGCCCTCGAAAGCGGAGCCGTAGGGAACCGGAACCGGTACGTCGGAGACCTGCACTTTGACGCCGCGCACTTCGATGCACTTTTGCACCAGCCGCTCGGCCCGTTCCAGATCATCTTTGCCGCCGATTTCGTTGAAGGGCATGGAGACGACGTGCTCGTAAGAGGTGACGCCGGTGGGCAGGATTTCGGGAATGACGGTGTCGGCGATGACGGGGAAGCCGAAGTTGATGGCCCCGGCCGCCGCCGCGTATTTAAGATCGTCTACCTCGCCCAACGCCAAAACGAAGGCGAAGACGCGCTCCCGGTTGTAGAGCAGGATGTCGCGCGCCTGTCCCGCTTTCAAGCCGCCGAAGGTGAGCGCGGAACGGGTGGCAAAACCAAGCGCGTAAATGGCGCTAATGGTGTCGGTGCCGAAGGGGACGGTGTAGGTGTCGTACCCTAACTCCACCCCTTCTTCTTGCAGTTGGTGGATGATGGAACGGCCGTTTACATTCCCCGACAAAAAGGTCAAAATGTTGCGCCGCTGTAACTCGCGCACCAGCTTCACCGCCACTTCATTTGATTTGGCGCAGCCCACAATAGCCGCGAATCCGGGCATACGGCCGTCTACCAACTTAATGCCCCACGAACGAAGCTGAATATCGTCAATCGGGCCGTTCAAATGGCCGTCCAGTCCGTCGCCGTTGTTTGAGTACACCGTACCGCCGGTCAATTCAAAGCCGGGCATCGGTTCCGGCTGCAAGCCATAGATAAAGCGCACCGCCTCAATCGCTTCCGCCGCCAGCAGCGTAGCCATGCCGCTGTCCAGCGTTTCACCCAAATAAGGCGTCCATTTCTGCGGCGCCGGCGTCGGGTGCAGCAACGTCCGGGCATGAGACAACACCGGGCCAAGCTGACCCAATGTTTCTACCTCCTGCCCCGTCATCCCATAAATCAAAGGTAGATAATAAGCCGTATTAGGAAAAGCGACCGGCGTATCCGGCCCTTTTTCCCGCAACGCCTTGTCCAACATCAACTCCGCTTCCGTCACTAACGCATTTGCGCCGCGTATGGCGCGTGTCGCAATATATCGAGACATAATTACCCCTCCTAATCGGCGGCTACGCCATAAATCGCCTGCTGCCGCTCGAACAACGGCATCGCTTCCAATTCCAGCATCCGCCGGTCGCCGCTGCGGCCCCACCGGTTCGGATCGTATTCCGGCAAACCCAACGCCGCCCGTTTCTTATCAATGTGATCCAGCGTCCGCCGGATCATATCGTCCGGGTCTTCCACAAACTCCAGCTTACCGCCATAAATCGCTTCCCAGCCTTCGCTGATGTAGCGGGCCACTGAATCGCTGTCTGACATCCTGTCCGGCATACCGCTGATGGGGGACGAACCGCCAAACATGACATAGGCGCCGGACGCCACGCAGTAAGCGCCAATGGCCAACGCCTTCTCGCTCATCCATTCGGGAGCCAGACCGACCGCCGGTAACTGGTCAATATCATCGCCCAGGCCGCCTTCTTCCACCATTTGCGTCAGCACGGTGAGAATGCGGGTGTTGTCCACGCAAGAACCCATATGCAGCACCGGCGGAATGCCGATGGTTTCGCAGATTTCGCGCAAACCCGGCCCCACTTGATCCAATCCCGCTTCGCCCAGCAACAATCCCAACTTGGCCGCCGCGATGGCGCCGCAGCCCGTTTGCACCACCAGCACATCCTGCTTCAACAACGCTTTGGTGACTTTGTTGTGCAGGTAATCCTGGGAACTGCGCGGATTGTTGCAGCCGACGATGGCCGCCACGCCCCGGATACGGCCGCTCATGATCGCATCATTCAACGGCCGGAACGAAGCCCGGTAGCTGCCGCCCAGCATGTAATTGATATACTCATGGGAAAAGCCGGGAACCAACGCCTCCCGAACATCGGGAATCTCCACCTGGCCCCGGTTTTTATAATTGTCAATCGCTTCTCTGAGGATTGCTTTGGCCGTTGTCAGCGCGCTGCCTTCATGAAACTGGATGTGGGTGGCGCCGGTGATCCTCACCTTGGACGAAGTGGTGATGATCTTGGTGTGGAAATTCTCCGCCAAGCCGACCAATGCCTGCATGATGCACTGCACATCCACCACCATCGCTTCTACCGAACCAGTAAGGATAGACAACTCCTGATGCAGGAAATTGCCCGCCGCTGGGATGCCCTGCCGCATCAAAATTTCGTTGGCGGTGCAGCAAATACCGGTCAGATTAACCCCATTGGCTCCGGCTTGCCGGGCATATTCAATGATTTCCGGGTCTTGCGACGCGGCCACGATCATCTGGCTCAACGTCGGTTCATGACCATGCACCACCACATTGACCATATCATCTTTGAGTACGCCCAGATTGGTCTGCCCCAAAATGGGGGCGGGCGTGCCAAAGAGGATGTCGGAAATGTCCGTGGCTATCATGCTGCCGCCCCAGCCATCAGCCAACCCGGTGCGGATGGCATGGTTCAGGATATGTTCCGGGTCCTGGTCGTCACCCATGTGGGTGCGATGCAGCGCCTCCACAATTTCCCGATCCAATCCACGCGGGATGACGCCCTGCTCTTTCCAAATTTTTTGCCGTTTAGCCGGGGCGCGTTTGTAGACGATGGTCTCGCCCCGCTGCTGCCCAAATTGGGAGATATACAAATCGGCCAATTCATCAGCGACTTCTTCGGGTGTACGGCCGTCCGTGGCGATGTCATACTTTTCAGCCACCATGTGCAGTTTAGCCACATCCTTGATTCGGTAGCCCTCGGTCTCGCCGTTGGCCACGGCTTTGAGGGTGAAGGCCATGTCACGGCCGTGATCGGAATGAGCCGCCGAACCGGCCGCAATCGCCCGAATCAGGTTCCGCGCCTGAATCGTGTCAATGGTGGCGCCGCAGACGCCCGTTTGCCCATCTTTGGTGAGGCGGCACGGCCCCATGCCACACAGTTTGCAACACATCCCGGCCGCGCCGATGTTGCATGGCGGCATAGCGTCGGCCCGGCTGAAAGCGGTGCCTATGCCCAATTCATCGGCGCGAATAAGCATTTGCTGGGCGGCTGGATCAACTGACCGCTCTTCTGGTGTTCGCATTTTCCTAGCCATCGCTCATCTCCTCTTGACGCCCTTCCAGCGCCCCAACGCCCGGACACGGCCACAACGGCCGTCCTGTGGTCGCTACTTGCTGGGTAAAGCCGACCGTTTTGCCCGTCTCGGCAAAGGCGGCCGTGTGACGGAAAAACGGCCGGGCGCCGTTTTCATTCGCCGCCACGCCAGCCTCCGCCGGCAGGGACAGTTCACCCAGATAACCAGACGCTGCCAATTTCGATTCAATTGTTTCCTGTGTCACTTGGGGCGCTTCAAACTGAACTTCGATAATCTGGAAACTACTGCTGGCATAAACCTCTGTCACGCCATCCATTTCCAGCAGGAGACGCCTCACCTCGGTGACGTGATGGTCCCCATACATTGCGGGCAAATTAATTGTTATGTTAGGCACAAAGCCATCCTCCTTCCTGCGCCTGCCGAGTCAGGTAGTCCAGAAAAGAGGGAGTAATGACCGATCCCCGAGAGGTTCGCCGCCAAACAAAAACTTAAATCAATCACGCCTGAAACGTGACAGTCAGGTCATTACTCCCGCAGTTTTTCAGGAAAGCCAGACTCGATGAGGCACAAAGCATCAATGTGGCAACCATGTGAGCTTCATTGATCCGATGAATACTTTCCGAGCTTGCCATATCATCGCTAAATCAGCCGTTTTGAAGCAAGTGAAGAACACCACCATATAATGTGACAAATGTCACATATCCGATATGAAGGTTCTCACGTGATTGGTCACACCAGCTAATATGTGTTAACATGGCATCCCGGTGCGGAAAAGCGCAAGGAAAGTGATGAGATGAGATTCAAGAACGCCCGGGATAAAATCATCAAACCCAAAAAGCCGTTGGCTTCCTATTTGTTGTTTTTGGCCTGATCTTTCGAGATCAGGCTTTTTTTTGCCTGGAAATCGAGATAGAGATGAGAGATAGAGACAGAGACAGAGGGAGAGCTTCAATCCAAAATCCAAAATCTAAGATCCAAAATCTGATGGTTTTGCCGGGATTGGTGGATGTGCATACCCACCTGCGGGTTCCTGGCGGCGAACATGAAGAGGACTTTGCCACGGGCACGGCCGCCGCGCTGGCAGGCGGGTTCACCCAGATTTTGGCGATGCCCAACACCTCGCCGCCGCTGAGCGCGCCGGCAGCGATGGCGACGGCCGTCGCTCACGCCCAACGAGATATCCGCTGTGATGTCGGCCTTTTTGCCGGAGCCAGCCCTGGATTGACCCGCCACCTGCCGGCGCTGGCGCAGACGGCCGTCGCCCTCAAAATCTACCTCAACGACACCTACGGCCCGCTGCGGGTGGAAGATTTGCCCACGCTCCACGCCTGCTTCCGCCATTGGCCGCGCCACAAACCCATCGCCATGCACGCCGAAAAGCAGAGCGTGGCGGTGGGCATTGGCCTGGCCGCGGCGCATGATCGACCCGTCCATTTCTGCCACATCAGCCGCCGGGAAGAGATCGAACTCATCGCCCAGGCCAAAGGGCGCGGCCTGCCCATCACCTGTGAAGTGACGCCGCACCATCTGTTTTTGACGCGGGCGGACGCCAAACGATTGGGGCCGCTGGCTGACATGCGCCCGCTGCTAGGCACGGCGGACGACGCAGCCGCGCTTTGGGCGCACATTGAGGACACGATTGACTGCATCGCCACCGACCACGCGCCGCACATGTTGGCCGAGAAACGCTCCCCCACCCCGCCTCCGGGCGTGGCCGGGCTGGAAACCGCGCTGCCGTTGCTGCTAACGGCCGTCGCCCAACAACGCCTCACCCTGGAGCGCCTCATCCAACTCATGTCCACCAATCCCCGCCGCATCTTCAACCTGCCGCAGCAACCCAATACGCAGGTCGAAGTGGAAATGACGCCCGCCATCATCCAAAACGAACAGATGCACAGCAAATGCGGCTGGACGCCTTTTGCCGGGATGACGGTGGCCGGACGGGTCAGCCGGGTGATTTTACGAGGTCAGGTGGTGTTCGAGAACGGCCGTCTCCTCGCCCCGTCCGGCTCCGGCAAAACAATTAACAATTAGCAATTGACGATTTAAAAAGGAGATTGTCCCATGAGTAAAAAACCCCTCCCCCCTCTCTTTAACTACGACCAACTCCCCCAGAAAAGTCACATCGGCAACGGCCTCGCCGGCCAGGACATCCTCTCTGTCTCCCAATTTAACCAGGATACCTTGAGCTACATCTTCACCCGCGCCCGCGAGATGCGGCAGATGGTGCGGCGAATCGGCGGCGTTGATCTGCTCAAAGGACATGTGCTGGCCTGCCTTTTTTACGAACCCAGCACCCGCACCAGCGCCTCCTTCATCGCCGCCATGGAGCGATTGGGCGGCAGCGTCATCCCCATCACCCAGGGCGTCCAGTTCAGCTCGGTGAGCAAAGGGGAAACGCTGGCCGACACCATCCGCACCCTGGAACAATACGCCGACGCCATCGTCCTGCGCCATCCCAAAATCGGCGCGGCCAAAACGGCCGCCGACTACGCTTCAGTACCGGTGCTCAACGCTGGCGATGGCGCCGGCGAACATCCCACGCAGGCGCTGCTCGATTTGTTCACCATTCGGGAAGAGCTGGGCCGGTTGGATGGCTTGAAAGTGGCCATGGTAGGGGATTTGCGTTACGGCCGTACCGTCCACTCTCTCACCAAACTGCTCACCCAATACAACGTCAGCCTGCGCTTCGTCTCCCCCGAAATCCTGCGCTTGCCGCTCACCATCATGAATGAGGTGAGAGACGCCGGGCTGGACGCGCGCGAAACGCACGATGTAGCCGACGTCATCGAAAACGCCGATGTCCTCTACGTCACCCGCGTGCAAAAAGAACGCTTTTCCGACCTGTCTCAATATGAAGAAGTGAAAGAGCATTACGTCATCACGCCGGAATTGATGACCAAAGCCAAAGAGAAAATGGTGGTGATGCACCCCCTGCCCCGCGTCGGCGAAATCCATTACGCGGTGGACGGCGATCCCCGCGCCGCTTATTTTCGCCAGGTGAAAAATGGGATGTTTATTCGGATGGCTTTGCTGGCGGCCGTGTTGGGGCAGGCGTAGGCATGAGTGTACAAAGGCGGCCGAATGACTGCCTTTTAGACAAATCGCACAAAAACGGCCGCCCCCTTTACCACAAATTTGCCATAGACACATCGCTCTAGCTGATCTATACTGCCTCCAATCATTTGCGAACCACAATACCTATGTTTACCAACACACTTCTTCTTGTCGTTATCCTGATTAGCATCCTCCTTATCGTCCTCGATAAGGAAGCAACACCTGTTGGGTAACGGCCAGAAGCAGCAAGCGCAAAAAGATGCTTACCAGAACCGCCCAACAGGGCGGTTTTTTTATTTTTGGGCAAGGAGAAGAAAACATGAGCGAACGCAAAACCGGCGGTCAGATCATTTGGGAGAGTCTCATGCAAGAAGGCGTCGAAGTCGTCTTCGGCTTACCCGGCGGGGCCATCCTGCCCGCTTATGACGATCTCGCCAAATATGAATATCCCATTCACCATGTGTTAGTCACCCACGAGCAAGGCGCGTCTCACATGGCCGATGGTTATGCGCGCGCCACCCGCCGCGTCGGCGTCTGCATGGCCACCTCCGGCCCCGGCGCCACCAACCTCATCACCGGACTGGCTACGGCCAACATGGACTCCGTGCCCATCGTCGCCTTCACCGGCCAGGTGCCCACCAGCCTGCTAGGGCGCGACGGTTTCCAGGAAGCGGACGTACAGGGCGTCAGCCTGCCGGTGACCAAGCACAACTATCTCATCACCGACATCGAAGAGTTGGCCCCGGCCATCAAAGAAGCGTTTTCATCGCCAACACCGGCCGGCCCGGCCCGGTTCTGATTGACATCTGCAAGGATGTACTGCAGGCGACCACCGAGTACCATTACCCGGAGACGGTTAACCTGCCCGGCTACCACCCCAATCAGAACGCGCATGACGCCGCCGCCGTTGCCCGCGCCGCCCGCCTCATCAACGAAGCGGAACGGCCGCTCATCGTGTCCGGCCACGGTGTTTCCATCGCCAAAGCGGAAGCGGAACTGCGCCAACTGGCCGAAAGAGCCGACATCCCCGTCGCCACCAGCCTGCTGGGCATCGGCACCTTCCCCGCCACCCACCCCCTCTCCATCAGTTGGGGCGGCATGCACGGCGAGGCTTACTGCAACTACGCCTTGCAGGAGTGTGATCTGTTGCTGGCCGTCGGCGCCCGGCTGGACGACCGGCTGACCGGCGCTTTTGATACCTTCGCCCCCAAAGCCAAAATTGTTCACATTGATTTGGACCCGGCCGAAATGGGCAAAAACATCACCATTGACACGCCGGTGGTGGCCGACGCGCTGCTCGCCTTGCGCGAGTTGATTCCCCAGGTAGAAGCTGACGAGCATCCGGCATGGCTGGCCCAAATTACCGAGTGGAAAGAAGAGAGCAGCGGCCGTGACATTTTGACGCAGGAAACAGACGAACTCATCGCCCCCTACATCATGCAGCAGCTTTGGCACACAACGAATGAAGGGGACGCCACCATCGTTTCCGATGTGGGTCAGCATCAGATGTGGGAAGCGCAATATTACCGGCACACCAAACGGCGTAGTCTGCTCACCTCTGGCGGACTAGGGACGATGGGATACGCGCTGCCCGCCGCCATTGGCGCTCAAATGGGAAGCCCGGAAGAAGAAATCTGGGTGGTGGCCGGCGATGGCGGTTTCCAAATGACGATGGTGGAGCTATCCACCGTCATGCAGGAACGGCTGCCGATCAAGATCGCCATCATCAACAACGGTTTTTTGGGCATGGTGCGGCAGTGGCAGGATGTGTTTTACAACAAGCGGCACTCCGGCACGCCGCTGTTTAACCCCGATTTTTGCAAAATCGCCGAAGCGTATGGCATTCCGGCGCGGGCGGTCACCAATAAGGAAGATGTGTACGACGCCATCAAACAAGCCCAAAGCAGCGAGGGGCCGTTTTTGCTGGACTTCCAGGTGGAAGAGTTCACCAATGTGTACCCGATGGTGACGCCGGGGAAGAGTAATGCCGATATGATCCGACGGCCGTTGCCGGCAATGAAGACCAGTGACTAGGAGACTAATCATGACCAGACACACCTTAATCGCCTGGATGGAAGACAAACCGGGCGTATTGAACCGGGTGGCGGGACTGTTCCGCCGCCGCAACTTTAACATCGAGAGCCTGGCCGTCGGCCACAGCGAAACGCCGGGCATCAGCCGCATGACCTTTGTGGCCGCCGGGGACGACCGGGAGATGCGTCAGGTGCAGACGCAGTTGTATAAGTTGATCAATGTCACGGCCGTGCAAGACGTCACCGACATCCCCACCGTCACCCGCGAATTGGCCCTGATCAAAGTAAGAGCCAGGAACGGCAACCGTTCCGAGGTCATGCAGCTTGTGGATATTTTCCGCGCCAGCATCGTGGACGTAGACATGGAAACACTCGTCGTCCAGATCGTCGGCCCGGAAGACCGGGTAGATTCCCTCATTGACCTGCTCTCTCAATTTGGCATTGTAGAAATGGTGCGCACCGGCCGGGTGGCGATGGTGCGCGGCGCGCATGACCGGGCGGCGGCGCAGAAAACGGCCGTGCCAGCATACAAGAATGGACACAGTTAAAACATCAACGCAAGAGGAGAAAAATGGCAAACATCTACTACGACAAAGACGCAGACCTTAGTTTATTAGACGGCAAGAAAATCGCGGTACTGGGCTACGGCAGCCAGGGACACGCCCACGCTCTTAATTTGCGTGATTCCGGGGCTGATGTGCGCGTGGGGCTGTACGAAGGCAGTTCCTCCTGGGCGCAGGCGGAAGCCGCCGGGCTGACGGTGAAGAGTACCGCCGACGCCTGCGCTGAAGCCGACGTCATCATGGCGCTCATCCCCGACACCAAACAGGCGGCCGTTTACAAAAGCGACATCGAACCCCATCTCCAACCGGGCGACACCCTCATGTTCGGGCATGGCTTCAACATTCGATTCGGCCAAATTGTGCCGCCCGACTTTGTGGATGTGAGCATGATCGCGCCCAAAGCGCCCGGCCACCGCGTGCGCGAATTGTACGTGGAACAGGTGGGCACCCCCTGTCTGATGGCGGTGCATCAAGATGCCAGCGGCCAGGCCAAAGCGTTTGCCCTGGCCTATGGCAAAGGGATCGGCGGCACGCGGGCCGGGGTGATTGAAACCACCTTCTCCGAAGAAACAGAGACGGATTTATTCGGTGAGCAGGCGATTTTATGCGGCGGCGTCAGTAATTTGATCGAAGCCGGGTTTAACACCCTGGTGGAAGCGGGCTGCCAGCCGGAAATCGCCTACTTTGAATGTCTGCACGAGATGAAGCTGATCGTGGACCTGATTTACCAGGGCGGCCTCAGCTACATGCGCTACAGCGTCAGCGACACGGCCGAACATGGCGACTACACCGGCGGCCCCAAAATCATCACCGACGAGACGCGGCAAGCGATGAAACAAATGTTGCAAGACATCCGCTCCGGGGCGTATGCCGAAGAATGGATTGACGAGAATGTGAACGGCCGTCCCTGGTTCAACCAACGCCGCGCCCAAGCCCGCAGCAGCCAGATCGAGCAAGTGGGCAAACAACTGCGGGGCATGATGCCGTGGCTGAATGCGAAGGAAATTGAGTAAACAGTATTCAGTCGGCAGTATTCAGTAAGCAGTCTGAACACTGAACACTGAATACTGCTCACAGGAGAAACCAATGGACAACAATACCGTCCTCTTCTTCGACACCACCCTGCGCGATGGCGAACAGTCGCCGGGAGCCACGCTGAACGTTGAAGAAAAAATTGAAATTGCCAAACAACTATCGCACCTGGGCGTAGACATTTGCGAAGCGGGCTTCCCCATTGCCTCACAGGGGGATTTCGACGCCGCGCGCCGCATCGCCGAGGAAGTGGGGACGTTGGTTGAGGGGCGCAAATCAGGCCAACCGATGACCATCGCCGGACTGGCTCGCGCCAGCAAAGATGACATCCAACGCGCCTACGACGCCGTCAAAGCGGCGCCGCGCCACCGTATCCACACCTTTTTAGCCACCAGCGATATCCACCTCAAACACAAGCTGAAAATTGACCGGGAAGCGTGCGTCGATCAGGTGATAGAATCGGTTAGTTTTGCCCGGAGATTATGCGACGACGTGGAATTTTCGCCGGAAGACGCCGGCCGTTCCGACCCCGACTTTCTGGTGCAGGTGTTGGCCGAAGCGATTAAGGCCGGGGCCAACACCCTCAACATCCCCGACACAGTCGGTTACACCACGCCGGAAGAGTATGGTTGGCTGATACGCTATCTCATCGAAAACACGCCCGGCGCAAACACAGTGATTTGGTCTACCCACTGCCACGATGATTTGGGGTTGGCCACGGCGAACACGCTGGCTGGCATACAAGCCGGGGCGCGGCAAGTGGAAGTGACGATCAATGGCATCGGCGAGCGCGCCGGCAATACCTCGTTGGAAGAAGTGGCGATGGCGTTGCGCACCCGCCCGCAAACTTTCAAGCTCAACAGCCACATTGACACCACCCAAATCACCCGCACCAGCCGCATGGTCAGCGCCTACACCGGTATGATCGTGCAGCCCAACAAAGCGATAGTCGGGGCCAATGCCTTCGCCCATGAGGCGGGCATTCACCAGGACGGAATGCTGAAAAATCAGCAGACTTACGAGATCATGCGCCCGGAAACGGTGGGGCTAACCGCCTCCACGCTGGTGATGGGCAAGCTCAGCGGCCGTCACGCTTTCCGCATCCGTCTGGAAGAGATGGGTTACGACAACTTGAGCAAGGCGGAGCTAAACGCCGCTTTCAAGCGGTTCAAAGAGTGGGCGGACAAGAAAAAGGTGGTGACTGACGCCGACATTGAGGCCATCATCGTAGACGAGGTATACCAACCGCCGGAAATCTGGCAGATCAACCACATTCAAGTCTCCTGCGGCGACCACAGCATCCCCACCGCCTCGATCAGCTTGACGGGGCCGGACGGCCGTGAACACAAAGACGCCGCCTTGGGAACCGGGCCGGTAGACGCCGCTTACCAGGCGATCAATCGCATCATCGGCGTGAAGAACTGGCTGACGGAGTTCAGCATTAACGCGGTGACGGAAGGGTTGGACGCGGCGGCGGAAGCGACGATTCGCATTCAGCCGGTGAATGGCGAGCGCGAGCGGGGGTTTAATCCACAAACAAATCGGCCGTTTGCCCGCACCTTCAGCGGGCACGGAGCCAGCACCGACATCGTGGTCGCCAGCGCCCGCGCTTACCTAAGCGCGCTGAACAAAATGCTGGCGGCGCGGGAAGAGCAGTCGAGCGAAAAAAGATTGAGGGTGGAAACTTGAGGATAGGGGAGAGTTCGTTATGAGGCGGCCGAGCGATTTTGTAACCAATGCTGGATGGAGCGTTCGCTTTCGCCGCTGCGCCGCCCGGCCAGCAGTCCTTCAATGCCAATATGTTCATCTAGGTCCGGCCATTCAATGGCATAGCCATCGCCCAACAACTGCCAATTTTCCCTTTCGGTAAGAGTGGCATGGAACAGGCGCGGATACCAGGAAAGAGGCACGAGCAGGGAACGGCCGTCGGTAAGCTCAACGATCAATTTATCAGAAGTGAATGAGACTTCTATTACCTGCGGATCAGCTTCAAGAACTAAAGTGTTCATGCCATGCCTCCAATAGGACGGTTTCATGTTTGATGACTAGCCGGGCAATATCATGCAATTCATGATCCTTGAATCCTTTATTCTTTGCCAGAGAAACAGGCGCAAGCCAAAATTTGGCAATTTGCCTGTCACGTTTTACGTGAATATGAGCCGGCTCGCCCTGATCTGAGCTAAAGAAAACAAAAGAGTAGGGGCCATCTTGTAATACCGTCGGCATGTTTATTATTGTAACACAGATGTTGTGAGTCCGGATTAAGCGCGATTGACAAAGTTATGATCTCACATTTTCCACTGACATGCGCCCGCGCCGAGACGCCAGGCTGTGAATCCGTTTTGCATTTCAACAACGCTGGCGCGTCGCTCATGCCCCAGCCGGTACTAGATACGGTCACGACCCATTGGCAGTTGGAAGCGCGGATGGGCGGGTATGAAGCGGCGGAAGAGGCGGGCGATGCGCTGACGGCCGTCTACGAAAACATCGCCGCGCTGATCAACGGCCGTCCCGCCGAAATCGCCCTGGTGGAAAGCGCCACCACCGCCTGGAACCGCGCCTTCCACAGCCTCCCCTTCCGCCCCGGCGACCGCATTTTGACGGCAAAAGCCGCCTACGCCAGCAACTACATCGCCTTCTTGCAGATGGCGCGGCGGCGCGGGGTGACGGTTGAGGTCATCCCCGACGACGAACAAGGTCAGGTTTCGGTAGATGCGCTGCGACAGATGGTGGACGAGCGGGTGAAGTTGATCGCCATCACCCACATGCCCACCAACGGCGGGCTACTGAATCCAGCGGCGGCCGTTGGCCAGGCGGCGCGAGAGCGTGGCATCCTCTACCTGCTAGACGCCTGCCAATCAGTCGGCCAGCTTCCTGTGGATGTGCAAGCGATTGGCTGCGATCTGCTTTCGGCGGCCGGGCGTAAATTTTTGCGCGGCCCGCGCGGAACCGGCTTTTTGTTTGCGCGGCAGGACGCGCTGGAGCGGCTGGAACCGCCCCTTCTCGATTTGCGCGGCGCCGCCTGGACGGCGCGGGACGAGTTTGAGATGCGAGCGGATGCGCGCCGCTTTGAGTTTTGGGAGTCGAATGTGGCGGCGCGGCTGGGGCTGGGCGCGGCCGTCGCCTATGCCCTGGCGTGGAACGTCGAAACCACCTGGGCGCGCATCCGACAATTGGCGGCGGCGCTGCGGGAACAGTTGGCGCAGATTCCCGGCGTCGCCACCCACGATAAAGGAGAGATAAAAGGCGGGATTGTGACGTTTACGGTGGATGAAATGGCGGCAACGACCGTACAACAAGCCCTCCGCCAACAAAACATCAACGTCACCGCCTCCTCCATCTTCTCCACCCGGCTGGATATGGAAGCGCGCGGCCTGAGCGACCTCGTCCGCGCCTCGATACATTACTACAACAGCGAAGCGGAAATTGAACAATTTTGTGAAGCAGTCAAAAATGTATCAACAGGCGCGGCGCGCCTACACTAAATTAGCGTCCGAAACGCCGCTCAAACTGACGATAAACGTCATCATCATTTCGTTTGGCAATCAGCGCAATTTCGATTCGTTGGGCGGTATGATCCACAAAATAAAGGATGCGATACTCGCCGCTATCTACCCGGTATCCGGGACCAATTGGTTTGCAATCATTTGGCAACGCTGTGTATTGCAACGAGAGAACTTTGAAAATGATTTGTCGGAATATCTTTGGCGGCAGTTTGCGCAAACGCTTGACAACGTTTTTTTCAATCCGGAGCGCGTACATTATGGTTACTCTGGCAGCGGCTCGCCAAATTTTTCGCGGTACAGCTTGTCAAGCGCTTCGATCCCGACGAATTCCATTTTATCTTTGCGCGCCCAAGCTAACTTCATGATGGCTTCGTCTCGCTCATCTTCTAACGCCTGGAGACGACGCGCCATTTTGTTATATGCGTCAAAACCAATGAGAACGGCCGTTGCCCGCCCCCGTTGCGTCAATACGATGGGTTCCTGCTGTGCCTGGCTCATAATATCTTTTGTTTTATAGCGTAAATCACTTATGGGAATGACCGGATGTAGACCATTCATTAAATTGTCTCCTAAAAATACAGTTACAAGTACAATCAAACGTCTTGTTCAGTATACAATTGTTCTTACAGATCAGTCAACAAAGGGATTTTTGCAAAACTACCCTGCGCCATGCTTAACACATTGGAGCATTTATGACCCAACCCAAGAGCATCATAGATAAAATATGGGAGCAACACCTGGTTGCCGATGAGCCGGGCAGTCCGGCGGTGTTGTACATTGACCTGCATCTGGTGCATGAAGTGACCTCGCCCCAGGCGTTCCAGGGATTGCGAGAAAAGGGGTTGACGGCGCGACGGCCGTCCCAAACCATCGCCACCATGGACCACAGCATCCCCACCACCCCCATCGGCATCCCCATCCGCGACGCCATCGCCGCCAAGCAAATCGCCACCCTGGAGGCCAACTGCAAGGAGTTTGGCGTGCCGCTGCACGACATGAACAGCCCAAATCGAGGCATCGTCCACGTCATCGGGCCGGAGCTAGGGCTGACGCAGCCGGGGATGAGTATCGTCTGCGGCGACAGCCACACCGCCACGCACGGCGCGTTTGGCGCGCTGGCCTTCGGCATCGGCACCAGCGAGGTGGAGCATGTGCTGGCGACGCAATGCTTGCTGCAAGTGAAACCGAAGACGTACAAAGTGCAGGTGGACGGCCGTCTCCAGCCTGGCGTCTCGGCCAAAGACATCATCCTGGCATTATTGGCCCAAATTGGCGTCGGCGGCGGCACGGGGCATGTGTTTGAATACGCCGGCGCCGCCATCCGCGCCCTTTCTATGGAAGAGCGGATGACGATTTGCAACATGAGCATTGAAGGCGGCGCCCGCGCCGGATTGGCAGCCCCGGATGAGACGACGTTTGAATATCTGGCGGGACGGCCGTATGCCCCCCAGGGCGCAGATTGGGACCAGGCCATGACCGAATGGCGGGCGCTGGCCTCGGATGAGGGCGCGGTTTACGACAAAACAGTCACGCTGGACGCCTCGGCGTTGGAACCGATGATCACCTACGGCACCAACCCCGGCATGGGGCTGCCCATCACCGCCCCCATCCCCGACCCGGACAGCATCCCGGACGTGAACGAACGGAATACGGCCAAGAAAGCGTTGGCGTACATGGGCTTGCAGCCGGGACGGCCGCTGCTGGGACATCCGGTGGATGTGGTGTTCATCGGCTCCTGCACCAACTCGCGCATCTCCGATTTGCGAGCGGCGGCGGCGGTGATGGACGGCCGTAAAATCCCCGACGGAACCCGCGTCCTGGTCGTGCCCGGCTCACAGCAAGTGAAACAGCAGGCGGAGGCGGAAGGGCTGGACCGCATCTTCAAAGCGGCGGGCGCAGAGTGGCGGGAATCCGGCTGTTCCATGTGCATCGCCATGAACGGCGACCAGTTAGAGCCAGGCCAGTACGCCGTCTCCACTAGCAACCGCAACTTTGAAGGGCGGCAGGGCAAAGGCGGCCGCACTTTCTTGTCCAGCCCGTTAACAGCAGCGGCTACGGCCGTCACCGGCGTCATCACGGACGCAAGAGAATTAACAATTAACAATTGACAATTAGCAATTGACTTTTATGAACCACCTTCGAACCATCCATGTCAAACGCTCCATCGAACTGCTCTTTTGCCTGCTGGACAGGGCCGACGAATCCTGCTGGCTGGCGTTGGAAGGGGATTTGTCCCAGTTTGACGACCGAGGGCTGACGGGCGTGGTGCATACCAACCGAGGCAATTCAGCTTATCCGTTGAGCCGCCCCAACAACCGGGCCGCCATCCCCCTGACGCCGGTGAATGTGCTGACGTTGAAGCTGAACGTCTTGCCCCGTGTCGGCATCCGCGTCCAAATCCGGCGCGTATTTCTGGAACGAGACGGCCATCCCCTCTTCGCCGCTTACAACCATTTCCAAAACGGCGCCCAATTTTCCGATTGGGTTGCGCCGGAATTTCTAAAAGAATTGGCAGAACAAGGAGTGATTGAGCTAGAGCGAGAGCGAGAGAATGAAGAACCCTCTAGCTCTCGCCCTAGCTCTCGCTTTCGCTTTCGGAGAAACGATGAACCCATTTACCCCCCTCACCAGCCGAATGGCAGTCATGCCAACGGAAAACATAGACACCGACCAGATCATCCCCGCCCGCTTCCTCAAAACTATCAGCAAAACAGGGCTGGGTAAACATCTGTTTGCTGATTGGCGGTATGACGAAAACGGCCGTCCCCGCCCCGACTTCATCCTCAACCAGCCGCAAACAAAAGGGGCCGCCATCCTGCTGGCCGGCGACAACTTCGGCTGCGGTTCCAGCCGGGAACATGCGCCCTGGGCGCTGCTCGATTTCGGCTTTCGCGCCATCATCAGCCCCAGTTTCGCCGATATTTTCCGCAATAACGCGCTGAAAAATGGGTTGCTGCCGGTCATCGTGGACGCGGCCACCCACCGCCAACTGCTCTCCCTGGCAGCGGAAGAGCCGTCCACCCAGGTGACGATTGATTTGGCCGCGCAGACGGTGACTTTACCCGACGGCCGTGCCGCTGCCTTCCCCATTGACAACTTCAGCAAAACCTGCCTGCTGCAAGGGATTGACCAACTCGGCTACCTGCTCCAGCAGGCCGACCAGATCGCGGCGTATGAGGCGGCGCATCCCGCTCGCGTGGCGACAATGGCGGCAATGAACAATTAACAATGAGCAATGAGCAATGAGCAATGAACAAAGTGCGCTTGCTCATTGTTCATTACTCATTTCTCATTGAGAATTGACATGACCCAAATCCTCCTGTACGACACCACCCTCCGCGATGGCACGCAGCGCGAAGGCATCTCCTTATCCGTTGATGACAAGCTGAAAATCGCGCGCAAGCTGGATGAGTTCGGCATCCATTATATTGAAGGCGGCTGGCCCGGTTCCAACCCCAAGGATGTGGAATTTTTCCGCCGCGCCGCTTCGATGACGTGGCAAAACGCCAAAATTTGCGCCTTCGGCAGCACCCGGCGCAAAAACAGCCATCCCGAAACGGACGCCAATCTCAAACTGCTGATTGACGCCGCCACTCCTGCCATCACCCTGGTGGGCAAAAGCTGGAATTTGCACGTGACGGACGTGCTGGAAGCCAGCCTGGAGGAAAACCTGGCGATGATCGGCGAGAGCGTGGCTTATTGCAAGGGGCACGGCCGTGAACTCATTTACGACGCGGAACATTTCTTCGATGGTTACGCGGCGAACCCAGAATACGCCGTGGCCACGTTGCAGGCAGCGGCGGAAAATGGAGCGGACTGCGTGGTGTTATGCGACACCAACGGCGGCTCATTGCCCTGGGAGATCGCCGACATCATCCGCCGGGTGACGGCCCAGCTTGGCCCGCAAACGGCCGTCGGCATCCACACCCACGACGATGGAGAGTGCGCGGTGGCTAATACATTGACGGCCGTGCGCCACGGCGCAATCCACGTGCAGGGAACGATCAACGGCTACGGCGAGCGCGTGGCCAACGCCAACCTCTGCTCCATCATCCCCGACCTACAGCTCAAAATGGGATACGACTGCGTTCCCGCCCGCAACCTGAAACAACTGACCGCCCTCTCCCGCACCGTCGCCGAAATCGCCAACCTGGAGCTAGACAGCCACCAACCCTTCGTCGGCGGCAGCGCCTTCGCCCACAAAGGGGGCATCCACGTTGCCGCCATGCTCAAAAACCGGCTCAGCTACCAGCACATCGAGCCGGAACTGGTGGGCAACGTCCAGCGCAGCGTCGTCTCCGAGTTGTCGGGCCGGGGCAACCTGGTAGACAAAGCCCGCGCCTTCGGTCTCGACCCGGACAGCCTCGATTTACGCCAGGTCTTGAGTAAAATCAAGCAGTTGGAAGCGCAGGGCTTCACCTTTGAAGGGGCGGAAGCGTCGGTGGAGATGATGCTGCGCCGCACCCATCCGGCGTATGTGCCGCCCTTTGAACTGCTGGATTATTCGGTGAGCGTGCAGCAGCGGCGGCGGCGCGGCCTCTCGGCCGAAGCCATCGTCAAAGTGCGCGTCGGCCCCAAAATGATGCACACCGTCGCCGAAGGCAACGGCCCGGTGAATGCGCTGGATACGGCGCTGCGTAAGGCGCTGCTAGACGTATATCCACAGCTTTCCGGCGTGAAGTTGTCTGATTACAAGGTACGGATTTTGGACGGGGAAAACGCCACGGCCGCCACCACCCGCGTGCTGATTGATTCCGTCCAGGGGCGTCGGACATGGAGCGCCGTTGGCGCCAGCGCCAACATCATCGAAGCCAGTTGGCAGGCGTTGGTGGACAGCATGGAGTACGCGCTTCTGGAATAAAATGGCGAGAGGATATGCGCCCACCGCCCCCCCCCCTTACTTTTTTCCCCTTTCAGTGTAACTTCCCCATCATTACGCTGTAATAAGATAGCAGAATCCTGATATTAACGTATGGCGACGCACAGGGAAGGTGAATTATGTCCAAAAGAGTCCTCTTTTTTCTCGTTTTTGGTTTGCTGCTGGCTGCTTGCGGTGGGGAGGAAGCGGCGTTAGATGAAACGGCAACGGCCGTTCCCCCCAATCCTTTATCAATTCCCGCCCCCGCCGACATTTCCGACAGCTCCCCCATCGAATTTCCTCCGGTCGACATTCCGCCCCTGGAGATGGTCGAGGCCGGGCCAATCCGCCCCGGCTGCGGCGATTACCGCCTGCTGGTGACGATGAAGACGGATGCGTTGGGGGCCGGCGCCCGCGTAGCTGGGCTAGAAAACGCAGTTGACGTGGTCTGGAATTTGGATGGGCCGGGGTTGGCGCTGACCGATCCCCCCGCCGCGCCGCGCATCTTCAACGAAGACAACCGGGAAATTTTTGGCATTGAAGGCAACGAGGCCAATGAGTCGGTGGCGGCCCGCTATATTTTGCTGGTTTCCGGCGTGCGGCAGGGAGAGACGCTGACCCTGGAAATGGGGCAGGAAGCGCCCGGCCCAGCTGGGACGACAATCATCATCGCCAACGCGAGCAACGGATTTGAGGATGGGCCGATTTTAGCCCGTTTCCAGGTTAACAATGAATATCAAACAGGGACGATTGATCTATGCGCTGCCGAGCCGATGCCCGCGCCGGCGGCCAATCCATCCCCCATTTCACCCCGAATAGCGGCTTTCTTCTACCCCTGGTGGGGCACAACGGCCGCGCCCAACTGCGCTGGCGACGCTTCCGGCTGGCAGGGAGAGGGCTACTTCGTCACCCCGCACACCCCCATCGCCCAAGACGACGATTGGACGATTTACCAACAAACTGGCTGCTGGATGGAATGGATGGATGAAAACGGCCGTACCGGGCATCTCTACGACGTCACTGACAGCAGCTTCCTGGCTGAGCAGATGCAACTGGCCCAGGCTGCCGGCATTGACGCCTTTGCCGTCTCCGTACATGGGGACAACAAATATGAGATGAACTTCCTGGCGGAACGCGCCCTGCCTACGGCGGCAAGCGCCGGTTTTCGCATTGTCGCCCTGTACGAAGCGCCAGAAGGCGGCTGGGCGTATGACGACGCCGAAGATACAGCCATCGTAGGCGAACATCTGCGGCGCATCATGGAGACGGCCGCTCAAACCCCCGCCTATCTCACCCTCGCCGACGATGATCCCCGGCTGGTCATCTTCATAGACCCGGCCATCATTGCCCGCCTGACGACGCCGGAGGCGTGGGCGACTGTGCGCGCCGAGATTGACAAGGCCGGCGTTCCCTACTTTCTGTGGGGCGGCCCGGCCGCCTTTACCCAGGTCTTCACCGCCGGGCTGGACGGCGTATTTAACGACCTGGAAGTGATCGAAACATTTGAGATACCGTTGGAACTGCCGCCCTACACCTTGCGCGACGAGCGACGTCTGGCCTACCGGGCCACGGCCTGGGGCGCGCGCGAGCAGGGGATACCCTTTGCTTTGCCGGTGGTGTCGGGGTGGGATACGGGCGTCGTCCGCCCCGGCGACAGCGCCGTCATCCCCCGTGATTACGGCCGTCCCGGCGACGATGGCGCATACTACCGGACGCGCTGGGAAGACGCCCTGGAAAACAACCCTGACTGGATAGTGATTACCTCTTGGAACGAGTGGGCCGAAGGCACGGAAATCGAACCGTCCGATGTGTACCCGCCATCCCGCTTCAACTATCTGGCAGCCACCAAAGAATACGCCTGCGTCTGGCGCAGCGGATGTTGAATGTTCAGATTGGTTCAATCTCCAGGGTGGATCAAACCAGCCGGTTTCTGCTTTGCAAATTGGCAGGACAACAAATTTAGGGACGAACAAATGACTCTACTGAACAAAGCCACGAATGACACGAATTTAACGAATTATTCTCTGGCCATTCTTTACGATCTGCGCGTCCTTTACAGTTTTTTCAGCGGACTCGTACTTTTTAATCGCGGCGCTACTGCTGACGGCCGTATCCACCTGCAACACGCATTCCCGCCGCCGAGACGCTACAAACGGGGTTCTGTCCCAGACAAGTTAGCCTGGAACAGAACCGCGCCTCCCTAAAAAATTGAATGTGTGATCTTCCCAAATCACGCATCCACACATCGCAGCATCAATTATTGATCACGGCCTGCACCTGCGTCACCCCTCCCTGCACCGTCATAGTAATGGAAATCTCCTCGCCATTTTTAAGAAAGTAGATCGTTCCCGTCGTGCCCGGCACAAGAACTGTGCCAGAATCCTGGTACGTCCAGCCATAAGCCGGCATCTGATTCTGGTAGAAGGCGAAAACATTGTCCACACTACTGGCCGAATAATAGGTAAGTGCGTAACCGCCGGAAAAATCCTCATTCACATTGGTGGCATCTCCCATCAAGGGAACGTCCTGGCGGCTGCCAGTAGCAGCAGGTGGTGGCGGCAACTGGGTGGGTGCAGGCGGGGCAGCAGCCGTTGTCGGCTGCGCCACCGCACCGCCGCCGGAAGAGGCAGCACCGGATGATTCTGCCGCCTCAGCCGCATCTGCTGCCGCCCCGCTCACAGCCACCACAACCTGTGTTGCCAGCCCTGTGGTTACCAACGAGACCCCCGCTTCCCCATCCGCGCGGGTGAAATATAGTTCCGCACTCACGCCGGGCAGCGCGGAAGATACACTAGCATCGTATATCCAGCCCCGCAGCGGCATTTCCTCCTGGTAAAAAGCGGCGACCTCATCCACGCTGAAGGAGGATTGATAAGTCACCACGTAATCCGCCCCTTCTCTGGCCGTGACAATACCGATCGCATTTTCCGTCAGGGGGATGTCGTCTGTTCCTGTTTCGTCCGTTTCCAGCGCGGCGGCCGCTTCGGTGGGAACGGCCGTTGGCGCAGGAGCAGTTGTGGGAGCGGCAGCTGGTTCAGATGATGATGCGTCGCCAGCCTCATTGACCGTCGTGTCCGCCGCCTCACGCGGGCTGACGGCAATAACCACCTGCACGCCGTCCCCCGCTTTTGTCAAGGAGACAGCGGCCGTCTCCCCTTCCTTGTGAAAAGCTAATATCGTGTTCACCCCGCCAGCCTGGGAAGAAACGTTGGCGTCATACGCCCAACCCTGCGGCGGCATCTGCGCCTGGTAAAAAGCAGCGGCGGCATCCAGCCCGCTGGCAGAACTGTAACTGACGGAATACCCGTCGTCCGCAGCGGCCGTTGTCAGGTTAGCTGCATCTGCCAACACGGGGATGTCCGAGCGCACATCTGGCACGGCAGCCGCTTCTGTAGGCGACACGGCCGTTGCTTCCGATACTGTTGTCGGCTGGGCGGCGGCCGGTTCCTCTGGCAATGGAGCCGATTCTCCGCCGCCGCAGGCCACAAGCGCAAACGCCAAAACAAGTGCGGATACATAAAGGAATATCATTCGTTTGTTGAACATGATTATTTCTCCTCGTATAAAGTAATTCCATAAATAGTTCCCAAACAATTGAATAACAGGTCAGCATCATAGGGGTACATCCCAACATCGTATACAATTTATGACGATAAATTGTCGGCGGCGAGGGTGTTCTCTTTCTCCTTGT
>JAJRVV010000199.1 GCA_024277135.1 Chloroflexota bacterium | reverse complement strand
CCAATAGCCTAAAATGAGGGCGACGGCCGTAAATCCGGCCAAGATCAATCCCATGACAATGGGCAAGCGGATTTGGGCCGGCAGCGGTTGGGAGACGGCCGCTTTGGTTTCGCTCAGTACAGGCGTTTCCTTGATGGCGGATAAATAAATCAACAGCCCAACCATGAGGCTGGAAACCAGCAGCGAACTACCGCCGTAGCTGACGAAGGGGAGGGTGACGCCGGTGAGGGGCAGCAGCCGGGTGGCGCCGCCCATGATGAGCAGCGCCTGGGCGCTGAACAAAATGCTGATGCCGGCGGCCAGGTAGAGGTGAAACGGCCGTGCTGCCCGCGCCGCCAGCCGGAAGCCGCGATACGCCAGCAAAGCAAACCCGGCCACAACTGCCAGGCTGCCGATCAACCCCCACTCTTCGGCGATGGCGGCAAAGGCAAAATCGGAGTGGACGACGGGGATGTAGCCGGGGAATCCCTGGGCTGCCCCTTGCCCCAACAGGCCGCCGCTGGCGATGGCGTACAGCGATTGCACGATTTGAAACGCCTGATCCTGGGCGTCCGGCCACGGGTTGATCCAGGCGTTGATGCGCAGCCCCACCCGATCAAAGGCCACATAGCCAAACGCCCCGGCCAACAGCAGCAACGCCAGACCGCTGCCAACATACGCCCATTGCCCCGTCGCCAGATAAAGGATTGCCAGAAACAGGATGAAAAACAGGGTGGCGGCGCCCAGGTCTTGCTGCCAGACGAGGAACAACATGCACAATCCCCACATGATCAACAGCGGGGCGATGAGGGGAAAAGCGGCCAAACGACCGCCGCTCTGCGCCAGTTGCAGGTAAGGGCCGCGTTGGTCGAAATAGCTGGCCAGAAAGATGACCAGGAGCAGTTTGAGCAGTTCGGAGGGTTGGAAAAAGACGTGGATGGGGCCGGGAAGTGGCAGCCAGAGGGCGTCGCCGAAGCCGGAGGGATTGACGCCGAACAGGAGGGTTCCAGCCAGCAGCAGCAGCCCGCTGACGAGCAGGGTGTACCGGTAGCGGCGCAGCCAATCCAGGTTGCGGGGCAGGATGGCGGCGGCCAGCAGCACGGCCGTACTCAACCCCAGCCAGATGATTTGCCGGTTGAGGAAGTTGGGCGCCAGCCGGTCAATGAGCAGTAATCCCCAGCCGGTGAGAAAAGCGGCCAGCGGCAACAGAAATGGGTCGCGGCGGCGGCGGAATCGGTTGAGCAGGAGGTGGGCGGCGGCGAATAGGATCAGCCAAATGATTGGCCCCCGAAAATGCGTTGCCGCCAGACGGCCGTTCAGCGCCAGGCTGAGACTGACGGCGTTGGTGAAAACGAAAACGGCCGTCAGCAAAAGCAGAATTCGCTCGCGACGGCCGTTCATAATCCAGTATCCAGTATTCAGTATTCGGTGTTCAGTAGGCGTTTACCAATAGAGGGAAGATGTACTGATAACTGATTACTGAACACTAGCAGTTTGTCGGAGAACCCTATTTTGTAGCCGAGGTATCCTTACCTCGCCTCTGGGAACGCGGTAAGAAACCGCGGCTACAGATACTTTTCCGACAGCCTGCTAGACTAATCCAGATATTTACCCACCAACGGCGCTAACGCCACCTTGATCGGTTCCGGGATCGCATCCGGCCGCGTCAAAATAGCGCCTTCCAGGGCGTGATGGGCGGCAAAGTCACCGGCCCACGTCTCCATTGTCTGCGCCAGGCGGGCGATGGTTTGTTGGGTGATGGTTGTGACTTCCGTTTGGTTCAGATTTTCAATGACCATTTCCACGTTGACCGGCCCTTCTTCTTCGTGCCACACGTCATAATCGGTGATGTGGGCCAAAACAGCGTAAGCGATTTCCGCTTCCCGCGCCAGAAATGCTTCCGGGCTGGTGGTCATGCCGATGATGTCCATGCCCCACTGCCGGTAGAGGTGAGATTCCGCTTTGGCGCTGAAGCGGGGGCCTTCAACCGTGATGTAAGCGCCGCCTTCATGAGGGCTGCCGCCGGCCGCCTGCACTGCCTGGGCCAACACCTGGCTCAGTTCAGGCGAGAAAGGATCGGCGACGCCGACATGGGCCACTAATCCCTGCCCGAAGAAGGTGGATGGTCGGTTTTTGGTGTGGTCGAACAGTTGATTGGGGATGAGAATGTGGCCGGGCGCGTACTTCTGGCGCAGGGAGCCGCAGGCGCTGACGGCGATGATGTACTTGACGCCCAGAGTTTTGAGGGCAAAGATGTTGGCGCGGTAAGGGACTTCGGTGGGGGTGAGAGTGTGTCCCCGGCCGTGACGGGGTAGGAAGGCGAGGCGACGGCCGTGCAGTTTACCCAGAATGATTTTATCAGAAGGGGCGCCGAACGGCGTGTTGATGTGAATTTCTTCCACATCAGCCAGTCCGTCCATGTCATATAAACCGCTGCCGCCGATGATGGCGAGTTCAATTGTGGACAAGGTATACCTCTCTATTGGCCCGGTGTGGTCTGGGCCAACTGTGCTTTGAGTTGTGCGATGTGTTGGCTGGTGACGCTTTTCATGCGTTTGATGAATTTGGCTTGTTTGTTGATGCGATCTTCCAGCCTTGCTATCGTTAAATCTCGTTCGACCAGGAGCGCATGGGCTTCAGCCAGCCGTTGACCCTGGTTGTTCATTTGACCCAGGTGATGTTCGATTTCAGCTTCATACGCTTCCATCCGTATTTTCATATGAAGCTGGGATTCTTGCAAGGTTTCTATTTCGGCGGCGGCTTTTTGCTTGATGGCTTCGATTTGGGCGACGGCCGTTTCCCGGTCACTCGCTTGTTGTTTGAGGCGGTCAATTTCTTTAGCCGAACCTATTTCTACTCGCTCCAACATCTCCTGTCGGGTGGATAATTCATTGTTGAGGGCGGCGATACGGCCGTTTGCTTCATCTAGTTTGCCTTGTAATTCATCCAGTTTGATCTGAGTTGTTTTCAGGCTGGCTTTAGCCCAAAGGTGGTGTTCCATGTACTCCTGGGCGGTTTGGTCTGCTTCGACCAGGGCGGTTTCCAGTTCGATGATCCGTTCAATGGCTTCCGTGAGCGCCTGCTCTTTTTCCTGCAGCTTTTCATCAGGCGGCCGTTGGCGCAGGGTTTCCGCCTCGGCTGCCAGTTTTTTGTAATCTGTTTGCAGAGCGGCTAACTCTTGATTGCGGGAGGACAACTCCAGATTGAGAGCATCCACCTGACGAATGGTTTCACGCCACTGTTCTTCAGCCTGGGCGCGTTGCGCCCGAATCATTTCAGTTACCTTGGCGCTTTCTTCCAGTTGTAATTGGGCGCTTTGCAGTTCTTGCTCAATTTCCTCTACTTTTTTGCGATTGGTCTCAACCAGTTCTTGCCAGCGCAGCAGCGAATCTTCCTGTTCGGCGCTGTGCTGCAGGCTGGCCTGCAGGGCGGCTTCCAGGCTTTGGATGCGGTCGTTGAGCGTCTCATTTTCCTTTTGGGCGTTATGCAGGGCGACATCAAGCTCTGTTTTGGCGGCAAGTAACGTTTCAAACTGGTTTATCTGTTTTTGGTGGGACTGGTTGAGCGCCTCTAATTCATTGGTTTTGGCGGTGAGGATTTGTTGAGCCAGGCGTAGCTCTTCGCTGATTTTCTGGTTGGCGTCGGTCAGATGCTGAATCAGGTCATGGGCTTGGGCCAGTTCTGATTCGGCGGCGGCCAAATCATTTTGCACGGCCGTGACCTGTGCGGTGAGCGCCTTCATCTTTGCCGCTGAACCACCCGCCATTTCATTGAGCCGCTCATTAAAATGAGTTTCCAGCTCAGTGCGGGCGGCCAGTGCGGTGGCCGTTTCCAGTTGGAGACGGCGCAGCATCTCTATCTGCGCATCGCTGCGGTCGCGGATATTTTCCGTTTGCAGTTCAAATGGGAGTTCAGGCTGACCGGAAAGGATGACATCTGCCGGCAGTTCCCCTTTTTCAGCCAGCGAGTGATACTCTGTTTTTTCCAGAGGATTGACCCAGCCATGAACCTGGCCGCCGGGTTCCATGATGAGCGAGTGGGTGTGGAGATCACCCCACACTTCGCCGTTTTTGCCCACCGCCGTTTCCAGCGACACGCCAGCGCCATACAGTTTGCCATAAACGGTGATGGCGGGGGCCAGAACGTTGCCCACGATGGCCGCTTTTTTGGCTATAGTGACGGGCTGGTCTGAGAGGATGTTGCCGATGTGGTAGCCTTCCACCAGAAAGGGGGCAGGGCCACGTCGAAAGCGGGCGAAAAGGCGACGGCCGTTGTTGTCGTTTGCGGCAATGGTCATAATTATCAGCTTTTGAAACTACTCTTCGTCTTATTGTACCTGTAGCGGGGACGGCCGATGGTGAAAAACCAGTGAGTAAAATGATTTTATGGAGGGGAACGGCCGTTCACTACTTGTCCTATTATAGCCCCGCCTGCAAAATTCAGTATAATTTGTGCAAGTTGTCACAGGTTACTGTACAGCTTATCATTTTTGACGCTCTGCGTCCTGGGGGTTTGTGGCTTTTTATGCAAAAAAAACGTTGGCTTCTTGCCATACCTTTGCTGCTTTTGGCCGGATTGGCCGCCTTGCTCTGGCGGCAGGATTCGGTTGCTTTTGATCCGGCGGCGGCATTCTCCGGGCAGGCGCAGATAACCGGCCCGATTTCGGTTGATCTGACTGTTTTCCCGCCCATCGCCACCGCTGGCGATTCCCTCTCGCTCGATTTGCGCTTGAATGCGCCCACGGCCGTGTCCGACCCGCCCGCCATTTCTATCGAACTGCCCGCCGGATTGCAGGTGGACCCCAGGGATTTGCCGGCCGGGGTGACGATTAATTTGCAAACGAACAGCCTGACCTGGCTGCCATCAGCGGCGGCGGGCGGCGAGGCGGCCGTTTCCGTACCGGCGCGGGTGGAGACGGTGGATTTGCAGAAATCGGCGCAAGTTGTAGACATCGTTTTGCGGCAGGGGGAGGTGGAGCAGCGGGCCTCGGCTCCCATCTGGATAGGAATCGAACCGCAGGTGACGGGCATCCTGGCCCCGCCGCAAGTTGCCGTCAAACAACCGTTCCCGCTCAAGGTTGAGTTAGCCGGTTCCGGGCCGTTTGAATTGGTGTGGCTGCCGGGAGACGGCCGTCGCATCGCCGTGAATGAGCCTGAGTTAGCTTTCCCTGCGCCGGGCATTTACGAAATTACCGTAGAAGCGCGAAATCCGCTGGGCCGGGCCACGCGCGCCCAAACCATCACCGTGGCCCCCCATCCGGCGGCCCAGTTCACGGTGGACGATCCGATGCCGGGGGTGGGGCAGCCGGTGGCGTTTACCAGCCGCAGCGGCGGGCAAGACCCGCTTGATTACACCTGGGATTTTGGCGATGGGGTGATGGCGAACGCAGCCAATCCCACCCATCAGTATGCCGCGCCGGGCAGTTATCAGGTGCATTTGACAGTGGAGAATGTGTACGGCCGTTCTGAGGCATTTTGGACGGTTTTGGTGGGGCTGCCACCGGAAGCGCAGATGACGATAGCTGACAGCGTGTCCATGGGCCAGCCCATCGCTGGCTTAGCGCAGGGGGATGTGACGGTGTTGGCGTACCGGTGGGATATGGGCGACGGCCGTTCGCTGGACGGAGCCGAAATTTCCTACATTTATCGGCAGACGGGGGATTTTTATGTGAGCGTGACGGCCGTCAATGAGTTTGGCAGCGCTGAGTTGGGGCAGTGGGTTCGAGTGGACCCCGGCGTGCTGGCGACTTATTTGCCGTTGATTTTGAATGGCGGGATGAATGGGGAGACGGCCGTGTCGGACGAAAACCCGTTTGAGATCGCCCTCGATCCGGTTGACCTGGATGAGCCGTTTGTGATGATGCCCATCTCCATTCCTGATGGCACGAGCCAGGCGGAGGAGCTATTCATCTACATCAATGAGGCCCGCCGTCAATTTGATTTGCCGCCGCTGGCCTATGTGTATGAGTTGAGCGCGGCGGCGCAGCAGCACACCGATGACATGGCCCAATTCCAATACACTGGCCACACCGGAGCCGATGGTTCCTATCCGTTGGAGCGGTTGATTCGGAATGGGTACGCGGCCGGCTATGCCGGGGAAGCGACGGCGTGGGGGTTTGAAAATGCGTATGAGGCGGTGGAATTTTGGGTGAACAGCCCGCCGCATCGCCGCATCATTTTGAACCGGTATGCGACGGATGTGGGGGTGGCGTTTACGGTTGATTTTAACGCGCCTAATGTGTGGTATTGGACGGCCGAATTTGGCAATCAGTTTGCCGCCGGCGCAGCCCCATTCATTCGCCTGCAAGAGCCGGAAGCGGGGCTGGAATCGCTGAACAGTATCCCGCTGCAATTTAGCTGGAATTATCCGATGCCGTTGGCGGAGGGGCAGCGGTTTATGATTTATTGGCGGTCTGACGGCCGGACGCAGGCGGTGGGCACGGTCAGTCAGCCGGCGCTGCGGTCGCAGTATCTCCTGGATGCGCCGGATTTGTATGGACTGCTCAAGTCTGGCGATTTTATGTGGCAGGTGGTGTTGGAGGATGAGGCGGGGAATGCGTTGGTCGTCAGCGAGGAACGGCCGCTGCTCATTTTGCATGATGACGCGATTCCGACGCCAACACCGACGCCGACGCCCCTCATCCCGGTGACGCCTTCGCCCACGCCGCTGCCGACGCTGATGCCGACGGCCGTGCCGCCCACGGAAACGCCCATGCCGCCAACGGCCGTGCCGCCGCCGGTGGTGACGGCGACGCCGAATCCGTAATCAGTATTCAGTATTCAGTGATCTGTGAAACGTAAAGCGGCGTGATATTTCGTTTTACGTTTTTCGTTTTTTGAGGCAGCCTATGTTCACGACTTTGATTTCCCCGGAATTGTTGGCCGAACATTTGCGCAGGCCTGATTGGGTGGTGGTGGACTGCCGCTTTAGTCTAGCGGACACGGAGGCGGGCCGCCGGGCGTATGGGGAGAGCCACATTCCTGGCGCGGTGTATGCCCATTTGGATGAGGATTTGAGCGGGCCGCCGGTGACGGATCATGGCCGTCACCCGCTGCCATCGCCGGAGCGTCTGGCGATGTTATTTGCCCGATTGGGCGTTGGCCAGGGGGTGCAGGTGGCAGTTTATGATGACGCCAATGGCATGGTGGCAGCCCGTTTGTGGTGGATGCTGCGCTACATGGGGCATACGGCAGTGGCGGTGTTGGACGGCGGCTGGCAGGGGTGGCTGGCGGCCGGTCTGCCCGTACGCAGCGGTTGGGAGACGATTGCGCCGCGCCAGTTTACCGGGTCGCCTCGACGTTCCTGGTTGGCGCTGTTGGATGAGGCGGCGGCAGCGCCGCTGCTGGTTGATTCACGGGCGCCGGCGCGATATCGGGGCCAGGAAGAGCCGATTGATCCGGTGGCGGGGCATATCCCAGGGGCGGTGAATTTCTTTTATCAGCAGCATTGGGCGGCGGACGGCCGTTATTTGCCGCCGCAGAAAATCCGGGAAAATTTGCAGGCACTCTTGGCCGGTCAACTGGCGGCGGATGCGGTTTTCTACTGCGGGTCGGGGGTGTCGGCGTGCGTTAATTTGTTGGCCATGGCTCATGCGGGGTTGGGGGACGGCCGTCTCTATGCCGGTTCTTGGAGCGAGTGGTGCGCCGATCCGGAGCGTGAAGCAGCCATAATTTAACGTTGTCATGCGTGTGGCCTGTTGATATAATTTGGCCACGTTGCCACCCTAGCTCAATTGGCAGAGCAATCGCTTCGTAAGCGATAGGTTATCGGTTCAAGTCCGATGGGTGGCTTTCAATTAACCCCTGGTTTTGCCGGGGGTTTTTTATATGCTGGGCGATGGCCTGCGTAAATGCCACATCTTGGTTAAAATGGGCGAGGTTGTAAACAGTGGAGTGTTTGAATGCACGACGGGAAACCGATCATTTTTGGCGTGGCCGGCGGCACAGCTTCCGGGAAAACAACTGTGGCCCGCAATATCCTGAAGGCGGTAGGAGCGGCCAAGGTTGCCTATCTGCCGCACGATGCTTATTATAAAGACCGTCCTGATCTATCTCTGGAGGAGCGGGCGCAGTTGAATTATGATCATCCCAATTCGCTGGAAACGCGGTTGATGATCAAGCATATTAAGCAGTTGGTGGTGGGGGCGGCCGTTGAGGTTCCCGTTTATGATTTCACCATTCACCGGCGTACGGACGAAACGGTGACGGTTGATCCCAGCCCCATTGTTTTGGTGGATGGCATCCTGATTTTTACACGGCGTAAGCTGCGCGATCTGATGGATATTAAAATTTTTGTGGATACGGATGCCGATGTGCGCTTTATCCGGCGGTTGAACCGGGATATTGAGGAGCGGGGGCGGACGTTGGATTCGGTGGTGAAGCAGTATATGGAGACGGTACGGCCGATGCACATGAAGTTTGTGGAGCCGAGTAAGCGGTATGCGGATGTCATCATCCCGCATGGGGGGATGAATGAGGTGGCGATGGCGATGGTGGTGTCGCGGTTGAAAGAATTATTGCACCATTCTGCTACCCAATCGGAAATAGACAATGCAGCCTGACGCCTCTCGTTTCCCGTTCCACGAACCCCTGTTTTCGCCATGAAATTCCCCTCATCTTCCCGTGACCGGTTGACCCAACACGTCAAACAAGAAACCCATAAGTCGCCAGATTTTATTCCTGGTCGGATTCGAGGCTTTATCCGCCTGTTGAGCGGCGGCGAGCGGGAGTCGGCGCGGCTGTTGCGCGGACTGTTGTGGAAGTTCCGTTATTTTGTGCTGCTGCTTCTTCTTTCCAGTTTACTGGCGGCGTTGTTTGAAGGGGGGTCTTATGCCATCTTCACAGTGGCGTTGGAGATTTTATCGCCGGAGTCGTCTGGGGCGTCGCTGGCTTCATTGGGCGCGATTGGGGAGGCGATTGCCCGTTACCAAACGAATTTGAGTACCCAACAATTGTTTATGGCGTTGGTAGGTACGGCCGTTATCTCCCAATTGTTGCGCACTGGATTGACATTAGTGAGTAAAATTGCTGCCGCTTTTCTCACTGCCTGGTCAGAGGGGGATTTGCGCCGTAGATTGTTTCGTCAGTTTGTGGGGATGAGCTATGAACAGGTTGGCGGCTATAAGACAGGCGATCTGGCCGCTTACATGGAGCAGGTGACGCAGGTGGGACGGCTGCTGATGAGCATCAGCAACCTGTTTAGTTTGTTGTTAACTGTGCTGGCGTATGTGGCGCTGTTATTTTGGCTTTCCTGGCAAGTGACGTTGGGGGCGCTGGTGGCATTGGCGTTGCTGTCAGCTTCGATGCGCCGGATTATCATTCGGATTCGGACGTTGTCGCGCCGCTTTGTGCAGGCTGGGGTAGCTGTTAATGAGCGGGTGATCGAGTATTTGAGCGGGATTCGAGTGATTCACTTGTTTCACCGGGCGGATGAGGCGATTGCGGATACGACACAGGCGATTGATCAGGGGGTGCGAGCGCGACGGTTGGCGATAACCTGGAAGTCACTGGTGGATCCGTTGGTGGAGGGGACGGCCGTCCTCGGTCTGGCAGCTTTCTTGGTCGTCGGCGTCTGGTTGGTGGAACAAACGGGCAGCACCTCGATGGCGCGTTTGGGGGTGTTTGTGTTTGTCATGTACCGGCTGCTGCCCCGGATAACGACCTTGAATGGCTATCTGGCGAACATTTCATCTTCGCTCCCTTTTGCGGAACGAGTGGCGGGGATGTTGGCGCGGCAGGATAAGCTGTTTACGGTGTCGGGGAAACGGCCATTCACCCGTTTGCAGGATACCATCCGGTTTGAGCAGGTCTCCTTGCGCTATGCCCCGGCTGACGCCTCGGCGCTGGATCGAATTTCATTCACGATTGACCAGGGGCGTTCCTACGCTTTTGTCGGTCATTCCGGGTCAGGCAAAACTTCGATTGTGAATCTGCTGCTGCGGCTGTATGATCCAACTGCCGGGCGAATTTTGGTGGATGGGGTGGATTTGCGAGAGTTGAATTTGGCGGATTGGCGGGCGCGGATTGGGGTGGTGGATCAGGATGCTTTTTTGTTCAACCGTACCATTGCTGATAACATCCGCCTGGGCAAGCTGACGGCGACGGATGAAGAGGTGCAGGCGGCGGCGCGGATTGCCAACGCACATGAGTTTATTGTCCAGTTCCCGGAAGGGTATGGGACGGTAGTAGGTAACCGGGGCGCAAATTTATCCGGCGGTCAGCGGCAGCGGATCACCATTGCCCGCGCTATCGTCCGCGATCCGCAGATTTTGATTTTTGATGAGGCGACCAGCGCGCTGGATAGTGAATCGGAACGGCTGATTCAGGCGGCGCTGGATCAGATTCGACAGGATCGGACGGTAGTTGTGATTGCGCACCGGTTGGCGACGGTGACGGCCGTTGACCGCATCATGGCGCTGGAAGCGGGTAAAATTGTGGAAGAAGGAGACCACCAGACGTTGCTGCGGCGGGACGGCCGTTATGCGGCCCTGTGGCGGCTGCAAAACGAGACCTGAGAAAATGAAAACGAGCTATAAGATTAAACGGCAGATAAAAATACTTTATCATCACTATTTACATTGGAAATATCGGCGACAGATGCGGCAGCATTTGCGCCCGCCATCCGATTCATACGACGACTACCTCAATATGCAACTCAAACGAACCATCATCAAAAACGACAATCAACTCAAAGAACGAACCATTTATCTTGTAGACAAACTCGCGCAGTTTGTTAACCTGAATCAGGCAGAAATCTTGTGTGTCGGTTGTCGCAACCACGCCGAAATTGACTATTTTTATGCAAAAGGGGTCAAAAAAATATTAGGCATAGATTTGATGAGCAAACACTCTGATATACTCGTGATGGATATGCACCAGATGACCTTTCCTGACAACTCATTCAACGTGGTTTATAGCTCGCACTCTTTAGAACACGCTTACGATCCGCAAAAAGTGATTAATGAGATCAAACGGATTTGCCGCCCGGGCGGTTACGTAGTCATTGAAGTACCAATTCGATATGAAACAACATCCGCAGATAGAATTGATTTTGGTGGGAGCGAAAAACTTTTATCTGCGTTTGCGCCGGATGTCGCTCAAGTTTTACTTGCCGAGGATGATACATTTACTAGTAAAGGAACTGATGTTGCTCGCGCCATTTTTCAAATCAAATAGGCTGTTTTATGTACGAAAAAACATCGCCCGAAATTTCATTCCACATTGGTTATCATAAGTCCGCCTCCACATTTTTGCAGGAAATAATATTCCCGAACTTAAAAGCAAATTACCAATTCTTAGGTCAAACCCCGCGACGATACATCCTTTTTGAGACGGTATTCGATCCAGGTCAGTTTCAGGAACTTATTAAATCAAGGATGCTGGCCGACCAGCGACAATCGCCATTGCTTATTTCCAACGAAATACTCAGCGGACACCCGCACGGACACAATCGGATCAATCCATTTCAGGTCGCAGATAGGATATTTGCAAGCTATCCGCAAGCAAACATACTTTGTGTTATTCGCAATCAGGTGGATTACTTGTTATCCATTTATGCCTTTCGCGTCACCGTTAAAGGGTTTGAGACCCGCACATTTGAGCAGTTCGTTCGGGAAGAAGGGGAGTTAGGAATGTCTGCAAAACTGCATTACCAGCGACTTATCCAACATTATTATCAAACATTTTCCCCTGCTCAAGTGACAGTGATTCCTATGGAGACATTAAAACATGATCACGATCTATTTTGGGAAAAACTTAAGCGTTGCGTTGGTCAGGTTCCAGCAATTGGTTTAACAAAAACAAAACGAGTTAATCCCAGCACCCGCTTATTGCCTGTTATCAAAATAAGTTTACGCATTAATCGGATAGCGTATCCTGTTTTGTTAAAGTTAGAGCAAGCTAATACTCCCCGAATTGCTAAAGCGTACCGGTGGACATTTTACCGAATGAAGCGGAAAGTGACGGCACCATTGCTTAATAAAATGTTTTTGGGCAGCGAAAAATTACAATTATCACCCGCTTTGTACGATGATTTGATAACCCAATATCGAGATTGTAATAGAAAATTAAGCGAGATGATCAGAATAGATTTATCGCAGTATGGGTATCCTACTTGAACCCTGTTTTGCTTTGATTGATTCTACAACGGCCCAAAATGACCCTAAAAAACCTGCACCATAATGATGAAATAAAGCTTTGTATCCCTATCCCTTTAAAAGATGGAGGGGGGATGTACACATTTTTAAATAATTGGTATGCTTGGCTAACTGATCGAGGCATTGTGTACACAGATGATCCTGATGATCAGTTTGATGTTCTGTTTGTAAATTCTTGGGCTGTTTCAGAATCGTTGGTTAAACGGATCAAGAAAAAGCAACCATTAATACGTGTTGTACAGCGTGTAGATGGCTCTGGACGGGACTACGGGCGATCTGACTGGGTTGATATGCGCCAAGCAAGGGTGAATTTGTGGGCAGATTTGACTATTTTTCAGAGTAACTATTCTAAATATAGTACGACCCGAAAATATAAAGTTATTTCGCAGGATGGCCCTGTGATTTATAACCCCGTAAACATTAATTTATTCTACCCGATTCCCTTGCAAGAAAAGCCCCTCCGATTTACGGTTTGCGCTGTTTCGCACAGTACGAACGTTAAAAAAGGAACATGGCAAATTGGTGAATTAGCTTCTCAAAACCCTGACTTAGAGTTTGTTTTGATTGGAAATTATGTAGGCTTGCCGCATTTGCCTAATATCCATCATAAAGGCCATTTAACCCGTGAAAAATTAGCGGATGCTATTCGGCGATCACATGTCTTTGTGCATTTAGCTGAAAATGACTCTTGTCCGAATGTTGTCATAGAGGCGTTATCAAGCGGTCTCCCCGTTTTGTATATGGATAGTGGGGGTACGCCCGAATTAGTCGGGAATTCCGGTTTGCCAATCGAGGTGACATCCTTTCGTAATCAGTTAGTCGAAATTCGGGGACGATACGAGCAGTATTCACGGAAGGCGCGACAACGGGCAGTAAATAATTTTGCGGCCGATATTATTTTCCCCAAATACATGACAGCGATGAAACAAGCACAGTGCAAACCGTTACCGACCGTTGCGGATACGTGGCGACTATTCAGACAAGGGTATCTCATTCTTCCGCGGCAACCAGATCACGCGCTGTGGGCGGCTAAACAGCTTTTGATTAAATTGAAACGGCGTGCGGTTTTTAGTAGGGGGTGGGGTTAGCTGGTAATGCGCATCAACTGGTTTCTCCCTGTAAATCACACGAATTATAACCGTATGTCAGCATCAGTTTGGATACGCTGTTTGCAAGTGATACCCTATCTGGAGCGGCAAGGTATACACTCTACAGTCAACCAGTTGGACGCTAAAGCAGATATTCATTTGTTTGTACGACGGCAAGATGATGAGGCGTATTTATTGGCGGAGAGAGCAAAGGCGCAAGGGTGTTGTGTTATATTTGACTTGGTTGTGAACTATTTTGATAAAGCTGCGTTGCCTCGATTAGGTACGCCAGTTACAGATAAGCATGTACAGCAAGCGTTACGCATGCTGGAAGTGGCAGATGTAGTAACGTGCGCTTCTCAGTTTATTGCTGACAGAGCTTCTAAATATCATGATTGGGTAGTTTACATTCCTGATTCAATAGATAACCGCCATTTTTCCTACAAAAAACCGAAGACTGATTTTTACCGAAAGCGAATAAGAGCTGTTTGGAGTGGAATCGTTTCTAAAGCATTTGAATTAGAGATGATTTTACCGCTATTGCAACGATATGGTATTCAATTGCGGATAATCTCTAACCGATGGCCAATATTGAAAGCGTGCAATCAGTCACCATTTCCCTTTTTCCTATACCGCTTTAAGAAATGGCGGTACGAAACCTTTCCCCAAGCTATTTTAGAAGGTGAGATTTGTCTTTCACCCCGGTTTGTTGATTCTCCGTATAACAAAGGCCACAGTTTTTTTAAGATTGGAGTATTTATGGCCCAGGGTGTACCTGCGATTGGTTCTCCTGTTCCATCATATTATGAATTGTTAAACCAAAACCGAGGAGGGTGTATTTGTAAAACAAATCAAGAATGGGATCATATTCTAGAACGGATAATTGATGATAGAGAATTACTAGTTAGGTGGTCTGAAGAGGCGAGGAGTATCCTAATGCAATTTACAACAGAAAAAATAGCTCAAAAATATATGGAGATTTTTACAAAGTTAACAAGGTGATTCATCTTAGTTCGTTGCCGTCCGTCATCTCCGAACTGGATGATCTGCTGGCAGAACGGGGGCGAAATTTCCCCCGCCGCGATCCGGCCAACACGTCCGCGCTGAACGCCGCCTATACCCGCCTCTTCACCTTGTTGTGGGACGAGACCGCCCCGTTGCCGGACAGCGCGGATAGTGTGGCGCGCACGG
The DNA here is from genome assembly GCA_024277135.1 of Chloroflexota bacterium. GTDB lineage: Bacteria > Chloroflexota > Anaerolineae > Promineifilales > Promineifilaceae > JAJRVV01. Next base: position 514 of record JAJRVV010000199.1, on the reverse strand, counting down.
CCGTTTACACCTATGCCCCCATTTTCCTCTGCGGCTACCTCAAAAGCGGTACCACCCTGCTCACTGCCCTGCTGGATCAACACCCGGCGCTGGTGACGTTGCCCGGCGACACCAACGCACTGCCTCTCCTTGCCCGCTTTACCCTCCTGCCCCGCGCTGAACTGGAAGCAGCGTGGGCAGCGCATTGGCTCAAACGCTTCGTCAACCCCACCGGCCAGCCCCCTTTCTGGATGTTGGGACGGGACGGGGACGCCCGCACTTACGCCGATTTACTGCGCTGGCTTCGCTTTTGGCTGGCGCGCTGGGATGGGCAAGATGCGGCAGCGCTGTTGCAAACTGCCGTCTTCGCCTACGATTGCGCCAACCGGGAACGGCCGTCAGCCCCCCGTCATTGGGTTGCCAAAACCCCTCGTGATGAACGAAACGTCGCCGAATTACGCCGCCTTTTCCCCCAGGCGCGTTTCATCCACATCCTGCGCGACCCCCGGCATAACCTGGCCTCCCTCAAAAAGCT
>JAJRVV010000198.1 GCA_024277135.1 Chloroflexota bacterium | reverse complement strand
TTACGTTTTTCGTTTTACGCCCATGACCACAACACCTGAACCGACCCGCCTTCCACAAAACGGCCGTTTCCGGCGCATTCTCTTCTTCTTTGCCCGCATCATCCTCCATTTGATCCTGTGGGACATCATCGGCGGCCGGATTCCGCTGCTGAAAAATTACATTCGCCAATCCCGACCGGCCCGCTTCCGCCGCTTTGCCCGCCGCTTCCGGGTGGTGGCCGTGGACATGGGCGGCGTCATGATCAAGCTGGGACAGTTCTTCAGCTCCCGCGTGGACGTGCTGCCTCCCGAAATCACTGACGAACTACAAGGGCTGCAAGACGAGGTGCCGCCGGAACCCGCCGCCCGGATTTTTGCCGCGCTGCGAGCCGAGTTGGGGGAGCTGGACGGCCGTTTTGCCGAAGTAGAAGCCGCTCCCCTGGCCGCCGCCTCGTTAGGACAAGCCCACCGCGCCTGGCTGCTGCCGGAAAATGACGCCAAGCGTGACGCCAAGCGTGACGCCGAGCGTGACGCGGGGCGCGGGGCTGACGTCGTCATCAAAGTGCAGCGGCCCGGCATCGAGGAAATCGTGCGCATTGATCTGGCCGCTTTGCGCGTAGTGGCCCGCTGGACGATGCGCTACCCGCCCATCCGCCGCCGCGCCGACGTGCCGGCGCTGATGGATGAGTTTGCCCGCACCTTGTGGGAGGAGCTGGATTACGAGGCGGAAGCGGACAACGCCGAGCGCTTCGCCGAGATGTACGCCGGCGACGACAGCGTCATCATCCCGGCCGTTTACCGGGAACATTCGACAGGGCGGGTCATCGTCTTGGAAAACGTGGAAGCGATCAAAATCACGGATGTTGACCAGTTGACGGCCGTTGGCATTGATCCGGTAACGGTGGGCGAAAAACTATTGGATGCGTATTTCCGCCAGATATTCTTGCAAGGCTTTTTTCACGCCGACCCCCATCCCGGCAATCTGTTCATCCAACCGTTGGGGTCGGATGATGAAGAAGTGGAGGGGGAGGGACGGCCGTTTGCCCTCGTTTTTGTGGATTTTGGCATGGTGGGGCGCGTGCCCGATTTGATGGGCGAAAACCTGCGCAAAGTGTTGATCAGTGTCACCCAACGGGACGCGCACAAGCTGACCGAAGCGTATGACGACCTCGGCTTCTTCCTGCCCGGCGCCGATTTGGAGCGCATCACCGAAGCCCAGGCGACGGTGCTGGATCGCATTTGGGGGCGGAATTTGCTCGACCTGGCACGTCCCGACCCCAAAGAGGTGCAGGAATTGGGGATGGAGTTCCGCGATCTGCTGTTCGATTTTCCCTTCCAGGTGCCGCAAGATTTCATCTATCTGGGCCGAGCCATGGGGATGGTGTCCGGGCTGGTTTCCCTGCTCAACCCCGATGTCAACCCCTGGTATCAGATCGAAAAATTTGCCGAAGAACTGGTCTTGAAGAAAGAGATGCGGGCGTTTGGCCTGGAAGCGGCGCTGTCGCTGGCGCGGCGGTTGTTGGATGGGCCGTCCCAGGTGCAGCGGCTGTTGGCGGCGGCGGAGAGCGGCCGTCTCAAGGTGCAGTCTGTCCCCGACCGAGAAATGTTGAAGCGGCTGGATCGGTTGGAGAAGCGGCTGGGGCAGTTGGCCTGGAGTGTGTTGGGCGGGGCGGGGATGATCGCGGCCGTGCTGTGGAAAAGGGGAGGGAGAAAGGCGGACAAGGAATAACGCGCCGCTTTTCGTTTTACGTTTTATGTTTTGACGTCGCCCACCAATCGTACACGGCCGTGCCCAACGTCAAGAACACCCCGGCATAAATCATCACATCGGCCACGTTGAAAATGCCGGGGCGGAGCGGCGTTTCGATGAAGTCGAGCACCTGGCCTGCCAGCACCCGATCCACCAGATTGCCCAGCGCGCCGCCGATCATAATCGCCAGCCCCAGCCGGTATCCCTGTTGATCGCGGGGCAGCCGCGCCAGATAAACCAGCAAGCCCAACACCACCCCAATCGAAAGCCAGCCCACCACCGGCCCGATGCCTTGAAACATGCCCAACGCAATCCCCCGGTTATACGTCTCGCGGATGGTGAGCAGTGGATGCAGTTGGGTGGCGCCATTCTCGGCCAGGAAAGCGGCCGCCCACAGCTTGGTCAGCTGGTCGGCCAGAAAAGCGAAGAGGATGAGGAGGTAAGGGAGCATGAAAAGGGGGCTGATGGTGGATCAATCGCGGAAAACGCTGCGGATTTTCTGCATCAAACCACCCGTTTCCAGTCCCAACTTGGCCCGGAGCTGGCGGGTAGAAGGCTCGGTGAGTTGGACGCCATCGGGAAAAACCAGGGTGGGCACGCTGGCGCAGCCGTTGTTGAGTTCGATCAGTTTTTGCCGCGCTTCAGGGTTAGCGTCAATGTTAATGAAAGTGGCGGGGATATTTTGCCCTTTGAAGAACTGCACGACGGCCCAGGAGTGGCCGCAAAAACGGGAAGTGTATACGATGATTGGTTCTGGATTTGACATAATTGCCTCGTTGGAAGAAATCCGATTTCTTGAGAGAAATCAGACTTCTAGCGTTCATTAGATGTGGTGATGTCCCCGTTTATTACACAGCACGGCCGTTTCTACCGCAGCCTGGCCCACATTCATTCCGCTGCCAGATATTCCGCTTCGGTGAGATAACGGCCGCCTTCGATTTCAGCATGGGTAACTTGATGACGGCCGTCCAAATGCACCACCGTCGGCATGGGTCGAAAACAGCGGTTATCCACGATGGTTTTGTGCCAGACAAAGCCGCCATCTTCACGGTTCAAATCATGCTGTTTGTCCGCCCGCATCTTCACCTTCGCGCCGCAATTGTCACATTGCACATAAAAGTAAACCCCGTGCTTGTCCACATATGGCTTCTCTTTGCCGCCGAACAAATTCTTCAAAAAACCCATATCGCCGCCTCCGTTTGTGATTGGAGCAATTATAACAGAAGCCAGAAAGCGGTGGAGCGGGAAAATCCATGAACCCACCCTGTCACCCCGTCGCCTTGTCACCTTGCCACTTCCCCCATCCCGCTTTAGACTAGGGGCATGACAACCTCTGGTGAGGCATTCTGGCAAGCAGTGGCAGAAGCGACCGATCCCACGGCGTACCGACCCCGGCGGAACACGCAGGTGGTGGCTGCCCGGCTGGACGCCCACCCAGAGCCATACTACATTCTCAAGGAACCCTTCTCCAAATCCTACCTCCGCCTTTCCGAGCCGGATTATGCGCTGTGGTGGCAGATGGACGGCCGTCGTTCCCTCAAAGATTTACTTTTCTACAGCCTGATCCGGTACAAATCCCTGCCCATCGGCCATCTGAACAGCCTGGTGGCCGATTTACGCGCCGGCAACTTTCTTGACGATACGCCGACCAATTTGTATGGGCAGGCGGCAACCGCGCTGTCCGCCCGCGCCCCGGCCAGCCGCGGCCGCCGCATCTTGAACGGCTTTCTCCACTCCGAATGGAGCGTCACCGGCCTGGACGACTTTTTCACGCCGCTATATGATCGTGTTCGCTGGCTCTTTTGGCCGCCAGTACAAATTTTGCTGCTTGCCATCATTCTGATAGGCGGGGTTCTGTTTGGCCGCCTGCTGCTGGCCGAAGAAGTGGCTTTGGTGGGCGGCGGCTGGAGCCTGCCCACCCTTTTCCTGGCCAACATCATCGTCATCACCCTCCACGAACTGGCGCACGGCCTGGCCACCAAGCAGTTTGGCCGCGACCTGGACAAAGGCGGCATCCTCATCTATTGGGGCTTCCCCGCCTTTTTCGTGGACACGCGCGACATCTGGCTGTCGCCGCGATGGAAACGCATCGCCGTCTCCTGGGCCGGCCCCCACTCCGGCTTGATTTTGGGCGGCTTGTCCGGCCTGCTGCTGGCATGGCTGCGCCTCAACTTCTCCCATACCCTGGCCGCGCCCTGGGCGGGCCTCATCTACCAGATCGGCTTCATCGCCTACCTCACCGTCTTCGTCAATCTCAACCCGCTGCTGGAGTTGGACGGCTATTTCATCCTGATGGATTGGCTGGACATGCCTGGCCTGCGCGAACGCGCCATCCGCTTTTGGCGCGCCGAACTTTGGCCCAAAGTGAAGGCCGCGCCCAATCCGGCCGCCTTCTGGCGCGAACTGAGCCGGGCCGAGCGGGTGTTCGCCTTTTACGGCGGATTGACGCTGGCTTACTCGGCGTATGCCCTGGTTTTTGCCCTCTATTTCTGGCAGACGCGGCTGGCCCCCTTTGCCGCCGTTTTATGGCAGGAGTATGGCTGGTGGGGACGGCTGCTGCTGATGGGAGTGACGGCCGTCCTCATCCTGCCCGCCCTCTACTTCATCGGCCAATTCGGCTGGAGCCGGGCGCGCGCCGGGCTGGAATGGCTGGCGCGGCGGGATTTGCTGGCCCGGCCCGACGTGCTGGCGCTGCTCACCGGCTTGCCCTTGCTGGCGGGGCTGCCGCTGCTCTTTGTGGCGCTGGCCCGCCTGCCCAATGCCGACTTGTGGACGGGGCTGCTCATCTGGCTGCTGCATCTGGCGGCGATGGCGGTTTTTGTGGGCGTGGCCCGGCAAGTTCCCGGCTCTCGTTTCCAATGGGCGCTCTGGTCGCTGACGGCCGTGCCCCTGGCGTTGGCGCTCAACTGGTTGGGGGCGGCGCTGGCGATTGGGAATGGGTGGCATGAATTGACGTTGCTGGCGGCGGGGACGGCCGTGTTGGCGGCGGGATGGGTCGGCTGGTTTACCGTCAAACCTCGCTACCTGGAGACGGCCGATCGGCTGGTGATGGCTGGGTTGGCGGCAGTGGCAACGGGGGTTGGCTGGCTGGTCTGGTCGGATGACGGCCGTCTCGCGCTGCCCCTAATCGCTTTGCTGCTCACTACCTTTGCCGGGCTGCTACTGTTGACCCCGCTCTGGATCAACTTCTGGCGCTCCCGATTCGCCCTGCCCTGGTTCCTCATCATCCTCGCCATTTTGACCCTGCCCCTGCTGGACGCCAATCCTGTTTTGCACGTGCCCGTCGTCGTTTTGTGGGCGTTTACCGGCGGGCTGTACCTGCTCCTGGGCGAGCTGGCCCAATTTGCCCGCTTCGAGACGACCGACGCCGCAGCCGCCCTGTTCAGCGAGCGGGAGCGGCTGACCAACGGCTTCAATCACTTTTTGCAGGCGATGTTTCGCAGTTATGAGCGCGTGTTTGGCGGCCGTCGCTTGGCTGCCATCCAATCCCAAATTCAAGCGCTGGGGCCGATTGACCCGGATGACGCCATCATGGACATTGGCGAGCGCTGCCGCCTGGCGCTGCTGCTGGCGGTAGACCGGCTGGACGATTTGGCGGGGACGCCGTTTACGCGGCAGGCGGGGCAGGCGGCGTATGACAGTTTGCCCTGGCTGGAGGCCGAGACGCTGGCCCGGCACGCGCTGGCCCAGATGGGATGGGGGGCGCAGTTGGCACAGGGCTTCATCCGGCAGCGGGACCAGCGGCGGGACTTGGTGCGGCGGGCGGACATTTTTGCCGGGTTTGATCAGGAGGCGGTACAGGAAGTGTTGGCGATTTTGCAGCCGGTGGCGCGGCCCAAGCGGGCGATTTTGGCGCATGGCGGGCAGGATGCGGACTGGTTTTACCTGATTGAGTCGGGCGATGTGGCCGTTTTGCACGCGGATGAGCAGGTGGCGACGCTGCATCCCGGCGGTTATTTCGGCGTCAATGCCTTGTTAGATAGCGGCGAGTATCATTTCACCTACCGGGCGCTGACGCCGGTGCGTCTGTTGGGGATCGCCCGCGAGCGGTTTGATCCCTTGCTGCGGGCGGATACCACTTTGACGGCGCAGGTGACGGCCGGGGCGGAAACGCGCCATTTGCTCAAGCAGATGCCGCTGTTCGGCAGTCTCAGCCCGCAGGAATTGGAGATGGTGGATCGGCGGCTGCGGCAGCGGCGGGTGAAAGCGGGCCAGGTGATCGTGCGCCAGGGGGAAGCGCGCTCATTTTTATTTATCGTGATGGAGGGGCGGGTGGAAGTGTTGATGGCGGCAGACGGCCGTGCCCCGCAGGTAGTGGGGTCGTTGGGAGTTGGCGAGCATTTTGGCGAGTATGCCCTGTACGCCGATACGCCTTATATCGCCACCTATCGCGCCGTTGAGCATACCCGGCTGCTGCTGTTGGATGAACCCACCTTTGACCGGCTGGCGGCCGATTATGAAATGCTGTCGCATTATGTCGAGCAGATTGGCAGCGGCCGTCTCATCGCTACCCGGCGCCGGTTGGGAGTGACGGCCGTGATGTCGTGACGGGATGACAAGGTGACACGGTGGCAAGGTGACAGGGTGATTTCATCCTTCCATTTACTTGTTTTTCCCCTCACTCCCTCGTAAAATTTACCGCCTCAACCGAACAAGATGCCTTATTGCCAAGTCACCTTGTCACCAAGTCACCCTGTCACCTTGTCACCTTGTCACGAAAGAGGAGCTAACTATGGAGAAACAAGCAGAACAACGCGCGGCGTTGAAAAAAATCAAAGAAGGGCTGGCAACGCGGGTGCGCATCATGGCCAGCCGGGATAGCTGCCCGGTATGTGTGGAATTGGCCGGAGCGTATGCGTTTGACGAAGCGCCGCTGCTGCCCCAGGAAGGTTGTTCGCACCCGCAAGGCTGCCGCTGCCATTATGAGCCGGTGTTGGATCGGTTTGGCCCCTGATTTTTGGCTGCGGCTGGCGCGAGGGAGATACGGCCGTTTCCTCGTCAGCCTTGTTTTCACCAAAATGAGCTTTCTCATCCCCGCCCACCGGCTGCGGGAGACGGAGACGCTGCTGGCGTTTCACCATCCCCGGCCCAGCTACCGGGTGCATGTGTTGTTGGTTCCGAAACGGCCGTACGCCAGCCTCATGGACATCCCTCGCAACGACGCCGCCTTTCTGGTCGATTTGATCCAGACGGCACAGGAGTTGGTCGAGGAGTTGGAATTGGGCAAAACTGGCTACCGGCTCATCGCCAACGGCGGCGCGTACCAGGAAGCGCCCCATTTACACTTTCATCTCATCGGGGAGTAAGTCACCCTCCCGGAGGTGACGACCAAAGGTCGTATGAACCTCCGGGAGGGTGCGCTGAATCCTATCGGCTGCGGTTCAGGCCATTCGTGGCGTTTTTTTCCATCCCTACATAACCGGAGAGACAGGATGGGGAAACGGCCGTATCAACCGCCCGTAATAGTTTGCTAACCACCGATTCGACCAACCGAAAGCTCTTGTTTGTAAAATGATATTTTTAACCTGGTCGCGGCCAATTTTAGCCTCGCTGCGCACCACATTGGCATTGCCCCGGCTTTTGTCCAGCGTGGCCACGGCAAAGAAAAAAGGCCACATCAACGACAGGCGAATGCCATGAAAGCGGCGGGGAAACAACGTGATGTAATCCAGGCCATAGTTCAGATGACGCACCGCTTTGCTGACCAATCGGTTGGTGACCAACAATGATTTATCAAGATGATTGGGATCCAAAAGTGTCTCCCGCGTCAGGCCGACCTCCTGCATAAACGTTTGCGGCACAAAAACCCAACCGCGCGCATAATCCTTGGGAATACCGCGAATTACATTGACGGTTTGTAATGCCAGCCCGCACTGCCGCGCTAATGGCATCAGCGCCTCATGCCGTTCCCGAATCCGGGGCGAATACCAGGCGAAAAGATCGGTCACCAAATAGCCGACGCGCCCGGCCACTTCGTGCATGTAATCATCAAGGGCGGCTTCGTCCTCAACGAATGGGCCATGATCTTGCCACTGGGCCATCCCCAACGTGGAACGACGCACACGGGTCATGATCGGCTCTTGCAAGCCAGCCGGCAGCTGCTGCACCCAATCCAAGATCATCCCCGCGTTTTGGGCGACATGGACTTCGGGATCGCTGCCATCTAAATCGGTAATGCTGTCCGTTAACCGGGCCACCGGCTCTTTTTCGGCTAACACATCCGCCCATAGGCGCAGCAGGTGCGATTTACGATTGGCCGGCATATTTTCATGGTCTTCCAAACAATCAGAAACGCGCAGAAGCAAATAGGCATTCGCCGTCGCTTCGCGCAAGATGGGGGGCAGCTGCTCAATGGATAAAGCAAAGGTACGGCTGACCCCACGCAGCATCCGGGAACTTTCTCTTATCATCAACGACACTTTCCGCGCATTTTCGAGGTTGGCAACCCTGGTACATAAAGGCAGAAGCAAGAAGGGTTGACCTCTGGCAAATTCGCCTAAAAACTGTTGGCTTATTTAAGCCAAATTGTACTGGGTTGTAGAACCAACGTTACACTATTTCCATCTAGTGAAACATTATACTTCATGCTAGCGCAATTTACCGTAGCCAAACATCGCGGCAACGGCCGTATCATGTTCATGTCGGAGGGAATGTTCCGTTGACATATCTTTCCCTCGGCAACATTTTAGATGATAGAATACGATCCTCGCCACCGCGTTCAAATCTGGGTAAACTACAGTCACAGATGAAAGGTTTAGTCACGCATTTCCTAAAGGAGTAGCCGTGGATATAAAAATTGTTCCCCTGGATGAATCTCAATTGAAACAAGCCCCTGAAAAAGATTTTGGTTTTGGCAATCTGTTTGCCAACCGCATGTTTATTCAAGAGTATACGGCCGGAGAGGGGTGGCATGACGCTAAAATCGGGCCATATGAGCCGTTGGTGTTGGACCCGGCTACATCTGTTTTCCATTACGCCCAGGAAATTTTTGAAGGCACGAAAGCGTACCGCCGTTCCGATGGCAACATCAACCTGTTTCGCCCTTGGGAAAACATGAAACGGTTCAACCAATCGGCCCAGCGCATGGCGATGCCGGTGGTGGATGAAGAAGATCACCTGGACGCCATCTTGCAACTGGTTGAGTTGGAGCATGAGTGGGTTCCTAGCGTGCCTGGCGCGACGCTGTACATCCGGCCCACCATGATCGCCACCGAACCGGCGCTGGGCGTCCATGCCAGCAGCCGCTACTTGCATTACGTCATCGTGGGGCCGGTGGGCGCCTATTTCAAAGGCGGCTTCAACCCGGTGCCGGTGTACATTTCGGATACGTACCGGCGGGCGGTGCGCGGTGGCACTGGAGCGGCCAAGACGGGCGGAAATTATGCCGCCAGTCTTTTTGTGGGCGAGGAAGCGAAACGAAAAGGGTATTCGCAGGTGTTATGGCTAGATGCGATTCACGGCCGTTACATCGAAGAAGTAGGCGCCATGAACATCGCCTTTGTCTACGAAGGCCAACGCATTGTCACCCCGCCGCTGACCGGCAGCATTTTGCCCGGCATCACCCGCAAATCGGTGTTGACGCTGGGGGCAGACCTGGGCTACGAAACGGCCGAAGAGATGATTGATGTGCATGAAATGTTGGCCGATGTTGAGTCGGGCAAGGTGACGGAAGTGTTCGGCTGCGGCACGGCGGCCGTCATCGCCCCAGTGGGCAAATTTGGCTTCCAGGACAAAGAATATCTCATCAACAACAATGAAGTAGGGCCGGTAGCCAAACATCTCTATGATGAACTGACCGGCGTCCAGACCGGCCGTATCGAAGACCGCTTTGGTTGGACGCTGACGATTGAGGCGAATGGTTGATCTCCTGTTAGGCTCAAGCTGTAAATCATTGGTTACCTACATGCTGAGAACTCTGGAAAAATTCAGCGTGATAAAACACATTGAGGTAAAAGTCGCCCAAATGCAAAGAATTGGTATCATGAACGCCGATCAAATAGGGGAGTTAAGAGTGAAATGCGAAAAACGATTCGCCAAGAGATTCGTGAGAGTACAGGAGAGATACTAGCCGATGTGGAAGCATCGGATTTTTCCCCCATAGATGGTGACGAGAGCGGCTGTTGTTAAGCCACCAGTTCAAGAGGATACAGAAGCGCCCCCAACTTGCTCTCAGATTGTCCGCGACATAGCGTTGGATTTGCAACAAACACTGACCAGAAAAGGACGGGCGCTATTTGTACGGTCTGGACTGCCCATGTTTGATGACCTGTCAGCTATTAAGGCGGCGTTCGTTTTTAACTTAGCGATTTAGGTAAACGAACGCCGCTTGTGGAAGCGTCTCCCTAATGTGAAGTTATTTGTGAACGCTTCCTAAGCAAACATTGGAAGAGTGATGTGGATACTATCGACGAATTACAAGAACGACTGGCACAAGTCAGCCGTGAAGAATATGTGGCCGAGCGTGTTCGTTATGAGCGTCGCCAAGAACAGTTCCGTCGCCGGAACGATCATTATCGAATTAAGCGATTCTATGCATATCCTTCAACCTGATGTTGAGTTTCACCAAAGCGGAATCATTATGCGCCATTACGACACCCATCAATGCAATTTGTAAAAATAAAAGCCGAGCCAAAGCGCGGATTCATGGTGGTAGTGGAGTTATCTCACTTGGAAGAGAAATGTCTCTCCCCATCCCCCTTACTCACAAAATATAATCGCAGCAGATGCAGATCATCCCAATCAACCGCCTCATCCAGCGCTTCATACACCGGCCGCAAAAACTCAGCCCCCAATTTGGCAAAAGCGTCCAGAACCCGCGCCCGCATCTCCGGGGAAAGCCGCGTTGCCTCCAGAAAGCCGTCCGGCCGCAGCGCCACGCCCGTCTGCGCCGCCTTCCACAAATGGCCGAAGACGGTGCGCGTTTTGACGCCGAACATCGCCCCGATTTCGGCGATGGTTTTGCCGTTGTTGTAGAGGGTGACAACGGCCGTCATCCGATCCCCGCCACTCGTCGCCGGCCGCGAAACCAGCGGCTTCTCCTTCTCCGCGATGCGATGTTCGCGGCAATACGCCTGAATGATGGGCAAAAACTCGCCTGCGTACTTCTTCAGCTTCGCCTGGCCCACCCCATAAATTTCGGCAAAAGCGGGGGCGGATTGGGGGAAGTAGGCGGCCATCTCCGCCAGCGCCCGGTCAGAGAAGATGACGTAAGGAGGCACGTCGGCGTCGTCGGCCAGTTCCTTCCGCTTGCCGCGTAGTTGAGCGAATAAATTGGCGTCGTAG
>JAJRVV010000017.1 GCA_024277135.1 Chloroflexota bacterium | reverse complement strand
TACTCAAATCAAGCTGGGTAATCACATTCACCATGAAACGGGCCAAATGTTCGGGCGGCAGGACATCACGCACGCTGATTTGCAGGTCAAGTGTTTTTTCGTAATCGGCGGTTCTGAATTTTCTTGTCATGCCTAAAGTTTGCACCAAAATTATCTTTGTTTGGAGAATTGGACTTCTCCGACAAACTGCTAGATGATGTGATCCCCGATATGCTGCGCATTCTCTCACGATAGGTTGGGCACAATCACCCGGAAAAGGGCGAATAAATCTAGGCTGACCAGGGACACTCCTAAACCCAATGGCAACAAGTTGGGCAGGAAGGGCAGGCGGCGGAACGGCCGCAGCCAGAAACCCAATCCCATCGCCACGCCCAGACCAATGGGCACAATCGCCGGAAACAAGTAGCGGCCCTGGTGTTGAACGAAGGTGAAGTTGTAGCCAATGTGGACGCCGAGGGCGAGCAGGAAGGTGGCGAGTAAGATTGATGATTGAAGAGTAATGATTAGCGAGCGGCGGCTAGAGACCAGAGTGAGGACCAATCCGGCCAAGACGACGGCCGTAAACAACCACAGCAGCGGGTAAAGCCAGCCAGGGTTCATCATGGGCAGCGCCATCCAGCCGAACTGCCCCCAAAAGCTGTTGAAAGTGGTGGCGATGAAGCGTTGGACGACTTCGACCAGACCGTATTGGGCGACCCAGTCGGCGGTGCGTATCTGGCCGACGACGACGGCGTCGTGGGTTTGCTTGCCCAGGATGTCCAGGCCGCCGTAGACGACGACGTTGCGCCCCCACCAGAGCGCGCCCAGCAAGAAGGCAGGCAGGAAGACGGCCGTGCCTTTTTTGACGAGCTGCGACCAATCACCCCGAAGTTGCCAGAGCAGCGCCAGGGCGATGACGGCCGTTAGGGGGTAGACGGTGCCTTTGGTGAGGAAACCGAGGCCGAGGAGGATGCCTGATAATAATGAATTGTGAATTGTGAATTGTGAATTGTGAATGAGAACGAGCAGGATGGCGGCGATGAGGAGTTCGGCCAGAGCGTCGTTGTTGACGGAGGCCAGGATGCTGAGGTGTTGGGGGAGGAAGGCGATGAAGACGGCCGTTGTCCAGGCAAACCAAGGTTTGTCGGGCAACAGTTGTTGGGCGATAGTGTATCCGAGCCAAACGACGACGCCGCCAATGAGCAGAGAGGCCAATCGCAGCGCCAGTAAGGAGCCGCCGCTCAACCAGTAAATGGGGGTGAGTATCAAATAGTAGAGCGGCGGTTGCCAATCCTCGTAGGTCAGCAGAGAAACATTATACTCAGGCGCAAATCCGGCGCTGACGATTTCGTCCCGATAGCTTTCGTCATAATCGGCGGCGGTCATCACAGGCAGACGGCCGTCGGCCAACTGGCGTATGTAATTGTAGTGGGCCGGTTCGTCAGGCGACTGCCAATCCGGAGTGTAGATGGCAAATAAACTGCCGACGATGAGGTAAACGACCAGGATCAGGACAATGGGTAGATGCTTTTTGTGCATGGTCGGGATGATACCTCAAATGGGGCTGGAATTCAGGGGGAAGGGGGACGGCCGTCACCCTTTCGTGGGCAATCAGCAGAAAAAAAGACGCCCGACCAGCGCCGGGCGTCCCATAAACCAACCAACAAATCAGCAAACTAAAACAGGCCAATCACCTTGCCCGTTTCCAGGTCTAAATCCACATCGTAGAAAACTGGCCGTGTGGGCAGACCCGGCATCGTACTCATCTGGCCTACCAGCGGGTACAGGAACCCGGCGCCGACGCTGGCCCGAATTTCGCGGATGGGCACGATAAAGCCCGTGGGCGCGCCCTTCAATGCTGCGTCGTGGCTCAAGCTCAAGTGCGTCTTTGCCATGCACATCGGCAGCTTATCAAAGCCCAGCCGCTCATAGTCGGCAATCTGCTCCTCCGCTTTCTCAGAATACTCAACGCCATCCGCGCCATAAATCTTTTTGGCGATGATCTCGATTTTTTCTTTGATGGAAATATCCAGCGGATAGAGGAATTTGAAATCGCTCAGTTTTTCGCAGGCAGCCATGACCGCTTTGCCCAACTCAACCGAACCCTTGCCGCCTTCCGTCCAATGGTTGCTCATCACCGCGTCTTCCGCGCCCGCTTCAATGGCGATTTTACGCAACAGTTCCACCTCGGCGTCTGTGTCGTCCGTGAACCGGTTGATGGCGACGACGACTGGGATGCCAAAGCGCAACGCGTTTTTGATGTGAACCACCATATTGACTGCGCCTTTCTCCAGCAGTTCCAGGTTTTCTTCGGTGTAGGCCGGATCGAGCGGTTGCCCGGCGCGTACAGTGGGGCCGCCGCCGTGCATTTTCAGGGCGCGAATCGTGGCTACCAAAACGACGGCATCGGGAATCAGGCCGCTGTAACGGCATTTGATGTCGAAGAATTTTTCCATGCCGATGTCGGCGCCAAAACCGGATTCGGTGAGGACATAGCCATCGGGGCCAACCAGCTTAAGGGCGATCTGGTCGGCGATGATGGAGCTGTTGCCGTGAGCGATGTTGGCGAATGGCCCAGCATGAACGAAAGCAGGCGTGCCTTCCAATGTTTGCATCAAGTTGGGTTTGATGGCGTCTTTCATGAGAACGGTGAGCGCGCCGCCCACGCCCAGGTCGTCGGCGGTGACGGCATCGCCGGCCTTGCTTTGGGCGACAACCATATTGCCCAACCGTTCGCGCATATCTGCCAGACTGGTGGTGAGGGCTAAAATCGCCATAATTTCGCTGGCAACGGTGATGTCAAACCCAGTTTCGCGGGTGATGCCCATTTCTTTGGGTCCCTGGCCAACGGTGATGCTGCGCAGGTAACGGTCGTTGATGTCCACGACGCGCCGCCAGGTAATGGTGTCGGTGTCAATGTCCAGACGAACAAATTTGCTGATTTCCGCCTCGGTCAGGTTGTTGGGGTCGGTTTTATCAATGCCCAATTTCTTGAGCCGTTTGAGCATGACGGGGGAGAATTTACGGCTGCCGTCTTTGGCGGTGGGGCAGAGACGGCGGAAGAGGGCGGCGTCTTTCTGGCGGGTTTCGTGGAAGATGCGGGTGTCGAGAGCGGCGGCCAACAGGTTGTTGGCGACGCTGATGGCGTGAATGTCGCCGGTGAGATGCAGGTTGAAATCTTCCATAGGGATGATTTGGGAGTAGCCGCCGCCGGCCGCCCCGCCTTTGATGCCAAAGGTTGGCCCTTGGGAGGGCTGGCGGATGCAGGTGATGACTTTTTGGCCCAGGTGAGCGCCCAATGCCTGACTGAGGCCAACGGTAGTCGTTGTCTTGCCTTCGCCCAGCGGAGTGGGGGTTATGGCGGTGACATCAATGTATTTGCCATTGGGTCTATCTGCCAGCCGATCCCGAACGGCCAGGTTTACTTTGGCCTTGTAGTTGCCATACAGTTCCAATTCTTCTGGCAGAAGTCCTAGTTCTTCTGCGATTTGGGCGATAGGCTTGAGGGTGGCTTCCTGGGCGATTTCGATGTCGCTGGGGACAGGGGTGCGTAAGTTCAGCGGGGTTGGGGTAAACATGTAACGTATCTCCTTTTTCAAAACGATTGTATGAGAAGGGTGTGAGATGCAAATGATTTCATTCTCAAATCTGACTGCTAAAGAACTGAATCAGATGTGTTGACTCCACCCAATGAGCGCCGGGCATTCTTTATCTTACCGGCTTTAAGACGGCCGCCCAATAACAAATGTCATCTACTCGATATGAAAGTTGTCATGAGTGGGTGATGGTAAGGGCGCGTTCGCAAATAAATTGTGGAATTGGCGAACGCGCTTAAGAAGCCTTTCCCATGATAAACCGCTAAGTTAATTGCGAACGGCTTCTAAGCTGCAAACGGCCGGATTGGGGCTGACCTGGGCAGGATTGTACAATGTCTCATGAGAAAAGGCAGAAAAGCGGGGGCCGCCATTGATTTTGTTAGGTTCTACTTTACAATGGGGGCGTGGCGCTCCCCGAATCGAGGTGCAGATGATTGACTTAGCTCCCCTGGAACTGATTTTGCGACGGTATCACGGCCGGACGGCAAACGAGAACGGCCGTCCGCTCCTCCTCCCCCTGCTGCACGAAGCCCAGGCGGTGTATGGCTGGCTGCCCAGAGAAGTGCAGCAAGCCATCGGCCGCGCCCTGCGCGTGCCCCTGGCTGACATTCACGGCGTCATCGAGTTTTACACCATGTTCTATAACAAACCGACGGCCAAACGAGTAGTGCGAGTTTGCGAAGGCATCTCCTGCCATCTGCAAGGTTCGGCTGAGGTCATGCAAGCCGTCGAAAAAAAACTGGGTTTGCAGCACGGAGAAAGCGGCGACGACGTGACCTATGAGCGGGTTCCCTGTCTGGGCATGTGCGAACATGGCCCCAATGCCCTGGACGGCGAAAAAACGGCCGGACGTCTGACGCCGGATACCGTCGCCGATTTCCTGACGGGGCATTACCCGGAACCAAGAGCGAAGGTGTATGGCGGGCCGCTGCTGGCGCTGAAGCGGATTGGGGAAGTAAACCCGCTGAGCCTGACCGACTATGAAAAACATGGCGGCTACCAGGGGTTGCGTAAGGCGTTGACAATGGCGCCGGAAGCGATCATCGAGATGAACAAGAGCGGCGAGATTTTGGGGCGGGGCGGCGCCATGTTCCCGCTGGGTCTCAAGAGCGAATTTGTGCGCAACGCCCCCGGCAGCCCGGCGCAAAAGCATATCGTAGTCAACGCTGACGAAAGCGAGCCGGGCACGTTCAAAGACCGTACTCTCATGGAAGAAGATCCGTTCAGCGTCATCGAGGCGGCGACGCTGATTGGGTATGCGGTGGGGGCGGAGAACGGCTGGATTTTGGTGCGGGGCGAGTACCCGCGCAGTTTTGCCCGGCTGAGCCAGACTGTCCAAAAGGCGCGGGCGGCCGGTTATTTGGGCCGAAACGTGATGGGCAAACAAGGCTTCCATTTTGATATTGAACTACGGATGGGAGCCGGGGCGTACATTTGCGGCGAGGAGACGGCGTTGTTTGAGGCCATCGAGGGCAAGCGGGGGTTCCCGCGCATCAAGCCGCCCTATCCGCCGACGAGTGGGTTGTTTCATCAGTCGACGGCCGTTAACAACGTGGAAACCCTGGTGATGGCCCTGGCCGCCTTCAACATGGGATTGGATGCGTGGTGTAAGCTGGGGACGGACAAATCGCCGGGAACCAAGCTGTTTTGCCTGAGCGGCCACATCGCCAAACCGGGCACGTATGAAGCGCCATTCGGCCTGACTATCCGCGAACTGATCGAGATGGCGGGCGGCGTGCCGGATGGGAAAGCGTTGCAGGCGATTTTGTTGGGCGGCGCGGCCGGGGTGTTCATCGGGCCGGACAAGCTGGATATGCGGTTGACGTATGAAGATGCCCGCGAAAATGGGGTGTCCCTGGGATCGGGGGCGTTGGTCATTTTTGATGAAACGGCCGACTTGCGGCAGGCGCTCTACCAATTGGGCTGCTTCTTCGCCCATGAAAGCTGCGGCAAATGTTTCCCCTGCCAACTGGGGACGCAGCGGCAGATGGAGATTCTGGATCGGGTGGCCCACAATGGCGGCGCTAAACCGGCTGATAAGCAAAATTTGATGGATATTGGGATGGCGATGACGGAAACGTCGCTTTGCGGCCTGGGGCAGACGGCCGCTTCCGCTGTGATGAGCGCGATTGCGTTGTGGCCGGAACTTGTGAGCTAGAGGATGGAGCGAGAGCTAGAGGAAGAGAAGTTTCTAGCGCTATCTTCTCGCTCTCGCTTTTTTTATGAGTGGTATCAAAGCGACAAAATACATCAATGTAAACGGCCGCGCGCCGCAGACGGTTGACGGCGAGGTGGCGGAAGAAGCGCTGGCCTGCATTTCGGTGAATGGGCAGGAGTTGGCGACCTTCATGTGTTCGCCGTGTGACCTGGACAAAATGGCGTTGGGTTTTCTTTATAACGAGGGTCTGATTCAAGGGCTGGCCGATGTGCGCCAGCTTCGCGTGTCGGCGCAGGAATCGTGCGTGGATGTGTGGCTGCATGACGTGGATGTGGAACTGCCCCGGCGGGCCATCGTCACTGCTGGTTGCGGCGGCGGAGTGACGTTTGATGATTTGTCGCAAAAGCATGAACCGATTGAGGCGACGGCCGCCGCTGCGCCGGAACAGTTGTCGGCTTTGATGCGGCAGATGCACTTGGGGGCGGAATTGTATCAGCAGGCCAGGGGGGTGCATACGGCCGTCCTGGCCGACCCCGACCAGATTTTGATTCAGGTGGAAGATATTGGCCGCCACAACTGCCTGGACAAGCTGATGGGGGCGGCTTTGCAGGCGGGCATGGAAACGCGGGGGAAAATTTTGTTGAGCAGCGGCCGTATTTCCAGCGAGATGATCAACAAAGCCCGCCGCTTTGAGACGCCCATCGTCTGCTCTCGCACCTCGCCCACCAGCCTCTCCGTGGCGCTGGCCGACGCCTGGAACATCACCATCGTCGCCTACCTGCGCCAAGATCGGATGCGGATTTATACGCACCCGGCGCGAATTTTGGGAGATTAGAGACCGGAGACCGGAGAGTGAACCAATCTCCAGCCTCTAATCTCTAGTCTCCAGTTTTGGAGATAGAATGAGTAAAACCCTCACCCTCACCATTGATGGGCAAAAAATCACAGTTCTCGAAGGCACGACGATTTATGAGGCGGCGAGGCAGGCGGGGATTGATATTCCCGTCATTTGTTATCACCCTCATCTGACGGCCAACGGGTTGTGCCGGGTCTGCTCGGTGGACGCCGGGGGGCGGGTGCAGGCGGCCGCTTGCGTCACCCAATGCGCCGAGGGGATGGTGGTGAAGACGGGGACGGAAAAGGTGGTACACGGCCGTCGCACCCTCCTCGAATTGCTTGCTGCCACCGTCAACCTGGACGAAGCGCCGGAAATCCAGGCGCTCATTGAGGAATATGGCGCTGATCCGGCACGGTTTGATGGCGGCGCGCGGCGGACGGCTCCGGTTTATGACGACAACCCCTTTTACCTGCGCGACTACAACCAGTGCATCAACTGCTGGCGCTGCGTGCAGGTTTGCGCCGAGGATGCTCAGTATGCGTTTGCCCTCAGTTTTGACGGCCGTGGCTTCCACACCCAAATCGGCACCTTCATGGGGGATGGCATGACCGACACCACCTGCGTTTTCTGCGGCCAATGCGTTGGCGTTTGTCCCACCGGCGCGCTCAAACCGAAACGGCAGGCGATGTTGGAGCAGGGCGTCAGCCCGGACGAGGTTTTCCAGCAAACACGGCGCAAGCGAAAGAAATCAAAAGTATAGTGTGACAAGATTGGTTCAATCTTGGAGGTTGAACCAATCTGTGTGGAGCGAGTCATGAAAAAATTAAACCCCTGGTTAATTGGATTAGGTACGGCAACCGGCTACTTTCTGGCCCAGCAAGCGTGGGCGTTGTGGCAAGTCGCCAGCAAAAACGTTGAGCAAACGCTCAAAACCCAACACAATCAAGCCGCTAAAGGCGTCTCCTTCTCAGAAACTTGCGAAACAGAGACCTACACAAAAACCCACACCATCGAAGACGGCATCGAGCGCATCGTCTACACGCCTAAAAAACGCCGCTTCGACACGCCCATCGTCATGCAGCATGGAATGTGGCATGGGGCGTGGTGTTGGGAATTGTGGCAGGCGTTGTTTGCCAAGTGGGGCTGGGAAAGCCACGCTCACAGCTTGCCCGGTCATGCCGGTTCGCCGGTACAGCGCCCCATTCGTCGCTGCACGCTGGATTATTACCTGAGCTTCCTCAAAACAGAGATGGAGCGGCTGCCGCAGCGTCCGATTTTGATGGGGCACAGCATGGGCGGCGCGTTGACGCAGTGGTTTTTGAAATATGTGGCTGATGATTTGCCGGCGGCCGTTCTCGTCGCGCCTTGGGTATCGCACAGCATGTTCAAAGATGGTACGGTAAAGCTCGCTACCTATGATCCGATTGGCGTTTTGTTGATGACTTTATCTTGGGACGCCTCGCCGATGGCGCGGGATGCAGCCAACAGCGCGGTTCGTTTTTTGGTGGGGCCGGATGCGGCTGTGCCGCTGACGGAATTGCAGCCTAAATTGGGGCCGGAATCGGTCATTGTCATGTACCAGCATAACCCGCCCTTCTGGTATCCGCCGGAAAGCGTGAATACGCCGCTGCTGTGGGTGGCCGGGGAGGATGATCCGCTGCTGGTGGAAGCGGCCGAGCGGCGTTCGGCCGCCCACTACAAAGCGGATTATTACGTGGCCGAACGCGCCCGGCACAATGTGATGATGGAGCATAATTTTGAGGAAACGGCCGTTGCCATCCACAATTGGTTAGTGCAGCAAATCAAGGCGTAAGCGAAGGAAGTAATGGATAATAACCAGGAACTGATCAAAATTTTTTACGCTGCCTTCCAGCAAAAAGATTATGCGGGCATGATGGCTTGCTACCATCCTGAAATCCATTTTTCCGATCCGGTGTTCACCGGTTTGCGCGGCAAACAAGCGGGGGCGATGTGGCACATGCTGTGCGAACGGGGCCAGGATTTACAGATTGTCTTTAACGATGTGCAGGCGGATGAGACGAACGGCCGTGCCCATTGGGAAGCAACCTACACGTTTTCCACCGGGCGCAAAGTCTACAACGTCATTGACGCCGCTTTTGTTTTTCAGAATGGCAAGATCATCCGGCATCAAGACAGCTTCGGTTTGTGGCGTTGGACGCGCATGGCTTTGGGGCCGATGGGGTTGTTCCTGGGCTGGAGTTCGGTGATGCAGAAGAGGGTGAGGGGGACGGCCGTTAAAAGCCTCAACGTTTTCATCGCCAATCATTCCGAGTATCAGTGAAAAATACGCTATATTTCAGAGAATGATTTTTGGAGAATATGGTGAGCGATTATGAAGCCCAGTTTTCGTTACCTAAACAACTGCTTTTACCGGAATTATCCAAAAATTTTCGGCTCTGATGGATGAAGAAGGGGTGACGTTGGCCGATTTGTTAGCAGGATTGGCAGAGGAGCGGGAAGCGATTTATCAGGAATGGTATGGCGACACCGCGTAGAATTTATCTATCCCCTAGCGAATTTGTGCAAGAGATTCGTGGATTGGTGGTTGGTGGGTTGTGAACGGCCGTTAATTGTTCCCGTTCCTCCGACCACATTTTAACTCTGAAAGGTAACTCTCTCATGTAATTGATATTGGAGCCAGAAAATGCATGAAAATGGAATCTTCAATAACAAAGTTATAAGGGATTGGTTTTTTGAATCGTTTATCCGCTCCGATAATTATCCCAATGTCGTTTTATTGGAAGCTTCTGGGCCTTTTGACAAAAAAGATTTCGCACAATTTTTACGGAGCAAAAAATTCGGTCTGATTGACGATTTAGATTTTTTTGTTGCTAATCCAACCTTAAGCACAGTAATGAACACAGTAATTTTGGGTGGCGATCAGAATGCTTGGGCAAAACAGAAGTTGAATAAGTTAGAAGAGTTGGTTGACTTATATTCTGGAAACTCACTCAAAGTTTATTCTCAAGAAATGTTCTTGAGCTTTATGGCCAAAGGCCAAGATGTATTTGGCGGACCAAAATCTTTGATAAGTCAATTTGGTGTTGGGCATTATGCGCTTGAATATTTAACAAACCTTGGATTTGATTGGCCTTCAACCAATGTAATTTTAGGCGATGGCCCTTTCCCTGATGATCCCTGGCCTCAAATAGGGTTGTTAAAATTCATGGGTTATCGCGTCGGACATTCTGGTATTCAGAAAGCTAAAAAAAGGAGGGATATTTTACGGAAGGTATTTACCTCTGTGTTGCCAAATGTTTATTCCCCATCATATATGTCGAAATGGGGAAATCCTAAAACGTCTGCGAGATTAAAAAAGATGGCTATTTCAATTGCATCGTTTTGTAAAAGTAACAAAAGGAGAAAAAATCCAAAGCCTTATGCGCTGGCGATTGCGCATCGGGAAAGTGACTTAAAGTGGCTTTATGAGACTTTTTATCGTGGTCGTTATACCTTTATGTGGCCATCGACGGATGTTTATTAAATTATGGGAACTTCTGGAGATATGAAATGATAACCCCCGACAAAGTAGTGCGAACTACGTGTCCCTACTGCGGGGTGGGCTGCCAGATAAATTTGAATATCAAAGACGACACGATTTACGCTGTTGAAGCGCCATTCGACGCCGCGCCCAACTATGGCATGTTGTGTGTCAAGGGTCGCTTTGGCACCGATTACGTCAATCATCCCGGCCGCGTCAAAACGCCGCTTATCCGCGCCAACCGGGACGAAGGGCGCAGCGCCAAACCCGTCTGGCGAGAGGCGACCTGGGACGAAGCCCTCGATTACGTCGCCGATGAACTGGTGCGCATCGCCCAAACGCGCGGCGGCGATGCCATCGCCAGCTACGCCAGCGCCAAAGCGACCAACGAAGACACCTACATCTTCCAAAAATTCATCCGCGCCCTGCTCAAAACCAACAACGTAGACCACTGCGCCCGCCTCTGCCACGCCGGTTCCGTCGCCGGGCTGCAATTGGCGATTGGCTCGGCCGCTATGTCCAACGCCATCGCCGAGATGGAAAATCTGGACGTGTTCATCATCACCGGCTCCAACACGGCCGAAACCCATCCCGTCATCGCCAACTTCATGAAGCGGGCCGCGCGCCAAAACGGCGCCAAACTGATCGCCATTGACCCGCGCCGGGTGGGGATGGTCGAATTTGCCGACTTGTGGCTGCAACAAAAGCCGGGAACCGACGTGGCCGTCTTTCAGGCGATGGCGCACGTCATCGTCAAAGAAAAATTGGTTGACGAGGCGTTCATCGCCGATCGCACGGAAGGATTTAGCGACTACATTGAATCGTTGGCGGCCGCTACGCCGGAATGGGCGGAGACGATTAGCGGCGTCCCGGCCGAATTGATTCGCCAGGCAGCCAGGCTGTACGCCAACGCCGACCGGGCCGCGATTTATTGGGGCATGGGCATCAGCCAAAGCACGCACGGCACGGACAACACCCTCTCGTTGGCAAATCTGGCCTTGATGACGGGGCATGTGGGCCAGCCGGGAACGGGGCTGAATCCGCTGCGCGGCCAAAACAACGTGCAGGGTTGCTCTGACAGCGGCGGGCTGCCCAACATCTATACCGGCTACCAAAGCGTCGCCGACCCGCAGGTACACGGTAAATTTGAAGCGGCGTGGGGGACAAATCTGAACAAACAGTCCGGCTTAACGGCCACCGAGATGATTGACGGCGGGCTGACGGGCGCGATTCGGGGCATGGTTGTCGTCGGCGAAAACCCGATGATGAGCGAGCCGAACCAGAACCACACCCGGCAGGCGATTGAGGCGCTGGAATTTTTGGTTGTGCAGGACATTTTCATCAATGAAACGGGGGCGATGGCGGATGTGATTTTGCCGGCTGTCAGTTTTGCGGAGAAGGAGGGCACGTTCACCAACAGCGACCGGCGGGTGCAGCGTATCCGGCAGGCGGTGGCGCCGGTGGGCCAGGCGCGTCCCGATTGGGAGATTACGGCCGATTTGGGGCGGCGGGTGGCGGCGCGATTGGGTATCAAGATGAATGCCGGTTTTGATTACGCCAGCGCGGAAGCGGTTTGGGAGGAGATGCGGCAGGTGACGCCGGATATTTTTGGCATTGATTATGCCCGTATTGACCGCGAAGGCGGCGTCCATTGGCCCTGCCCCAGTTTTGACCATCCGGGAACGCCGTTTTTGTTTGCCGAGACGTTCCCGCGCGGCAAGGGGAAGTTTTGGCCGCTGGCTTACAAGATGGAATCGGAGCTGCCGGATGCGGACTACCCCTTTAATTTGAGTACGGGGCGGGTGTTGTATCATTGGCACGGCCGTACCATGACCGGCCGTTCGCAGTTGGACAAAATCTACCCGGAAGCGACCTGTGAGATGCACCCGGATGACGCAAGAGACTTGAGATTGGAGACTGGAGATTGGGTGGAGGTTAGCTCAAGGCGCGGTTCCATTAAGCTGCGGGCGCTGGTGACGGGGCGGTCGCCGCGCGGCACGGTTTTCATCCCCTTCCACTTTGCCGAGGCGGCGGCGAATGTGTTGACGACGGTGCAGATTGACGCGCGGGCCAAGATACCGGATTACAAGAATACGGCCGTTGCCATCCAAAAAACCACGCCGCCGTCAGGGTGGAAAGCGGAGTCGCTTTTTGACCGAGGCGCGATAAAAGACCCGGTGGAGATTCATTGACTTGACCCGCTTTTCCTGTGTACAATGTGTACATCATTGACACAAAAGGGGTTGATAATGGATACAGCAATCGTGAGCAGCCGAGAAGCGCGGGCCAAGTGGCGCACCGTGTTGGATACAGTGGACAAAGGCGCGGCCGATGTCGTCATTGAACGGTACGGCAAACCCATCGCAGCCATCATTCCTTACGTTGACTATAAGGCCTTGCTAGAGGAACTGGAGGACTTGAGAGACGTTCGCTATGCCCTGGCCGCTCTGGAAGAATACGAACGCGACCCATCCACCGCCCGCCCATACGAAGAAATTCGAGCCGAACTCATCGCTGAAGGGGTGTGGGATGACGACGAGGAGAGATAGGAAATGGCGCATCATAATGGGGCGTCAGCCGGAGAAGGCGCTGCGGCGGCTGCCTCAAAAGTTGGGCAAACGTATTGATCGAGCCATCCTATCATTAGCTGACAACCCCCGACCGTCAGGCCACAAACGATTAGTTAACTTCGAAAACTTATACCGAATCCGAGTGGGGCGTTGGCGTGTCATTTATACCATTCGGGATGAGGAACTGGTGATTTTAATCGTTCGCGTTGCGCCACGAGGGAGCGCGTATCACAATTTGTAACAAGCGGGGCGGCACGGCCATTACAAGCACTTGAACAAACTTCTGGAAAGTGACTGGAAAAAGCTGCGCGCGCTCAAACCCAAAGCGTTGGATCGTTACAGCCCAAAAACCGGCTAATGCGCCAACAACTGGGCCAAATGAATCAGTTCGATGGCTTTGCCCTGCCGTTGCAAGCCGCCGGCCAGGTGCAGCAGGCAGCCAGTGTCGCTGCTGATGACGGCCGTCACCCCCGCCGCTTCAATCCGCCGAATTTTCTCGTTAAGCATAGCCCCGGAGATAGCCGATTGCTTGACGGCAAACGCCCCGCCAAAACCACAGCACCAGGGTTCGCCTTCCATTTCCACCAGTTCTAATCCTCGCACATTTGCCAGCAAGGTTCGCGGCTGCTCCTTGACCCCCAGCGTCCGGCTGAGATGGCAGGCGTCGTGCCAGACGGCGCGGCCGTGCCATTCCGCCCCCACATCCACCACCCCCAACACATCCACCAAAAACTCGGATAACGCATACGTTTTGGCGGCGATGGCCTGCGCCTGGGCCAGCAACTGCGGTTCATCGGCAAAGAGATGGGCGTATTCGGCGCGCACCATGGCGGCGCAGGAGCCGGTGGGGGTGACGATGACCGGGGCGTCGGCGAACACATCCAGAAAATGGCGGGCGATGGGGCGCGCCTCCGCCCAAAAACCGGCGTTGTACGGCGGCTGGCCGCAGCAGGTCTGCCCGGCGGGGACGATGACGCGGACGCCGGCCCATTCCAGCAGTTGCGCAGTCGCCTCTGCCACGCCGGGGAAGAAGGCGTCAACCAGGCAGGAGACGAATAGGGCTGCTTCTTTGGGGGGGGTCATGGGGCGGCGGCGGAGACGGCCGCGGCCAGCGTCGCCCGCAGTTGATCCGGGTTAATCGGAGCCATCAGGCGGGCGTCCCCGATTTCGACGACGGGGATGAGGTACCGGTAGCGGGCAAACAAATCATGATCCTGGGTGATGTCCACCTCCGTCAACCGGTGGGGATAAGGATGGGCCAGTTGGGCCAATTCTGCCTTAACCTCATCACACAGGCCGCACTTTTCTTTGGTGTACAAAATGACGTTGATCATGGTAAAGCGTAAAACGTAAAACGAAAGGATTTCACTGGCATGACATTTCGTTTTACGCTTTTCGTTTTTGTCCCCAACTTAAATCCCTTTCAAAAACGGCAGCATCGAATCCAGGCTGATGGCCAACAGCAGCGCCAACAAATACCAGTTGGAGGCCATGAACAGGGCGCGGGCGTGGGCGGGAGACGGGTCATGAATCAGCTTGATGTTGCGCCACACCAGATCGACGGTAACGGCCGTCATCGGAACCAGGTATAACCAACCTAAATCGGGCAAAAGAACCAGCAACAGCCCGGCGACGGCCGTCGGCCCGGTGTGCGCCATCACCCACCACGCCGCTTGCTGGGGCGAAGTGCGGGCGGGCAGCATGGGCACATCCACCCGCGAATAATCATCCCGGTAAAGCAGCGCCAGGCTCCAAAAGTGAAACGGCGTCCACAAAAACAGGATGAGCGAGAGCGCCAACGCGCCCGGATCGCTCCAGTTGCCGGCGGCGGCGCTGCCGCTGAGGACGGCCGCGCTCCCCGCCGCGCCGCCAATCACAATGTTCAACAAGGTGCGCGGTTTGAGCCAAATGGTGTAAATGATGACGTAAATGAATGCGCCCAACAGCAGGAAAAAGGTCAATGGCCGGTTGAAGGGGAAGACGGCCAGCGAGGAGGCGAAGATGAGAAACACGCCCACCCAGGGAACCCAGCCTGGATTGGGAATGTCGCCGTTCACCAGCGGCCGGCGGCCGGCGGTGCGCTTCATCTCCCCGTCGGAATGCCGCTCCAGGTATTGGTTGAGGGCGGACGCGCCTGACGCCGCCGCGCCGCCAGTGAGCCATAACAAAAGCAGCGTACCCAGCCCCGGCCAACCCCGCGCCGCCAAAAATGCGCCGCCGGTCGCCGCCATTAACAGCAGGAAGACGATCCGAATTTTGAAGAGGATGATGATAAGACTCAACAAGGATCGCCAGTTGCGGGGTGAGGGGACGGCCGTTTCTTCCCCCCTCTTTTTCGCTTGGGTGATGTCACTGATTGACATAAATCCTCCGGGAATGGTAAATGGGTTCACCCACAAATGGATTGTAACAAGCCAATTGATGAAAGGCGAAAAACGAACGTTCAATCCCCAAACGAAATGCCCAAATCTCGCGCCGTGAGAATCGTATCGCAGTCCAGGGGCACCGTTTTGGTGCGCCGGGTGGCTTGATCGAGCGGCACGTAGCGGACAACGGGCGGATCCAGCGCCACCATCACCCCATCTTGCCCGGACTCCAGGGCGCGCGCGGCCGCCGCGCCAAAACGAAGCGAGAGCAGCCGGTCGAATGAGGTGGGCGTGCCGCCGCGCAGCAGATGGCCCAGCACTACCACGCGGGTATCTTTGCCGGTCAGTTGGGCCAATTCCGCGCCCACTTTGTGGCCGACGCCGCCCAACCGTTCGGCGTGGCCCACTGTTTTTTCCAGGATAGTGGCGCTGCCGCCGATGGGTTTGGCGCCTTCGGCGACCATGATGATGGAGAAGGCGCCGCCGCGCGCCGCCCGCTCTTCCACTTTTGCCGCCACTTTTCCGATGTCATAGGGGATTTCGGGGATGAGGATGGCGTCGGCGGTGGCGGACACGCCCGCATTCAACGCGATCCAGCCGGCGTAGCGGCCCATCACCTCCACCACCATGATGCGGCGATGGGCTTCGGCGGTGGCGTGCAGCCGATCCAGACATTCGGTGGCAAAGGAAACGGCCGTGTCAAAGCCAAAGGTGATCACCGTCCCCACCAGATCGTTGTCAATCGTCTTGGGCACACCTACCACCTGCACCCCCTTCCGGCACAGCGCATGGGCGATCTCCATCGAGCCATCGCCGCCAATGGCGATCAGGGCGTCAATCTCCTGGGCGTGAATGGCGTCCGCCACATCCTGGCACACATCCACTTCTACCCATTCTCCCCGCTCATTTTGCACGGGGAAGCGCAGCGGGTTTCCCTTATTCGTCGTCCCCAAAATTGTGCCGCCTAGATGGGTGATGCCGCGCACGACAGATAAATCCAGCGGCATCAAGCCTCCCTGCGGGAAATCCTGCGGCTTTAGCAGACCGTTATAGCCATCGCGGATGCCGACGCATTCCCAGCCCCGGTTGTGCGCGGATAACACGATGCTGCGAATGACGGCGTTGAGGCCAGGGGCATCGCCGCCGCCGGTAGTGATGGCGATGCGTTTAATTGATCTCATGAGACCCTCCAAAACCCTTAGGGTCTTGTGCTAAAGCGGTCAACAGTTGATTTTAGTATACAATTATTTCTCAGTGATGGCATCAGAAATTGAGAAGCATAACCGATTTTATACCGTTTGGCGGATGTTGATCCAGTTTGGGTTTCGCTTGCTGTATCATGAAATGGCCTGGACGTATGACGTTGTCAGTTGGCTAGTGTCGTTGGGGGCGTGGCGGGATTGGCAGCGGGCGGCGCTGCCCTTTTTGCACGGCCGTCGCATTTTGGAGTTGGGGCACGGGCCGGGGCATATGTTGGCGGCGTTGGAAAAAGCCGGGTTTGTGGCGGTGGGGCTGGACTTGTCGCCGCAGATGGGCCGATTGGCGCGGGGGCGCGCGGCCGTGCCATTGGTGCGTGGAATGGTGCAATCACTCCCCTTTGCCGATGGCGCGTTTGATGCGGTGTTGGCTACGTTTCCCACCGAGTACATCATTGACCCGGAGACGTTGACTGCCGTGTACCGGGTGTTGGCGGCTGACGGCCGTTTCGTCATCGTACCGGAAGGGCATCTCACCGGACGGGGGCCGCTGCGCCGGTTCATCAAGTGGCTGTTCCGCATCACCGGCCAGCGGGAGGGGGCGTTTGCCAGGGATGAGGCGACCTGGGAGTCGTTTCAAGCGCTGTTTGCCGCCGCCAGTTTCACCGCTGAGGTTCATCAGGTACAATTGCCGGGCAGCGTGGCGACGGTAGTCGTGGCGAAAACGAATATACAATGAGTAATGAACAATGAACAATGAGTAAAAGAAAGTTCTTCATCCTTCATCCTTTGACATGGGCGACGAATACATTGAACTGGAATTGAATACCCCCGGCGAGCGGCTGGACAAGGCGGTGGCCGACGCGCTGCCCAATTTATCGCGGGCGCAGTTGCAGCGGTTGATTAAGGAAGGCAAGGTGGAAGTGGACGGCCGTCCCGCCAAAGCCAGTTTACGGCTGGAAGGGGGCGAAAAAGTGCTCGTCATCCGCCCCGAACCGGTGGGGTCGGAACTGACGCCGCAGGACATCCCGCTGGATATTCGTTATCAAGACGACGACTGCCTGGTGATCAACAAACCGGCGGGGATGGTGGTTCATCCCGGAACCGGCAACCCGGATGGCACGCTGGTCAACGCCCTTCTCTACTATCTGCCCGACCTCAAAGGGGTGGGCGGCGAAAAACGGCCGGGCATCGTCCACCGGCTGGACAAATACACCTCCGGCCTGATCGTGGTGGCCAAGCATGACCGGGCGTTGTGGCATTTGCAGGATCAGTTTAAGGCGCGAACGGTGAAGAAGGAGTATCTGGCGCTGGTGCATGGGCTGGCGCAGCCGCAGGAGGCGATCATTGACGCGCCGATTGGCCGGGACGCGCGCCAGCGCAAGAAAATGGCGGTGATCACCGCCAGAAACGCCCAATCCCGTCCGGCGCAGACGCATTACATCACGCGCGCGGCGTATGAGGAGTATTCGCTGTTGGCCTGCCACCCCATCACCGGCCGCACCCACCAGATTCGGGTACATCTGGCGTACATCGGCCATCCGATTGTGTGCGACCATGTGTACAGCCGGCGCAAACAGGCGTTCAAATTAGGGCGTCAGTTTCTCCATGCGGCGCGGTTGACGTTTAGACGGCCGTCGGACAACGAAGAAATCACATTATCGGCCGAACTGCCGCCGGAGTTGACGGCCGTGTTGTTCCAGTTGGCGGGGTGACGGCCGTTAGGAACCTGGTTACTCAAAGCAACCAGGTTCCTTAAACCATCGTCTTATTGACTTACCCTTTTGTGATAAGCGGCAAGAAAATATCGGAAATCTTTTCAAATACGCCATGCCAGAAGCCGTTTTCCATGGTGTAGGCGCTGCTACTCATCGTTGTGGTTACGTTTTGCCCAGTTGTGCTGTACATGGTGAACGACGCGCTCTGCATGGTTGCGCCGCCATCGCTCACAACATCCCAGTTGAGTTGATACGATGGAGATGAAAGCATGGGGTCTTGGGGCGCAAAGTTGGCGGCCGGGGCCGGCATGGAGAGAACCGTGACGATACCGGTCAAGAAGAGGATGCTGGCGATGACAAACAATGTCAGAAAACCTTTTTTAATCATGTTGCCCCCTCCTAGCGGTTCAATAAGATCCACTGTAGACCATTCTCATCTGCTTCGCTCATGACCTGGGCGATGCTGTTGTCAATACTGAGTGTGGCTGCGCCTGCGGCCGTGATGAAAGCGCCAGGTTTGAGGGTGGATGCTTGAGGCAGACGAGCCTGCACCAATCCTTCCATAGCAACCAACACATACCCGTTCTGGTTGATAACGCCATCCGTCATTTCGTAACCCAATTGCGTCAGGGCATTTTCCCGGTCATTGCCGCGGCTCATGGCGCTGGCGGCTACACCTAGGATGGTATCGCCGGCGGCTGCTTGGCGCACTTGCAGGATAGGGATGTCATAATCGGGATCGACTTCTACGCCAACGGCCGT
Organism: Chloroflexota bacterium; assembly: GCA_024277135.1. Taxonomy (GTDB): domain Bacteria; phylum Chloroflexota; class Anaerolineae; order Promineifilales; family Promineifilaceae; genus JAJRVV01. Next base: position 9,377 of record JAJRVV010000017.1, on the reverse strand, counting down.
TACAAAATCTCCCGGTTCAATGACACTGCTGCCTACATTTTGGGAAGTTAACGCCAATGCGCAGCCTGAACAAGCGCCCGAGACGAAGATATTGCCATTAAAATAGGCTGCAAAATAGGTGCCGCCGCCATCTGCATAGAGGCCTCTGTAATCTTGGGAGACAAAGATGCCGGCATAGGACCCGGTGGAAAAACTGCTATCGCTATCAACAGCCAGGCCGCGTACAGCGGCGACGTCTGTTTTGTACGCTGAACCGCCTGTGAGTTGGGCGGTGGTAACGGCCGTTAAGCCGCTGCCGCCCGCGGCGCTTGAGTCTGTATTGGCGGCAAAGAAGGCTGAACCCAGGTTATTCAGGGCGCTGTAGGTGTAGGTGACAGGCTGCGAGCCAATCGCTGCGGAACCGGCTACCAGACCGGAGGCGTAGGGGGCGCCGCGCAAGAATTGACGCGGCGTCAGGGTTTCTCCGTTGACGCTGATTTCCAACCATGTCTGTTCTGAAAAAATCTTGGGGTCAACGTCTGACGCCCCAAATTCGCTGTTAAAATAGCCATCTGTGATGTTGACGGTGTTGGTATCGGTGTAAACGGCCGTTCCCCCGGATGAGACGTGATACAGTCTGTACATGACGCTGTAGGAACCATCTGCCACCGGATTCCCGCTGCTGTCTAACAGTTTACCTTGATGGGAAAATGCGGGATAGACGAAGCTACTGCAGCCAATCAGAACGAGCGCCAGCAGCGGCAAAAACGCGAGTACAATCTCTCTGATACGGGCTGACACAAAAACACGAAACATATTTCACCTCTTTATTTAACAGACTGCATTGAAAACAAATAGGAAGCTGTTGTGAATGGTGGAGAGCGTATTTTTGGCGGCAGGCAAATGGGTGATGGCTCTTGACTCCCAATCGGCAAAACGTTGCTTTCAATACCGTCTTAGATGGCTCCAGTGCTCATCAACAAGGTTGGTCAGCCACTGGATAACTGACCTGCTAGTAGTATACCATAGAGGACATAACACAATGGTTAAGCGGTATACATGTTCTCTCTGCGCTGACCGCAAAAAGCTGACCTGCTGCAAATCCTGCATTGGTTTAGACTGCGCTGGCGCAAACGATTTTGCTGATACACGCCGGCGGCGCGCCAATGTCCTGCGCCGGCCGGTACTGCGAAATGCCCATCGGCTTGGGAAACGCTTCCCGAAAAGTTTCACTGGGATGGATTGGGGGGGGATTCTCTCATGGGCATAGCTGATTTCATCCTGTCATTCAGGGTGTTGTTTCAGTTGGCGGGGTGATGAGGCTGCCCGTCATTAGTGACTTGTCGCCAACAAAAGCGGTCAATTCTGGACTACCTCGTGAAGTTACAGCGTGCCCCCGATACTCTGCCGCCGCTGTTGAGAGAACTCAACGCCATTCCTCCCTGATCATTGCTTGTTTAGACGCTAAACAAGTACCTTCTGCCTATTACAGAAAGTGATTGGTTGGGGTTGATTTGCTCTTTTTCTTTTGCTTCGAATTCCCTTCCCCGTTCACAATTCACAATTTGCCCTGCCTGCGCTACAATCTCTGGCGTGAAACTCATTATTCAGATTCCTTGTTACAACGAAGCGGCGACGCTGCCGGCGACGCTGGCGGATTTGCCGCGCCAGATTCCGGGGGTGGATTGTATTGAGACGTTGGTGATTGATGATGGCAGCGTGGATGGCACGGCCGTCATCGCTCAATCACTCGGCGTAGACCACATCGTCACCCATCCGCAAAACCTGGGGCTGGCCCGCGCTTTCCAAACCGGGCTGGACGCCTGCCTGCGGCTGGGGGCGGACATCATCGTCAACACCGACGGCGACCATCAATATCCGGGCCGCTTCATCCCTGATTTGGCCGGGCCGGTGGCGGCGGGGGCGGCGGACATCGTCGTCGGCAACCGGCAGATTGACCGGATTCTCCATTTTTCGCCCATCAAAAAGCGGTTGCAAAAACTGGGGAGCTGGCTGGTGCGCACCGTCAGCGGCGTCAACGTGCCGGACGCGCCCAGCGGCTTTCGCGCTTATTCGCGGGAGGCGGCGCTGCGGCTGAATATCCTGACCCGATACAGCTACACGTTGGAGACGATCATCCAGGCGGGCAAGATGGGGTTGGCGGTGGCGAGTGTGCCCATTGACGTGAATGAGACGGAACGGCCGTCCCGCCTTCAACGCAATATGTGGCATTTCATCAAAGCCCAGGGGGGGACGATTTTGCGGCTGTACGCCTTTTATGAGCCGCTGCGCACCTTTAGCTACATCGCCTTGCCCTTTATTTTGGCGGGGTTGGGGTTGTGGGGCCGCTTCGGTTATTTCTTTTTGACGGGGCAAAGCGGGGTGGGCCGGTTCTCGCAATCGATCACGGTGGGGACGGGGTTGCTGCTGGTGGGCGTAATTACGCTGTTGTTTGGCATCCAGGCGGACATCACCGGCAAGCACCGGCAGTTGACGCAGGAGATGCTGTACCGATTGAAGAAGATGGAGATTGAGAAGCAGCCAACCCACCCCGACCCGTGACGCTGATGTTGACCCAGATGTCTGTCGACCGCTGGCGGAAATGTAAAGCAGTCAGCTTGGGTTTTCGCCCGCTGTTTTTTGTGGTGGGCGGTCAAGGAGAAAGAGGATGGACAGGGCGATGACGGCCGTTTTTTGCAGGATGTTGCCCGGTAATGAGAGGTCGAATTGACGGCCGTCTGCAGCCGCGCGTAGGAACCCGACCGCCGGGGGCAGTTCCTCTTCCAACAGTTCATCCACAATCGTCAAGTTGGCCGGCACTTCATCGTAAATGGCAAAATCAAACAGTTCCGGGCGGCGGCACATGGCAAACCAGCGGTGATCCTCTACTTCGATGATCAGGTACGGCCGTCTCCCCATCTCGTCGCTGGCCCAATACACGGTAATAATGGCGTACACCGCATGGTTAAGAATGATGGCGTGCCGGGTGAACATCATCCCATTATTGGCCTCATCGGCTTGCCAGGGCAAATCCAGCGACGCCACTAATTCCCCATCAGCCCGGGCAAAGCGCACCTGGTGGTGGGAATTATCTGGCAGCCAGGGGGTGTCGTGATCGGCAACGAGGATTAACTTTTCCTGTTGGTTGTAGAGATGGTAACATCGTGTAGGCTCATCCTCAACAAAGACACGCTTGATTTGAAATTCCATAGCGGGCGGATTGTACAAAGGAATGGGGGAAGCGCCAAACGGCCGTGCTCTGGCAAATCTCGCCGCTCAAATTCAATCTTAAAATATCCATTTCTTTAACATTGGGCATCGAACAATTGTGTTATACTCGTGCCCATGTGGGGTATTACAACAAAACGTCTAACGTAAAGCGAAAAACGAACTACTAAGGTGCGACGCACTTACGGAAAGTGCGTCGCACCTCTAGGACTGCGCCAGCCCTGATCCATTCTGTAAACGACCAAGGAAACGTATGAGCCAAGAACAATTCGTCCATTTGCACGTCCACAGCGAATACTCCCTACTCGATGGGTTGAGCCGAATTGATCACCTGGCCGCCCGCGCCAAGGAATTGAACATGCCGGCGCTGGCGCTCACCGATCACGGCACCATGTACGGCACGATTCCCTTCTACCGCGCCTGCAAGAAACAGGGCGTCAAACCCATCATCGGCGTGGAGACGTATGTGGCCGCCCGGCGTATGCAGGACAAGGATTCCCAATTGGATCGAGAGCGTTTTCACCTATTGCTGTTGGCAGAAAACCAGACCGGCTACCTGAATTTACTCAAACTTGCCAGCGCTTCCCAACTAGAGGGATATTACTACAAACCCCGGATTGACCACGACTTTCTGGCCGCTCACAGCGAAGGCTTGATCGCCACCACCGGCTGTCTGGCGGCCGAAATCCCGCGCGCCATCAATCGGGGACAAATGGGCAAGGCGCATGAGTTGATGGGCTTTTACCTGGACGTGTTTGGCTCGGAGCGGTTTTTTATCGAATTGCAGGAGCATGATATTCCAGAGTTGACGGCCGTCAACAACCAGCTTTTGGAAATGGCAGAACGATACAGCCTGCGCTTCCTGGCCACCAACGATGTCCATTACACCACGCCCGAAGAAGCCGACCCCCACGACGTTCTCCTTTGCATCCAAACCAGCAACACTATCCAAACTCCTAACCGGATGCGGCTGTCCAACAAAGAGTATTACCTCAAATCCTACGCCGAAATGGACAAACTGTTCGGCCACATCCCCGGCGCATTGTCCAACAGCTTGCTCATTGCCGAAATGTGCCACATCGATCTGGAACCCAAAGGGTATCATCTTCCCCTGTTCGATGTGCCGGCAGGGTTTGACGCCCAAACCTACCTGCGCCACCTCTGCCAAAAGGGGTTAGCATGGCGATACGGCGAAGATCGAGCGGCCAAAGATGAGGCGCTGCATAACCGGCTCAATCATGAACTCAACATCATCCACACCATGGGTTTTGACACTTACTTCCTCATCGTCTGGGATTTGTGCGAATTTGCTCGAAAAGCCGACATCTGGTGGAATGTGCGCGGTTCCGGGGCCGGTTCGGTGGTGGCCTACTCGTTGGGCATCACCGGCATAGACCCGCTGCAAAACGATCTGATTTTCGAGCGGTTTCTCAATCCCGGCCGCGTCTCCATGCCCGACATTGACCTGGATTATCCCGATGACCAGCGGCATGATATGGTGGAATACACGGTGCGCAAATACGGCCAGGACAAGGTGGCTCAAATCATCACTTTTGGCACCATGGGGGCGCGGGCGGCCATTCGGGATGTCGGCCGGGCGTTGGATATGCCTCTGCCAGACGTGGATCAAATTGCGCGCATGATCCCGGCGATTCCGGGCAAACCGGTCAAAATCGAGAATGTGTTGACCAAAGGGCATGAGTTTTTCTCGTCCGATTTTGCGAAGAAATACCAAAGCAATACGGCCGCCCGCCAGTTGATTGATACGGCCAAAAATCTGGAAGGGGTCTCCCGCCACGCCTCCAGCCATGCCGCCGGGGTCATCATCGCCGACAAACCGCTGGTGGAGTATGTGCCGCTCAACCGGCCCACCAGCGGCGCCAAAGGGCTGGGCGGCATCCAATCGGTGACGCAGTGGCCGATGGAAATTGTGGAGTACATGGGCTTGCTCAAGGTGGATTTCCTGGGGTTGAGTACGTTGACGGTGATGCGGAAGGCGGCGCAGTTGATCGAACAACGGCACGGCGTCAAGTACACCATGGAAAACATCCCCTACGACATGGGCCATGTGGGGCCAGACCCGGAGAAAAAGCCAGAGGCGTTGTTTGACATGCTGGGGCAGGGGAATGTGTTGGGCGTGTTCCAGGTGGAAGGGTCGGGGATGCGCCGGTTGATGATGGAGATGAAGCCGCGCCGGTTTGACCACATCATCGCCGCCATTTCGCTGTACCGACCGGGGCCGATGGAGAATATCCCTTCCTACATTCGCCGGATGCACGGTGAAGAAGCGGTTGAATATCATACACCAGATTTAGAACCCATTCTAAATGATACCTACGGAATAATCATATATCAGGAGGATATCATTCGCATCGCCTCCGATTTGGCCGGGTATGAGCCGGGCGAAGCGGACATGATCCGCAAGGCGGTGTCTAAGAAGAAAAAGGATTTGATCGATCAGCATCGCATCCAGTTTACGAAAGGAGCCATGGAGCGGGGCTACTCGCAAGAGGTGTGCGACGCGATTTGGGGGGATATTGAGTTTTTCGCCCGCTACGGATTCAACAAGAGTCATGCGGCTGATTATGCCGTCATCACCTGCCAGACCGCTTTTCTCAAGGCGCATTATCCGGTGGAGTACATGACAGCCTTGTTGAGCGTGGAGCGGGACAACACGGAGAAGGTGGCGAAATATCTGGCCGACACGCGCAAAATGGGCATCGAAGTGGCGCCGCCGGAAATCAACCATGCCGACTTGGATTTTTCGATTGAGGAACGTGACGGCCGTCCCGTCATCCGCTACGGCATGGGCGCCATCAAAAACGCCGGAGAAGGCGCCATCCAACTCATTTTGGATGAGCGGCGCAACGGCGTTTTTAACGACCTGGAAGATTTGTGTAACCGGGTGGATTTGCGCCGGGTGGGGAAACGCGCCCTGGAATCGATGATCAAAGTGGGCGTGTTTGACGCCTGGGCCAGCCGCCCCCAATTTTTGGATGGGCTGGATCGGATGCTCAGTTACAGCGGCCAAACGCATGAAGCCAGCGCCGCCGGGCAGATGAGCCTGTTTGGCGCCGCGTCCACGCCCAGCCTGACGATTGCGGTTGATTTGCTGCATCCCGAATCGCGGGTGAAAGCGATTGATCACCGCCAATTGTTGGATTGGGAGAAGGAACTGATCGGCGTCTACCTCTCCGAACATCCGTTGGAGCGGGCGCTGGCCCCTCTGCAAAACGGCAATGGCAACGGCTTCACCCTCACCTCTGACCTGGACGCCAACAGCAACGGCCGCGCCGTCAAAATGGCCGGCATGATCGCCTATCTACGCCCGCACACCACTAAAAAGGGCGACCCGATGGCCTTTGCCGCGTTGGAAGATTTACATGGCCGGGTGGATTTGATCTTCTTCCCCCGCACCTGGGCGCAGTGCCGAGAGTCGGTGGCGGTGGATAAGATCATGGTGGTGCGGGGCAAGGTGCAGGCGCAGGATGACAGCGTCACGGTGATTGTGGATGCAGTGCGGACGAATGTGACGGTGGCGCAGGATGCGGACGGCCGTACCCCAGACGCCCCGCCACCCATTTCTCGTCCCAAAAAGCAACAGAAACCGGCCCCGGCTACAAGCCGTCCGGCTCCCCGCCGGGTGGCGGAACCGGAACCGCCGGTTTATGGGCAGTCACCGCCGCCGCCACCCAATTTTGATGATGAGATGGCGGGGAACACCACTCCGGCTGAGAGAAACGGCCGTGCCTCAAAACAAAAGCCGATGATCGGAAACGGCCGCGCGTCACGCCACCACCTCACACATTCGCGCCAGGTCATCGTGGAAATCAGCCCGGCGGGCAACTGGCGCGGCATTTGCCGGGAAGCGGTAAAATTAGCGGGCGAATACCAGGGCAAAGACCAGCTCAGCCTGCGCCTGCTGGAAAAAGGGTTGACGATGGACTTCCCCAACCAAAACACGGATGGTTGCCCGGAACTGCTGGAAAGAATTCGGCAGATTTCGGGGATTGTGCGGGTGGTGGCGGAGTAATTTGCAGCTAGACCTACGAGGTTTCCTAAACCTCGTAGGTCTCGTCAGTCGCCAATTACAAAACTTTCCGCAAAATCCGCAGCCAATTATCCCCCATCACTTTCTGCACATCGGCCGGTTCGTACCCCCGTTCTTCCAGGTGAGCGCCGATTTTGCCCAGGTCGCGGGCCGTGTCCAGTTCCAAAGGGATGTCCCTCGCGCCGAAGCCGCCGTCAAAATCGGAGCCGATGCCCACATGATCGGCGCTGCCTAACAGTTGGCACATATGGTCAATGTGCGCCGCCACGTGCGCCAACGTCACCCGCTCTTTAGGGTCGCGGTAGGCGTGCCCGGCGCGCAGGAATTTGTTGTACAGCGCCACGCCGATGACGCCGCCCCGTTCCCCCATCAGCCGGATTTGGTCGTCGCTGAGCTGCCGTTGGCCGGGAACCAGGCGGCGGGCGTTGCTGTGGCTGGCCACGGCCGTGCCTTCATAGCGTTCCAGCGCCGTCAAGCTGGCCTTTTCACTCATATGGGTGATATCCAGGATGAAGCCCAAATCGGCCATCACTTCCAGCAGCCGATGCCCCGCTTGGGTCAGGCCGCGATTGTTGCCCGACCAGGCGCCATCGGCATAGCGGGTATCATCCCAGGCTGGGCCGATGAGCCGCAGCCCCCGTTCGTACCACATCTCCGCCTCTTCCGGCTCACGGATGGGGTCCGCCCCTTCCACGAGGGGGACAATGCCCAGCAACGGCCGTTTCCCCTCCTCATGACTCTGCAAAACTGCATCCAGATCTGCCTGACTGCCGACTAACCGCACCCGCTCATCCTCATCGGCCAGCCGGTGATAATAATCAAGTTGGGCCATGGCCAGCGCGTGGGCCTCCGCGGCGTTGTGGTACACCGGCTCGCCAGGAATGTCCCTGCGGCTGGCGGGGGTGACGAACAGCGTGCCAAACACTACGCCTACCCCGCCTGCCATCAGGTCGGGAATGGAAACGGTGGCGATGCCTTCGGGGCAACGGCCGTTTTCCGTCGCTCGGATTTGGGAGACAGGCAGGGTTAGGTTACGGCCGTGATTGAGCGCATTGTAAGCCAGGTCGAGATGAGCGTCTATGATGAACATAGCAGGCTGGAAAGCGGGGTTACATTTCACGAAGAAACTGCGTAAAACCCTAATTCTTGATCCCGTTTGATGATTTCGGGCGCATAGGTTGACCAATTATGCAGCACATTTGGGGCAATGTCCGCTCCGTTAGGCCACTCCAGAGCGCCAAAATCCGGGTTTAGTGACACTTGATTAAACAAGGCCAGAGCGCGCAGCGGCCCAAAGATAGGCCCGTGTAATATTGGCTCTAAGTTTGCGATTTGCTCAACGCCAGCGTCAAACTTCATCTGTATCGTATAGTCGCCAATAATCCGGAAAGCAACAATGCGATAGAGCCGCGATTGTGCAGAGGGAGTAGAATAGATGCTCATTTTAACCCTTCGATTTTCTGTAACGGCATTTGCCGCTCAACTAACTGCCATGCTTCTAACAATTCTACCTGGTGAAGTTCCGCCCAAGCCAGGATAAGATGCTGTTGTTTTCTAGGCATCGCTCCCGCCTCTCGTTCCCACGCTCCCCTGCAAATAGCTAGAGATAGAGGATAGAGCTAGCAGGCTGTCGGAAAAGTATCCTCTGACAGCCCAAAGATAGACATATGATGCTTTCAAAGAACGAAAACGGGCAGTTGCAACTCATATCGGCCTCATAATCATGAATTCAACACGGTTTTACGCCCCGTTTCCGGGCGCCAGGCAGGGGGCAACGACTTCCCCGCTAACCAATCTGCAAGGTATGCAGCCATTTCAGGTTATAAGCCAGGCAAACCAGCGTCCATTCGCCAGTAGCAGCGAACAACCCGCGCAGAGAAAACTGATGGAAGCCCAACACTTCCTTGATGATGCCAATCACAGGTTTAACCGTCGATTTGCGCAAACGATAGAGAGCGTTACCAATTTCGGTACGCAGCTTGTAAGCCATTTGCTCCTTCACCGAAGCATCCTCTGGTGGCGGGTCAGGATTATCCAGGAAAAAGGCGCGCCAGCCCTGATGATGGGGGCTGCGTCCGGCGGCAATGTATGGGTCAATCCCACGCGCCTCCAAGCCAGC